>JBOHSB010000001.1:0-2558 GCA_050733015.1 Gemmatimonadales bacterium
GGACCTTGCTCGGGCATGGCTCGAGCGCGGCGAAGGTCCCTCGCTTCGCTCGGTATGAGGGCGGCGAGGCTCGGGATGACGGCGGCGAGGCTCGGGCTGGCGCCCTTCGCCCTCCCGCCCTCAGTCATCCCGTCGCTCGATGTCCGCCCCGAGCGACCGCAGGCGCTCGTCGATCCGCTCGTAGCCGCGCTCGATCTGTCCGACGTTGTGGATGACGCTCGACCCTTCCGCCGCGAGGGCCGCGAGAAGCATGGCCATGCCGGCGCGGATATCGGGCGATTCGACCGTGCCGCCCTTGAGCGGCGAGGGCCCCGAGATGACGGCACGGTGGGGATCGCACAGCACGATGCGGGCGCCCATGCCGATCAGCTTGTCCACGAAGAACAGCCGCGACTCGAACATCTTCTCGAACACCAGCAGCATGCCGGCGCACTGAGTGGCGCTCACGATCGTGGTGGACATCACGTCCGCCGGGAACGCGGGCCAGGGCCCGTCCTCCAGCTTCGGCACGTGCCCGCCCAGGTCCGGGCGGATGCGCCGCTCCTGGTCGGCGTCCACCGTGAGCCGCTGGCCGTCCACCCTCGGGCGGATCCCGAGCCGCTCGAAGCCCAGCAGCGTGCTCCGGAGATCCTCGGATCGGACGGGATCGATGGTGATCGCCCCGTTGGTGACCGCCGCCAGCCCGATGAAGCTTCCGATCTCGATGTGATCCGGCCCGATCGCATAGCTGGCGCCGTGCAGCGGCCGGCCGCCTTCGATGGTGTAGACGTTGGTCCCGATTCCGTCGATGCCCGCGCCCATGGCCACCAGCGCCCGGGCCAGGTCCTGCACGTGCGGCTCGCATGCCGCGTTCCGCAGTACCGTGCGGCCCTTAGCCGCCACCGCGGCCATGAGCGCGTTCTCGGTGCCGGTGACGCTGGGCTCGTCCAGGAAGATGTCGGCGCCGGTGAGCCCCTTCTTGGCCTCGAGCTCGTAGCGGTCGCCCACGGTCACCGCTGCGCCGAGCTGTTCGAGCGCGAGGAAGTGGGTATCGACCCGCCGCCGGCCGATCACGTCGCCGCCGGGCGGCGGCAGCGTCACCGAGCCGAACCGGGCGAGCAGCGGGCCGGCGAGGAGGATCGAGGCGCGAATACGGGCGCACAGCTTGGGGTCGAGCGGCTTGGGGCGCGCCTGGCGCGCGTCCACCCGGACCAGGTTCGGTCCGATCCACTCGGCCGAGGCGCCCAGATCGACCAGCAGATCGAGCATGGTCTCGACGTCCCGGATGCGCGGGATGTTGTCGAGCTCCATCGGGCCATCGGCGAGGACGGTGCTGGCGAGGATCGGCAGCGCGGCGTTCTTGTTGCCGGCGGGCCGGACCGACCCGCGCAACGGACGCCCGCCTTTCACCAGAAAACGTGGAGGCATGGCCAAAGCTGACGGAGTCGGGGAATCGCGTCAAGCGGATCGAGGGGGTTGCGATGCACCCCGCGCACCCCGTTGTTTTACCAGACGGCGTGCGGTCGCCATCGCGAGGCGACCCGCCGGCCCTTTCGGGGAGGATATCGTGGCGCACACACTCGCACTGCTGCAGGTCGCCGCCCAACCGGGGTGGGTCGGGCCGACCATGGCCATATCGCTGGCGATCATCGCCGTCTGCTTTCTCGGCATCGCTGCGGTCGCGATGATCGCCGCGCTCCGGCTCTCGGGGGAAGCGAAGAAGCTGGCCGCGGTCGCGAGCGGACTGCAGGACGATGCGGCCCAGGCGCTCAAGGCGGTCCGGCGGCTGACCGAGCAGGGCCAGGACCTCATGGTCGTCGTGCGCAACGAAGCCGGCGCGTTCGCGCAGACCAGCCGCCGCGTGCGGCGCAAGCTGGTGCGGGGGGTGGACCGGGTCGAGGAGAAGCTGGCGGACCTCGAGACCCTGTACGATCTGGTCCACGGCGAAGTGGAGGACGCCGCGCTGGACGTGGCCGCGACGCTGCGGTCGGTCCGCCGCGGCAACGGCATGCTGGGCCGGGTCCGACGCCTGCTCGTGGCCGGCCGGTCATGAGGCTCGCGCGCCTCGCGCTCGCCCTGGCGGGCGTGGGGCTCGTGCTCCTGGCGCTTCCCCACTCGGCGTACGCCTGGACGCCGGGCACCCACATCTATCTGGGCGAGTCCATCCTCGGCAATCTCGGCCAGCTGCCGGCCGCCGTCGCCGACCTCCTCCGGGCCTACCCGTTCGACTTCCTCTACGGCAACATCGCGGCCGACTCGTCGATCGCCAAGCACTACGCGCCGCTCGGGCGCCATTGTCACTACTGGCACGTCGGCCAGGAGATCCACGACCTGGCCGCGACCGACGGCCTCCGCGCCTTCGGGCTGGGCTACCTCTGCCACCTCGCCGCCGACACGGTGGCCCACAACTACTTCGTGCCGCGGCAGCTGATGATCACGAGCAGCACGGCCGCCGTGGGCCACTCGTACTGGGAGACGCGGGTCGAGACCCACCTGGGCGACGCCTACGCCCGCTCGGCCAAGGACGTGATCCGCCTGAGCCACCGCGAGGCCGACGCCCACCTCGACCGCATCATCGC
>JBOHSB010000002.1:0-1907 GCA_050733015.1 Gemmatimonadales bacterium
GGGGCATGACCCAGAGCATGCCCCCTTCGCTTCGCTCAGGGTGACTCGAGGGGTCAAGGTGACTCCGGGGGTTGTCCCGCGCCCCCGCCGCCGCGTCCGTCACGCCGGCACGTGCGGTGCCAGCGCGCACAGCCGGGCCTGAAGCGTGGAATAGCCGTTCCACTCGTTGGACTCGAGCCGGAAGGCCACGTCCACCAGCCCGTCGCCCAGCCATGGCACCCGGTCTGCCCACTGGAACCCGATGGCGCCGAGCCGGGTGGCGCCGTCGTCGAGGGTGCCCTTGAGGTGGCCGTTGCCGACCCGCGAGCGGCCCACGAACCGAATCCCGCGAACGCCGAACACCGGGCTCGCGTTCCCCGACCCGCAGGGCTCGAGGTGGCGGCACATCCGCTCGAGTTCACGGTTGGCCTCGTGCAGGCCCAGCGCGAGGTCCACCCGCTGCTCCGGGCCGAGGTCGTCCGGTCCCAGCGTCTCGCGCGCGATGCCGGCGAACCGCTCGCGGAACTCCTCCAGCCGGCCGCGCCGGATCGTGAGCCCGGCCGCCATCTGGTGTCCCCCGTAGCGCTCCAGCAGATCGCCGCAGGCGAGCAGCGCGGCGTGGAGGTCGAAGCGGGAGATGCTGCGTCCGGATCCCTTGCCGATGTCGCCGTCGAACGCGATGAGGAAAGTCGGCCGGCCGTAGCGCTCGACCAGCCGGGACGCCACGATGCCCACTACCCCCGGGTGCCAGCCGTCACCGGCGAGGACGAACCCGGCGTCGCGCTCGGGGTCACAGCACTGCTCCACCATCGCGACCGCCTCGTCGAGCATGCGATGGTCCAGCGACTGGCGCTCCACGTTGAGCCCCTCGAGGCGCCGGGCCAGCTCGATTGCCTCCTCCGGCTCGTCGCTCAGCAGCAACCGAAGGCCGTCGGCCGCGTCGCCGATCCGGCCGACCGCGTTGAGCCGCGGCCCCAGCACGTACCCCAGGTGGCCGGCGCGAAGCTCCCGACCGGCCAGGCCGGCGGCCTCGATCAGGGCCCGGAGCCCGGGCCAGCGGCTCTCGACCAGCAGCCGCAGGCCGTGGCGGACCAGAATCCGGTTCTCGCCGACCAGCGGCACCACGTCGGCCACGGTAGCCAGGGCCACGAGGTCGAGGAGGTGATACGGCAGATTCGGCGGAAGCCCGAGCGCAGGAACCAGCGCCTGCACCAGCTTGAACGCGATGCCGGTGCCGCACAGCGCCCGCGCGCCCGAGGTGTCGTCGGCCCGCTGCGGATCCACGATGGCGAGCGCCGGCGGCAGCTCGGCGCCGGGCAGGTGGTGGTCGGTGATGACCAGGCCGATCCCCGCCGCCTGCGCGGCGCGCGCGGTGTCCACCGCGGTGATGCCGCAATCGCAGGTGACGACCAGCGACACGCCGAGCCGCTGGGCGGCGGCCAGTCCGGCGGGACCGAAGTCGTATCCGTCGCGCAGGCGATGGGGCACGAAGCCGATCACGTCCGCACCCGCGGCGCGGAGCGCGCGGGTGAGCAGGGCCGTGGCGCACTGGCCATCTACGTCGTAGTCGCCGTGGACCATGATGGTGCCGCCGGCGCGGATGGTGGACGCGATCGCGTCCACCGCTTCGGCCATGCCGGCGAACGCGGCGGGATCGGACAGCTCGGTGACGGATGGACGGAGGAAGCTGCGCGCGTCGGCCTCGTTGCCCTGGCCCCGCTGTACCAGCAGGGCGCGAGCAGCGACGCCGCCTACCTGTCGGCCGTGCGGAGCGATTCCCTGCTCTCCGGGGCGGACGCCACCGACGCCGAGCTCATCGCGGTCGGGCACTCAGCGTGCACCGCGCTCGACCTGTACCCCTCGCGCACCGGCGTCATCGGCGTGCTGATCGACGTCCGGCGGAACACCGGGTGGACGCGGGCCGACAG
>JBOHSB010000003.1:0-1885 GCA_050733015.1 Gemmatimonadales bacterium
CGGCCGGACCGGGCGTCGACGCCACGGCCCGGCTCGGCGCCGGCGTCGTCCTGGGAGGCGGTGTCAGCATCGGGCCGTACGTCGTGGTCGGGCGCGACGTCCGTCTGGGCGACCGCTGCGTGGTCGCCGAGGGTGTGTCCCTCGGGGACGAGGTGACCGTCGGAGAGGACACGGTCATCGGGCCGCGCGCCGTGATCTATCGGGAGACCAAGGTCGGGAGCCGGGTGGTGATCAAGGCGGGGGCCGTGCTCGGAGGCCCCGGGTTCGGCTACCTCTCGGATGGGAGCGCCCATCACCGCATCCCCCACGTCGGCGGCTGTCTGATCGAAGACGAGGTGGAAATCGGCTCCAACTCCTGCGTGGACCGGGGCAGCGTGGGCGACACCGTGATCGGGCGCGGCAGCAAGCTGGATAACCTGGTCCACGTCGGCCACAACGTCCGCCTGGGCCAGCGCTGTCTGGTGATGGCGGGGGTCGGAATCGCGGGCAGCACCCGCATCGGGAACGACGTGATCCTGGCCGGCCATGTGGGGGTCACCGACCACCTGGTGATCGGGGACGGCGCCCGGATCGCGGCCAAGAGCGCCGTCTTCGGCGACGTGCCGGCCGGCGCCGCCTTCAGCGGGCATCCCGCCCGCCCGCACCGCCAGTTCCTCCGGGCGCAGGCCGCGCTCTACCGGCTGGCGCCGATCATCTCCGACCTCGAGCGGATGGCGCAGGAGGCCGGGCGCGGTGGGTAGGCGCACGCTGGCCGGACCCGCCGAGGTCCGCGGCGTGGGCCTCCACACCGGGCGCCACGCGACCGCACGCTGCGTGGCCGCGCCGCCGGGGCAGGGCATCGTGTTCCGGCGGATGGACCTCCCCGGCACGCCCGCGATCCCCGCCCGCGTCACCGAGGTGCAGTCCACCGAGCGGCGCACCGCTTTGGGCGACGGCGAGGCCACGGTCCAGACGGTCGAGCACCTGCTCGCGGCCGCCGCCGCCCTGGAGCTCGACGACCTCACCGTCGAGCTCGACGGGCCCGAGCCGCCGATCGGCGATGGGTCGTTCGCGCCGTTCCTGACCGCCCTGACGGCCGCGGGTGTCGCGACCACGGCGGGCCAGCCGACGGTCTACCGCGTCATGGCCCCGTTTCAGCTGGCCGAAGGGGACTCGACCTACGTCGTCGCGCCGGCGCGCGCCCTCCGGCTCACCACCACGATCGAGTGGCCCCACCCGCTGATCGGCCGCCAGAGCGGCGCCTACGACATCACCACCGACGAGTTCCGCCGCGAGCTCGCCGGCGCGCGCACCTTCGGCTTCCTGCACGAGGCGGAGGCCCTCCGGGCCCGGGGCCTCGCGCTCGGCGCGGCGCTCGAGTCCACCCTGGTCCTCTCGGACGAGGGGCTGGTGGGCGGCGCGGCGCTCCGCTGGCCCGACGAGTTCGTTCGCCACAAGACGGCCGACATCCTGGGCGACCTCGCGCTGGTGGGCGGGCGGGTCCAGGCCCACGTGATCGCGAACAAGCCAAGCCATCAGGGCAATATCGCGCTGGCCCGCTGGCTCACCCGCACCGCGCAGCGCGACGGAGGCGTGGCGATGGACATCGGCCGGATCCTCGACGTGATCCCCCACCGGTACCCGTTCCTGCTCGTGGACCGCATCCTCGAGGTGGAAGGGACCAAGCGGATCGTCGGGATCAAGAACGTCACCATCAACGAGCCGTTCTTCCAGGGCCACTTTCCGGGCCACCCCATCATGCCCGGCGTGCTCATCATCGAGGCCATGGCGCAGGTCGGCGGGATGCTCCTCCTCGGCACCATCGAGGATCCGGACCAGAAGGTGGTGTACTTCATGTCGCTCGACAACGTGAAGTTCCGCCGCCCCGTGCGGCCCGGCGACCAGC
>JBOHSB010000004.1:0-2258 GCA_050733015.1 Gemmatimonadales bacterium
CTCGGTTCATCCCGTCAGGTGATCGTCGGCCCGGAGGGATCGCTCGCCGCGCTGATGGCGGCCGCAATCCTCCCGCTGGCGGCGGCCGGCAGCCCGGACGCGGCGACATTCGGGGCCCTGCTCGGATTGTTCAGCGGCGCTCTGTTCTTCCTCGCTCGAATCGTGCGACTCGGGTGGGTGGCCGACTACCTGTCCCGGCCCGTTCTGGTGGGATACATCCACGGCGTCGTCGTCGTGCTGATCATCGGCCAGCTCGGCAAGCTTCTGGGCCTCGACATCAGCGCCGTGGATCCGGTCCCGCAGCTGGTCGAGGTCGCGCACGAGATCGGTGATACCAGCCTCGCCACGCTGGCGGTCTCGGTGGTGGCGGTCGGGATCCTGCTGGGGCTCCGCTTCACCGCGCCCCGCTTCCCCGCCGCCCTGGTGGTGGTCGTCGCCGGAATCGGGATCTCCTCGGTCCTCAGCCTGAGCTCGCACGGCGTCGCGGCCGTCGGCGACGTGCCCGCAGGCCTGCCGGGCGTCTCGCTCCCCTCCACATCCCTCGGCGACGCCGCGCAGCTCGCGCCGGCGGCGGTCGGGCTGTTCCTCGTCACGCTGGCCGACGGCCTGCTGACCGCCCGCGCCTTCGCCGGCACCAGAGGAGAGTCGGTCGACGCTTCGCAGGAGCTTCTCGCACTTGGAGCCGCAAACGCCGCCGCCGGAGTGAGCCAGGGCATGGCGGTGGGCGTCAGCGGCTCGCGGACCGCGGTCAACGACACGGTCGGCGCCCGGACCCAGGTGAGCGGGCTGATCGCCGCCGGCGCGGTCGCAATCGTCCTCCTCTTCCTCACCGCGCCGATCGCGGACCTGCCCAAAGCGGTGCTCGGGGCGGTGATCGTCGCGGCGGCCGTGAGCCTGGTCGACATCTCGGCGTGGCGCGCACTGGCCGAGACGGACCGGGTGGAGCTGGCGATGGCGGCGGTGACGACCGTGCTGGTCGTCGTCAGCGGGGTGCTCGAGGCGATCGGGTTCGCGGTCGCGCTGTCGGTGGTCGACGTCGTGCGGCGCAGCGCCCGGCCGCACGACGCGGTGCTCGGCTGGGCTCCGGGACTGGGTCGCTTTGCGGACATCTCCGTCCACCGCCACGCGAAAGTGACCCCCGGGATCGTCGTCTACAGGCTCGACGACCGCCTCTTCTTCGCCAACGCCGACTACGTGAAGGGCAGGGTTCGCGAGGCGGTCCGCGCCGCCCCCGGAAAGACCCACGCGGTGGTGCTCGACGCCGAGGGACTGACGCACGTGGACAGCACCGGGATCGGCGCCCTCACGGACATCTCCGACTCTCTGGAGAAGAGCGGAATCAGATTCGTGGTCGCCCGCCTGAAGGCGCCCGTGCAGCAGAGACTGACAGACGCCGATTTCTCGCCGGAGCGATTTCACCCGACCGTGCAAGCCGCGGTGAACGCGTGCGGCGGCGAGGCCGCAGAGCCGAGCGACATGCCCACACCCCCCGGCGCCTGATGCGTGCGCCCTTGCCGGTCCGCCCCCACGGAGGCAGGCTTTTCTGACCCAATGACGTACCTGCAGACAGCCTTGCTGGTCGAGATTCCAATCGCCGACACCTTCGGGACGATCCCATGGTGGGAGCTCCTGCTGTTCGCCGCCGCGATCGCCGTGATCGCCGTGTTCGCAGTAGGGGGCACGCCCCCGGAGCCCGAGAAGCGAGGTGCATCAGAGGCCGCCGCACACGAGACCCGGGACATCGACCGGACCCTGACCGCCCACGCGTCCAGCCTCATGCAGCTGGTCGCGATTCTCGCCGCGGGCTTCGTATCGGCGGCGAAGATCGGCTCGCTGAGCCTCGGCGTCATCTGCGCCACCATCGCGGCCCTGCTGATCACCGCCTCCCTGGCCGGGTGGGCGCTGGCGCTGGTCGGCCACCCGATGTTGATCGGCGGCCTCCACGAGGAGGCGCGAGCAGAGGAAGCCAGCAAGGCAACCCGGCGAGTGCATCGCCGGGCGCGGCTGCTGCAGGTGGCGACCTGGTGCAGCTTCCCGACCACCTGCCTGGCCGTGATCGCCGGCAGCGTCGCCCTGCTTGACAAGGTCTCGTAAGGTGATCCGCATGGTGACGCCCGAACCGACACCCGGCACCGACCCCTCCCCCTTGGGGCGGGGCGAGACCGATGGCCGCGGCTCCGCGGCTCCGCGACCACACGGGCCCGCCGCGGGATCGCCCTCGGCCGCCAACGTGGCCGCGGGGCTCGGCGGCATCGCCG
>JBOHSB010000005.1:0-3828 GCA_050733015.1 Gemmatimonadales bacterium
CCAGCACCATCCGCGAAGGGGTGATCGAGGAAGTCATCAAGCCGGTGCTCGCCAAGGCGGGGCTGGAAGCCGGCCGCACCAAGTTCCTCATCAATCCCACCGGCCGGTTCGTGATCGGCGGCCCGCACGGCGACGCCGGACTGACCGGCCGGAAGATCATCGTCGACACCTACGGCGGGATGGCCCGCCACGGGGGCGGGGCGTTCAGCGGGAAGGACCCGTCGAAGGTGGACCGCTCGGCGGCCTACGCCACGCGGTGGGTCGCCAAGAACATCATCGAGGCCAAGCTGGCGCGCCGCTGCGAGGTGCAGATCGCCTACGCGATCGGGGTGGCCCGGCCGGTGTCGATCATGGTGCAGACGTTCGGCACCGGCGTGCTGCCCGACGCGGCACTGGAGAAGATCGTGGACGAGGTATTCGACCTGACGCCCAGGGGCATCATTGACGCCCTCAAACTGAAGCGGCCAATCTACAGCCCGACGGCGGCCTACGGGCATTTCGGTCGCCGGCCGTTCAGCGGCACGTACCGGGACAACGGCAAGCAGCAGAAGGTCGACTTTTTCACCTGGGAGCAGACCGACCGCGTGAAGGATTTGCTGTCGGCCGCCCGATGACGCAGGTGGTCATCCCGAGCGAAGCGAGGGATCTTGCCGGGCCGACTTGGGTTTTTCCCGGGCGAGATCCCTCGCATCGCTCGGGATGACATTCCCCCCGAGGAGCTGATGAGCGCACCCGCGACGATGGCCAATTACGACATCAAGGACCTCGCGCTCGCCCACGAGGGCAAGCGCCGTACCGAATGGGCCGAGCGCTCGATGCCCGTCCTCCGGCAGATCCGGGCGCGTTTCGCCCAGGAGCAGCCGCTCAAGGGGCTCAAGCTGTCGGCGTGCCTGCACGTCACGACCGAGACCGCCAACCTGATGAGCACTCTGCGTGCGGCCGGGGCGGAGATCGCGCTGTGCGCGTCCAACCCGCTCTCGACCCAGGACGACGTCGCCGCGCACCTGGTGCGCGACTACGGGGTCCACGTCTACGCCATCAAGGGCGAGGATCACGAGACCTATTACGGTCATATCGCGAGCGCCCTGGCCTTCGCGCCCGACATGACGCAGGACGACGGCGCCGACCTGGTGGGCTCGCTCCACATGATCGCGCTCAACCGGCTCGACGACCTGGCGCCGCCCATCCGGAAATGGGTGGAGACGCTGAGCCAGGAGGAGCGGCGCGCGCTGGTGGCCAAGGTCCGCGGCTCGACCGAGGAGACCACCACCGGCGTCATCCGCCTCAAGGCGATGGCCAAGGAGGCCATCCTCCAGTTCCCCATCGTCGCGGTCAACGACTCCAACACCAAGCACATGTTCGACAACCGCTACGGGACGGGGCAGAGCACGCTGGACGGCATCGTGCGCGCCACCAACCTGCTCCTGGCCGGGAGCACCGTGGTGGTGGCGGGCTACGGGTGGTGCGGCCGGGGCGTCGCGAGCCGTGCCCGTGGCGCGGGCGCGCACGTGGTCGTGACCGAGGTGGACCCGCTCCCCGCCCTCGAGGCCCGGATGGACGGGTTCCAGGTCATGCCCATGGCCGACGCGGCCCCGATCGGCGATCTGTTCGTGACCCTGACCGGCAATCTCCACGTCGTGCGGCCCGAGCACTTCGCCCGGATGAAGGACGGTGCCATCGTCGCCAACTCGGGGCACTTCAACGTGGAGCTGGACCTGGAGGGGCTCGCCCGTATCAGCAGCGACCGGCGTGAGGTGCGGCGCATGGTCGAGGAGTACACGGTCAAGGGCAAGCGCATCATGGTGCTGGGCGAGGGCCGCCTGATCAACCTGGCGGCGGCCGAAGGCCACCCCGCCAGCGTCATGGACATGTCGTTCGCGAACCAGGCGCTCGCCGCCGAGGTCATCGCGAAGGAGTGGAAGACGCTGACCAAGTCGGTGCACCGGCTGCCGGTGTCGGTGGACCAGGAGATCGCGCGGCTCAAGCTCCAGAGCATGGGCATCGGGATCGATACCCTCACGCCGGAGCAGGTGAAGTACCTCGGGAGCTGGGACGCCGGGACCTGACGCCCGGCCGGTGGCTGTTCACCACGGCAACACGGACGGCACGGGGGCTCACGGAACAGGACTTGGGTGAACAGCACACCCCCAAAGTCCTTGCCCTTTTCCGTGAGCCCTCCATGTTTTCCGGGTTTCCGTGGTGTCCTTGTTTCCCTGGTGTCCGCGTTTCCGTGGTGACTACCCGCTGCAACGATCGGCACCCGATGCCCTGCCGTGAGAACCGCAGTATACTTCCGGCATGATCGAAGTCACCGTGGCGCACCTCGGTCTGGATCGGACCACCAATACGCCCGTCGTGATCCTCCGCGAGAAGGAGGGGGCGCGGGTGCTGCCGATCTGGATCGGGCCCGCCGAGGCCAGCGCCATCGCGATGGAGCTGCAGGGCATGAAGGCGCAGCGCCCGCTGACCCACGATCTCCTCAAGCAGATCCTCGTCGGGCTGGGCGGCGACCTCCGCCGGGTCGTGATCAGCGCCGTCAAGGAAAACACCTACTTCGCCGAGCTCCTCATCCGCCGGGACGACCACGTCTTCCAGGTCGATGCCCGCCCCTCCGACAGCATCGCGCTCGCGTTGCGCATGCGGGCGCCCATCTTCACCAGCGACCAGCTGCTGGAGCAGAGCGGCGTTGAGGCGGACGAACCCTCTCCCAACCCCTCCCTCGAGGCCGACAAGCTGAAGGAGTACCTCGAGCGGATGGACCCGCAGGATTTCGGGAAGTTCAATCCGTAGGTGATCACGGAGACCGCAACGGAGCACCCCCGGACCGACGCCCGCCGGCTCCGCTGCCGACGCCCGAGTCCCGCTGCTCTCGCCCTTCTCTGCCTCCTGCCCGTCGCTCCATTTCCGCTTCAAGCCCAGCAACTCTCGACCGCCAGCGGCCGCGTCGTCGTGCCGGGCGAGACCGACACCGTCCCCCTCGCGCACGCTCGCGTCGTGCTCCACCGGGTGGGCGCCGATGCGCAGGGTCCGATCGATTCGGCGGTGGCCGACGGGGCCGGGCGGTTTCGCTTCCGCTTCCGGGCCGACACCGCGGCGCTCTACCTGCTGAGCAGCCGGCACGGCGGCATCGAATATTTCTCGCCGCCGGTCCATACCAACCCGGCGCGGCCGGACACCGCCATCGTCGTGCAGGCGTACGACACATCGAGCACCGCGCCGGTTGCCGTCGAGGCGCGGCACATCGTGGTCCCCCGCGCGGGGGCGGACGGATCGCGGCCGGTGCTGGACCTGATCGTGCTCCGGAACGATGGGATCCGCACGCGGGTCGCGCCCGACTCGGCGCATCCGTCGTGGTCGCTCACGCTCCCGCCGGGTGCGGGCGAGATGCAGGTTGGCGAGAGCGAGCTGTCCCCCGACGCGGTCGTGCGCCAGGGCGACACCGTGAAGGTGCTCGCGCCGATCGCGCCGGGACAGAAACAGCTCTCGATCGAGTACGCGACGGTCCCGGTTGGCGGTCGCCTGGTGTTTCCGGTCGGACCCGCGGAGACGCCGGTCAACCTGCTGGTGGAGGAGCCGAGCGCGCGGGTGAGCGGTGGCGCGCTGGCGCTGGCCGACACCCAGGTGATCGAGGGGCGGAGCTTCCGGCGCTACACCGGGCGGGTGCCTGCCGGCAGCGTCATCATGCTCCAGGTGACCGGGGGCCCGGGACGCGCCTCCTGGCGCGTGCTCGCCGGGCTGGTCGCCGGGGTCGCGCTCGCGCTGGCGGTGGCGGCGGCCCGCCTGATCCGGCGGCCGGGCTCGGCGCCACGTCGAGCGGCGGTCGCCGGC
>JBOHSB010000006.1:0-3483 GCA_050733015.1 Gemmatimonadales bacterium
CGGCATCGTGGTCGGCGGTATCGTGATCATGAACCTCATGCTGATGAGCGTGACCGAGCGGACCCGCGAGATCGGGCTGCGCAAATCGCTCGGGGCCCGTCGCGCGGACATCCGCCGTCAGTTCCTCATCGAGGCCGTCGTGCTCTCGACCCTGGGCGGTCTCCAGGGCGTGCTGGCCGGCTGGGGACTGGCCATTGCCGTCTCGAGCCTCACGCCGCTCCCCGCCCGGATCACGCTCTGGTCGGTAGCGGTGGCGCTTGCCTTGGGCGGGGGTGCCGGCGTCGTCTTCGGCGTCTTCCCCGCCGCGCGCGCGGCTCGGCTCGACCCCATCACCGCCCTCCGCGCCGAATAACCGCCCGTGCAGCCCATCATCGGCATCCGCAACGTGGGCGAAGGTGTGGGCATCGCCTTCGACGCCCTGCGGGCCAACAAGCTGCGGTCGGCGCTCACCATTCTCGGCGTGGTCATCGGGGTCACCACGGTCATGGCCATCGCCTCGATGGTCCAGGGGATCCGCACCCAGATCTTCAACGCGATCGACACCGCCGGTCCCTCGGTGTTCTACATCGTGCGGTTCTTCTCGCAGACCCCGGTCAACCCCGACCGGCTACCGTACGAAGTGCGCATCCGCCCGGTCCTGAGCTCGGCCGACGCGGCAGCGGTGGCGCGGCTCCCGGCCGTGGCCTACGCCGGCATGTGGGTGCAGCTGTTCCAGCGCATGGAGTACCAGGGCAATCGCACGCAGGTGATCACGGTGTTCGGCGCCGACGAGCACTACATGGACATCCAGGGCGGCACGCTGTTGCGCGGGCGGTTCTTCACCCGCGGCGAGCTGAGCGGGGACGAAGTGATGGTGATCGAGACCGACGTGGCCGACCGGCTGTTCGGCCGGCTGGATCCGCTGGGTCGCTACGTCCGGGTGGGTTCGACGGCACTCCGCGTCGTCGGAGTCTACCAGAAGCCAGACAACATCTTCGAGCCCCCGGGCCAGGAGATCGGCGGCGTCATTCCGTTCGAGACCGCCCGGCAGAACTACCGCTACGATGAGACCAACAACCTGTTCATCGCCGTGCGACCGAGGCCAGGAGAGGATCCGGCGCTGACGCGGGATCAGACCACCGTGGCGCTTCGCCGGGCGCGCGACCTGCGGCCGGGCATGCCCAACACGTTCGATATGATCACCCAGGACCAGATCCTGGACGTGGTGGGGAAGTTCACGACGTACTTCTTCCTCGCGATGGTGTCGCTCTCGAGCGTGGCGCTGCTGGTCGGCGGCATCGGGGTCATGGCGATCATGATGGTCTCGGTCACCGACCGCACCCGTGAGATCGGTCTCCGAAAGGCGCTGGGGGCGACCCGGCGGGAGATTCTGTGGCAGTTCCTGGTCGAGGCGGCGACCCTCACATTCGTCGGAGGGCTGCTGGGCATCGTGTTCGGCCTCGGTGCGGGCGAGCTCATGAAGGCGGCCCTCGACCTCCGCTCGGGCGTGCCGCTGTGGAGCGCGGCCCTGGCGTGCGCGGTGAGCATCGGCATCGGGCTGGTGTTCGGCCTCTATCCCGCCAACCGCGCGGCGAGGATGGACCCGGTCGAGGCCCTTCGGCACGAGTAGCACCGGGGCGCCGACCGGAGCTATTCTTGCTCCGCGGTTCCCAGGTCCCGACCCCCGCACGGAGCGCCCATGCCGGTGGAAGTGCTGGCCATCGCCGCCCATCGAGACGACGTCGAGCTGACGTGCGCCGGCACCCTGCTCCGCGTGGCCGACGCGGGGCACCGGACGGGCATACTCGATCTCACCGCCGGCGAGAGCGCCACCCGGGGTAGCGCCGAGGTTCGCTCCCAGGAGGCGGATCGCGCCGCCGCCATCCTCGGCGTGGCCGAGCGCCGGAACGCGGGCCTTCCCGACGCCCACCTCCGCAACGACGAGGAGAGCCGCCGCGCGGTGGTGGAGCACATCCGCCACTTCGCGCCCCGGGTGGTGATCCTGCCCTTCCCCGTGGGCCGCCATCCCGACCACCGGGTAGCGAGCGAGCTGGGACGCGACGCCTGCTTTCTCGCCGGCCTGGCCAAGTATCCGGGCGCCGGGGCGCCGCACCGGCCGCACAAGATCCTGTACGCCCTCTCCTACCGGGAGGACCCGCTCAAGCCGACGTTCGTGGTGGACATCACCGCCCAGTTCGACCGGAAGATGGCGGCCATCCGCTGCTATACCAGCCAGTTCGATGGCGCCAAGGCCGCGGGGGAGATTTTCCCCACCGGCCAGGACCTGTATTCGCTGGTCGAGACCCAGAACGCCCACTACGGCTCCCTGATCCGCGCCCGCTACGGCGAGCCGTTCTACACCCATGAGACCATGGCCGTGGACGACGTCGTCGCCCTCGGCGTGCAAAGCATGTAGCCCCCGGGTATTTTTCCCCCGTGACCACCACGCCCGCCTATCTCGACCACGCCGCCACGACCCCGGTGCGACCGGAAGTCCTGGAGGCCATGCTGCCCTATCTGACCGCGCAGGCGTTCGGCAACCCGTCCAGCGCGCACCGTTTCGGCCGGGCGGCCCGTGCCGGGCTCGAGCAGGCCCGGCGGGAGGTTGCCGAAGCGATCGGCGCCGAGGCCAACCAGGTGATCTTCACCTCAGGGGGCACCGAGGCCGACAACCTCGGCATCGTGGGCGCGGCGCTGGCGGCGCGGGACCGCGGCGGTGTCATGTGCGCCGTCGTTTCCGCCATCGAGCACAAGGCGATCCTGGCCGCCGCCCATGCGGTGTGCCACCTCGGTGGCAGCGAGGTGCTGCTGCCGGTGGATGCGGATGGTCGGATCGACCTGACCGCGCTCGACCGGGCGCTGGCCGACCGGCCCGCGGTCGTGTCGGTCATGTGGGTCAACAACGAGGTCGGCGTGGTACAGCCGGTGGCCGAGATCGCCGGGCGGTGTGCGGCGGCCGGGGTGGCTTTCCACACCGACGCCGTCCAGGCGTTCGGCAAGGTGCCCATGAGCCTCGCGGCCGCGCCGTGTACGCTCGCCACGATCTCGGGCCACAAGATCGGCGCCCCGAAGGGCATCGGCGCCCTGATCGTGCGCGACCGCAAGTCGGTCGAGGCGATCATCCACGGGGGCGGCCAGCAATACGGCATCCGGCCCGGGACCGAGAACGTGGCGGGCGCCGTCGGGTTGGGGCGGGCGGCCCAGCTGGCCGCGTCCGAGCAAGCCGCCGAGGCCCAGCGGCTCCGGGCGCTGCGCGACGAGCTCGCCGCGCGCCTTCGGGCCGGGGTGACGGACATCGTCGTGAACGGAGAGAGCGCCGAGCGAGCGCCGCACGTCTTGAGCGTCGCGGTGCCGGGCGCGGACAGCGAGGCGTTGCTCATGCACCTCGACCTTGCCGGCGTGGCCGCCTCCAGCGGGTCGGCCTGCTCGACCGGAGCGGTCGAGCCCTCCCACGTGCTGGTGGCCATGGGCCTGTCGCGCGAGCTCGCGCTGGCCACCATCCGG
>JBOHSB010000007.1:0-4361 GCA_050733015.1 Gemmatimonadales bacterium
GTGCGGTTCGTGCTCGGCCGAGATCAACGGGAAGCCGCGCCTGATGTGCATGACGCGGCTCAGCGAGCTTCCCCTCGCCGAGCCAGTGACCGTCGAGCCCATGCGCACGTTCCCGCTGGTGAAGGACCTGGTGACCGACGTCTCGTGGAACTTCCGGGTGAAGACGAAGATCGCGCCGTTCAAGCCGAGGGCGCCGGACGCGCCCGACGGGACCTGGCGGATCGACCAGGCGGACGTGGACCGGGTGCAGGAATTCCGGAAGTGCATCGAGTGCTTCCTGTGCCAGGACGTGTGCCACGTGCTGCGCGACCACCACCTGCACGACGAGTTCATCGGCCCGCGGTTCCTGGTGTACGCCGCGGCCCTCGAGATGCACCCGCTCGACACCGGCGACCGGGTCGAAGAGCTGCGGCAGGCGCACGGCATCGGCTACTGCAACATCACCAAGTGCTGCACCCAGGTGTGCCCGGAGCACATCACGATCACGGACAACGCGATCATCCCGCTCAAGGAGCGGGTCGTGGACCAGTTTTACGATCCGTTGGGGAGGGTGCTCAAGCTGTTCAGCCGGAGGGAGCAGCGGTGACGGACCGGTTCGAGCTCAAACGCATCTCGCGGGAGGGCATTCCGGCGGCACTCCAGAAGGCGGAGCGGTACCGGGTCATCAACGACCCCTCGTCCGCGGAGAGCATCTGCCTCGATGTGCTGGAGGTGGATCCGCGGAGCCAGGAGGCGCTGGTCACGCTGGTGCTCGCGATCACCGACCAGCTCATCGAAGGGCCGGCCGAAGGCATGCGCCGGGCGAACGCGCTCCTGTCTCGGCTGGACGACGAGTACCGGCGTGACTACTACGCGGGTATCGTCGCCGAGCGGGGCGCCAAGGCCTACATCCGGCGCGGCTCGATGGGGTCCGGGGAGCTGGCCTACCGGTGGCTTCGGGAGGCGATGGACTGGTACGAGAAGGCGGAGACCCGGCGGCCGTCGGGGAACGACGAGGCGATTCTCCGGTGGAACACCTGCGCGCGGATCCTGGCGCGCGATGAGAGAATCAGGCCGCGGGTCGAGGACTCGGAGGCGCCAGGGTCGGAGTAGGGGACGCGTCTATCGGCCGAACACGAGCTGGATGTCGCTCTGGCCGTCGGGGCACCAGTCGTAGTCCATCTTGATGCCGCCGTCGATCTTGCCGCCGAAGCTGTCGCCGTACGCCTCCGAATCGAAGACCAGCTCCGCGCCGGTCTGCACGTAGGTGCCTTCGTCATCGAACCGCTCCGCGCCGGTCGCGTACTGGGTGTCGAGCGAAAAGGCCCAGGTGCCGTCGTGGTTCAGCTCGAGTGCGCCGCCGGTGATCCGCACGGCGTCGCAGCCGTCGAACGTCAGGTCCGCCGGCAGGCCGACGAAGCCGATCCGGGCGAGCTGATACTCGCCGGCGAGGCCGTTGCCGCCACCGCCGTTCCCGCCTCCGCCATTGCCGCCGCCACCGTTGCCGCCGCCATCGTTGCCGCTGCCCGGCTCCACGGGACTTCTGCCACCGCCGCAGGCGGCCGCAAGGAGGAGCGAGCCGGCGGTCAGCATGCGCAGCCAGCGCTTCGTGTAGGACCAATGCATGAGTTCCTCCGTCGTGTGCGGTTGCCGAGATGGTGGTCGTCAGCAATGGATACGCACGACGGAGCTGGTAATTCTCACTGGTGGGGAGCAGTCGAAAGGGGCATGCGTTCGCGCATGCCCCCTTTCCCATCGTTCAGGCTGACTCCAGAGGCAGGCTACTTCCCCGTCTGCCCCTTGAGCTGCTGCAGCCAATTCTCCGCTATCACGAGCTCGCTCTGCTGCGACGCCTCGCTTTCCCGCACCATCAGGAACCGCTGGCCGTCGGGACTCACGGAATACATCGGGATCGGCCCGGGCCGGTAGAGCTCCGTCGCCGAAAACAGCGACCGCTGGCGTCCGACGCCGAACGCGACGCCGGGGGTGATCTCCGCCGAGACCATTTCACCCTTGCCGTTGAGGTAGAGCAGCTCGCGGCCATTGGGGGACCAGGTCGGCTCGCTTCCGCCCGCGGTGGACACCTGCCACTTGGCCGACGCGGTCTCGGGGAACGGGCGCACGTACACTTCGGTCGTGCCCGACTCGTTGGATCCGTAGGCCAGCCACCGTCCGTCGGGGGAAACGGCCGGGAACAGCTCCGCAGCGCTCGTGGCGACGAGGGGGACCAGCGTCGTGTCGCCGGCCTTGAGGCCCAGGATGTCGCCGTTCCCGCTGCCGGTCGCCGCGCTCCGGAACAGCAGCCAGCGGCCGTCCCGGGTCGGCGCGAGCTGGCCGAAGTCGAGCGGCGAATGCAACAGCAGCCGGGGAACGCCGGTGCCGTCCGCCCGGTGGATGTAGGCCGAGCCGGCTCCGCCACCAGCCCGGTCGGTGATGTACAAGACGTCCTTGCCATCGGGCGACCAGGTGGGGCGGACGCTCGAGGTGTCCCCGAACGTGATCCGCGAGAACGGGCCGTCCGGCAGGCGCTTGACCCAGATGTCGCGCCGGCCGTCCCGCTGCAGGCCGACCGCCACCGACTTCCCATCGGGCGAGAGGTAGGCCGACTCGATCACGCCTTGCGGGTCCCAGTTGGGATCCACCGGGGCGATGGCGCCCTCCCGGCTCACCCACACCACCCGCCGGGAGCCGAGCGTGCCGCCGGTGGTGTACGCCACCGTGCCGTTCGCTGCGAGCGTGAAGTCGATGTTGAATCCGTTGGCCCGGACTCCAATGCCCTCGAGCAGCGCGATCGGCGGGCCGGTCAGCTCGAGCTTCTTCAGGTCGAACGGGATGGCGATGAGCTTCCCATCCGCGGTGATGACCAGGATGTGCCCCGTCGGGGAGTAGCGGGCGAAGATCCCACGGATGAGCGTGTGCGGCGTGCCGTGCGGCAGCGCCATCGCCATGATCTCGAAGTCCGCGGGTCCCTGCCCGGCGTGGCGCAGCCGGAAGAGCACGCCGCTGGCACCGGGCAGGACGCTCACCCACTCGGTGGCGATCTCCTTCCGCTCGGGCGAGATCTTGTAGACCGGCTCGACGCTGCCGCCGGACGCCCGCATGCGGGCGAGGCCCGAATCCACCTCGAAGTAGACGTACCCGTCGGCGCCCCAATCGCTCGAGGTGGTGTTGGCCTTGTCGATCAGCGTCACGGTCGGCGCGCCGGACAGCGAGGCGATGCGCACGACGGTCCCTTCCTTCACGAACCCGACCCGCTGGCCATCCGGGGAGAAGAAGGGGTTGGATGCGCCCTGCGTGCCCGCGATCGGCGTCGCGTCGAGCTGGTCGAGTCGCCGGAGCCAGAGCTGGGAGCCCCCCTCCGCGGGACCGAGGTAGGCCAGCGCGCGGCCGTCCGGCGACAGGGCGATGCGTCCGCCACCCGATGGGTTGGGCGGCTGCAGCGCCTGGCTGTTTCGGAGCGCGAGGCTGAACTGGCTCAGCGGCTCGGCGGGTTTGGGTCGCAGCCAGCCCCAGAGCGCCGCCGCGGTGGCCACGACGAGCGCGGCGCTGAGCGCCAGCACGGCGGCTCGAGGCCGGCGGCTCTTCGCACCGAGCCGAGCGGCGGGGGCCGCGTCGAGCGACACCGTGGAGGCGTAGCTCTTGTCCTTGAGCGCCTCCGCGAACTCCGCCGCCGTGGCGAACCGGTCGGCCGGGAGCTTTTCGAGCGCGGTGAGCGCGGCGGCCTCGACGTGGCGCGGGATGGTGTGGCGCTGCGGCACGAGCGGGCGCGGGCTCTCGGTCACGACCCGCGCCACCACCGCCTGCGCGGTGGCGCCGGTGAACGGCGGCTCGGCGGTGAGCATCTCGTACAGCACGGCGCCGAGGGCGTAGATGTCGGAGCGGGCGGTGATCTCTCGCTCGCCCATGGCCTGCTCGGGCGACATGTAGTGCGGTGTGCCCAAGGACATCCCGGTCTCGGTCATCCGCGAGCCGCTCGCCTTGCTCGCCGCCAGCGCGATCCCGAAGTCGGCCACCAGGGCCTGGCCGTCGTGCAGCAGGATGTTCTCGGGCTTGATGTCGCGGTGGACCACACCGTGCCGGTGGGCGTAGCCCAGCGCCGAGGCGACTTCGGTGGCGATGCGGACGGCGTCGGCCACGGGGAGCTGCTTCTCCCGGTCGAGCCGGCCCCGGAGCGATTCTCCATCGATGAACGGCATGACGTAGAACAGAAACCCGTCGGCCTCGCCCGAGTCGAAGAGCGGCAGGATGTGCGGGTGCTGGAGATTGGCCGTGAGCTTGATCTCGGCCAGGAAGCGCTCGGCGCCGATGACGGCGGAGAGCTCGGGGCGGAGCAGCTTGAGGGCCACCTTGCGGTCGTGCTTGAGGTCCTGGGCGAGGTACAC
>JBOHSB010000008.1:0-6546 GCA_050733015.1 Gemmatimonadales bacterium
GTCCCTCGCTGCGCTCGGGATGAAGGGCTTCGTTACCGCGCCTTCCCGTCGATCTCGCTCAGCTCCACGCTGATGATGTCCTGGTTCCCGCTCCGGATCCGCTCCAGCGCGCCCTGGTCGGGCACGCCGTCGAGGTGGATCCGCGCCAGGGTGGCCTGGGCGCCGTGATAGATGATGTTCTCGACCTCTTCGACGTTGATCGCCCCGCCGGCCAGCACGCCGAACACGTGGGCCAGCACGCCGGGTCGGTTGCGGTGCCGGATGGAGAGCACGTGCGTCGCCGAGCTCCGGGCCAGGCGGTTGACGACGTTGGGCACCTCGCCCGTGGCCTGGAACGTCTGCACGATCCGGATCACCTCGTGCGCGATCGCCACCTGGGCCTGCTCGGTCGAGGCGCCCACGTGGTGGGTGCCGTACACCCCCGGCGTCTGGACGATCGGATTCCCGAAGCGGCCGGTGTTGCCCGCCGGCTCGTTCTCGAACACGTCGAGCCCCGCCCGGATCCCCTTCTCGCGCACCGCGCGCTCCAGCGCCGCCTCGTCCACCACGGTGCCGCGGGAGGTGTTGATCAGGTACGCGCCCGGCCGCATCGCCGCGAGGAAGTCGGCGTTGACCAGGTGCTTGGTCTCCGCGGTCGCGGAGACGTTCACGGTCACCGCATCCGCCAGCCGCGCCACCTCGATCGGCGCCTGCGCGTAGGCCACGCCGAGCCGGTCGGCCTCCTCGTGCGTGAGGCTCCGGGACCAGGCCACCACCCGCATGCCGAAGGCGCGGCCGCGCACCGCGATCTCCCGGCCGATCTGTCCCAGGCCGACGATCCCGAGCGTCCGCCCGTGGAGCCCGCGCGCCTTGGCGTACTCGCCCTTGTTCCAGGCGCCGGCCCGGAGCTCGGCGACCTGGTCGGGAATCCGCCGGTCGCAGGCGAGCAGCAGGCCCATCGCCAGCTCGGCCACCGCGATCGAGTTCTTGCCCGGACAGTTGGAGACGAACACGCCCAGGCTGGACGCCGTGTTCACGTCGATGGTGTCGATCCCGGCGCCGGCCCGGATCACCAGCGTGAGCGCCGTACCGGCCTTGAGGGCGTCGGCGCTGACCTTCTTGCCGCGGACGATGAGAATGTGCGGGTCGGCGGCGCGGATGGCCGCGGGCAGCTCCTCCGCCTTCACGTCCGGCTGCGAGACGACCGTGCAGCCGAGCTCCTTCAAGCCGTCCACGCCCACCCTCTCGAACTTGTCCGCGATCAGCACCTTCATTGCGACGCCGCTCCGCCCGGTTCAGTGAGCCTACAAGGTATGCACGAAGAGCCCGCTGCGCAGCTTGGGCTCGAACCACGTGCTCTTGGGCGGCATGATCTGGCCGGCGTCGGCCACGGCCATGAGCTGCTCCAGGGTGGTGGGGCACAGGGAGAAGGCGATCGCCATCTCGCCCGACTGGACCCGCCGCTCGAGCTCCGCCGTGCCGCGGATCCCGCCGACGAAGTCGATCCGCTCGTCGGTGCGCGGGTCGCCGACCTCGAGCACCGGCCCGAGCACGCGGTCCTGCAGCAGCGACACGTCGAGCGAGGCGATGGGATCGCTCCGGTCGATGGTCGCCGGGTCCAGCTCGAGCCGGTACCAGGCGTTCTTCAGGAACACACAGAAGCTGCCCGGCCCGGGCGGAACCGGATCGTCGGTGACGCTCACCCGTCCCACGTGCGACAGCCGGGCGAGCAGCTCATGCGCACCCATCCCGGCCAGGTCGCGCACCACCCGGTTGTACGGCAGGATGCGCAGCTCGTCGGCCGGGAACAGCACGGCCAGGAACCAGTTGTACTCACCGTCGCCCCGGTGCTGTGGAGGTAAGCCCCGCAGCTCTCGCCCGGCGCGCCAGGCACTGGCCGAGCGGTGGTGCCCGTCCGCCACATAGGCCAGCGGCACCCGACGGAACGCGTCGACGAACGGCGAGGGGTCGGGGATGCGCCAGACGGTGTGGCGCACTCCGTCGGGCGCGGTGAAGTCGTAGAGCGGCGGGCCGGCGAGGATCGGTGAGGTGAGGGCCTTGAGGTCAGGCCGGGCGCGATAGGTGAGGAACACCGGCTCGGCGTTGGCCCGGAGCGTGAGCACGTGCCGGGTGCGGTCGTCCTCCTTGTCCGGCCGGGTCTTCTCGTGCTTGCGGATGAGGTCGTGCTCGTAGTCGTCGACGTGCACGCAGCCCACGACGCCAGTCTGCGCGCGGCCGTCCATGATCTGGCGGTAGAGGTACAGCGACGGCTCGGCCTCACGCAGCAGGGTCCCCTCGGCCTCGAATCGCTCCAGCGCCTCCCGCGCCTTGCGATAGATCCGTGGGTCGTGCGGGTCCAGGTCCGCCGGCAGGTCGATGTCCGACCGGCCCACGTGCAGGAAGCTGTGCGGGTTCCCTGCCGCCAGCGCCGCTGCCTCGCTCCGATTCACCACGTCGTACGGCACCGACGCGACCCGCTCGGCGAGCTCAGGGGAGGGACGAAGAGCGCGGAACGGATGGAGGCGCATGCGGCGGTCTCGGCGATGGTGGCGGTTGAACCGACGGCATCCTAGTGCGTCAGGGAAGGCGGGCGCAAGACGGGGTCTTCATCCCGAGCGCGGCGAGGGACCCGGTCCGGAAATGGCCCGAGCCAGGCCGGCAAGGTCCCTCGCTCCGCTCGGGATGACGGGGCCCGTCACCGCCCTCCCGGCCGCACCACCCGCTCGCACGCGCCCAGCAGCGTATCCACGGCCAGCGCCAGCGCCGCGGCGGGCAGCGCCCCCGACAAGATCATCCGCGTGTCGCTCAACGCGAGCCCCGAGGCGATCGGATCACCCAGCCCGCCGGCGCCGATGAACGCCGCGAGCGTCGCCGTGCCCACGTTGATGACCGCGGCGGTCCGGATGCCCGCCATGATGAGGGGGGCGGCGAGCGGCAGGCGTACGTGGCGGAGGATCTGGCGCGGCGTCATGCCGAGCGCGAGCGCGGCGCCCACGGCCTCGGGCGCGGCCTCGCGGACGCCGGTGTAGGTGTTCCGCAGGATCGGGTAGAGGGAATACAGGAACAGCGCGACCAGCGCCGGCACCACGCCGATCCCGAGCAGCGGGATCATGAAGGCGAGGAGCGCGATGCCGGGGATCGTCTGGAGCACGCCGACCGCCCGGATGACCGCCTCGGCGCCGGCCCGGGCGCGCTCGAGCACCAGGCCGAGCGGGACGGCCAGCGCGATCGCGCCGGCGAGCGACACCGCGACCAGCAACAGGTGCCGCGCGGTCAGCGCGACCAAGGTGCGCCGCTCGTCCCAGAGGTACGCCGCGAGCCCCGCCCTGCCCGCGCGTCCGGACCCGTGCAGCTCGCGCGGGGTCCCGCTCGCGGGGCGGGTGAGCCCGAGCCCGGCCAGCGCGTCGGCCGCCACCCGCGACACGGGCTCGCCGTCCACCTCGACCCTCCGATTGAGCGCGCGCATTGCCGGCTCGCGGAGCAGCCCGCTCAGCTCGGTCAGCGCGGCGATCGCGTCTGCCCGCCGCGCCGACAGTCCCGGTGCCGTCACGGCGGCGGCCTCGTAGGGCGGGAAGAACCGGCGGTCGTCCTCGAGCACCGCCAGGTCGTACTTGAGGATCAGCCCGTCGGTGCTGTAGCCGTCGATCACGTCCACCTGCCCCGCGGCCAAGGCCTGGTATTTCACGGCCGGCAGCAGCGCCCGGACCTCGCGAAACCGAAGCCCGTAGGCGCGGCCCAGGCCGGGGAGTCCGTCGTCTCGGCCGATGAAGTCGGGGGTGAGGCCGGCGCGAAGCGTGGGCCCCGCGCGCGCGAGATCGCTCAGGGTGCGGAGATGCAGCCGGTCGGCCGTCTCGCGGCGGACCGCGATGGCGTAGGTATTCTGGAAGCCGAGCGGCGGCAGCCAGCGCACGCCGAACCGCTCGCGGCATTCGCGGGCGACGCGCGCGTAGACCTCGCGCGGATCTGCGCTGGGCGGCTCGTGCAGGATGGCGAGCAGGCCGGTGCCGGTGTACTCGGGGTAGACGTCGATCGCGCCCTTCTCCAGCGCCGCGAAGGCGATCTCGGTGGCGCCGAGGCCCAGCCGCCGCTCCGCCTTGATGCCGCGGGCCTCGAGCAGCTGGGCGAACATCTCCGCGAGCAGGTACGACTCGCCGAACGGCTTGGACGCGACGACGATGGGCCGGTCCTCTTCCCCTGGGATCTGCGCCCGAGGCTGGGCCTGGACCCGCGGCTGAGGCTTCTCCCGGGCCGAGGCGAGCCCGAGGGCGGCGAGCGCCAGGACCAGCCCCGCCACGGGCCGCCGCCGCATCATCCTCGACCCCGTGCCCGGGCCAGCAGCGTTCGCACGTAGTCGGTCGCCGGCGCGTCGTGGAGCTCGCGGGGCGCGGCGATCTGCTCCACCCGGCCCTGGTGCATCACCGCGATCCGGTCGGCCAGCAGCTCCGCCTCGGCCAGATCGTGGGTGACCATCAGCGTCGTGACGCGCAGCTCTCGGCGCAGGGTACCAAACGCGGCCTGCAGGTCGGCGCGGGTGATGGCGTCGAGCGCCCCGAACGGCTCGTCCAGCAGCACGATGTCCGGGCTCGCGGCCAGCGCGCGTGCCACCGCGACGCGTTGCCGCTGGCCGCCCGAGAGATCGCGCGGCCACCGGTCGCCCGTCGCGGCCGGGTCCAGGCCCACGAGCCCCAACGCGCGATCGGCCTGCTGGTTCGCATCGGGGGCCCCGCGGAGCCAGGGCACCAGCGCGGCGTTCCGCCTCACGCGCCAGTGCGGCAGCAGGCCGCCGTCCTGGGGCACGTAGCCCACCCGCCGGCGCAGGCCGATCGGGTCGAGCGACGCCAGGTCGGTTCCGTCGACCAGGACCTGGCCCTCGTCGGGATCGGTCAGCCGGTTGAAGCAGCGGAGCAGCGTGGTCTTGCCGGAACCGCTCTCGCCGATGAGCGCGACGCATTCGCCCCGGCGCACGTCCAGGGACACGCGGTCCAGCGCGAGAATGGGCCCGAAGCGCTTCGAGACCGCCCGCGCGATGAGGGCGGAGGAGTCGTTCATTTGGGGCAACTTACGCCCAACCCGCGCGGGCCGCGCGGTCTCGCAAACTACGAGGCTCCCGCCACCCCAATTCGGCGCGCTGCCGGCGAGCGCGAGCAATTGCACCAGGCCGGATGTGCCGCGTTCGACGCCCCGCGCCGGGCGCAGGCGTCATAACTCCACGACCCTCCACCGCTTCCCCCTTGCCGTCCGGCCCGGCGCCGAGCCGGCCCGAATCCTGGGCATCGAGCTTTTTTCCCCGATCAGCCATGCAGGAAGATGCAGCATCTGCGAGCACGAATTTGGCAGGCAAGGTGTTCTACGCCCCACATTCTGCTGAGGAGAGGCATGTACCGGATCGAGCTGGCGCCCGGCGAGGTTACCGTCTTCCGGACGATCGAGGAGCTGGCCACCGGTGTGCGCAACGGCGTCATCACGTCGAGGGCGCGGATCTACCACGGTGCGTCCGAGAAGTGGCTGCCGATCGAGTTCCATCCCCACTACAAGCAGGCGCTCGATCTGTTGTCCCGGAAGGCCGCGGACTCGCACGCGACGAAGCCGGCCGAGCGTCCGAGTGGCGGCGGTCTTGTGTTCCTGAACGTGCCGATCTCGCCGCTGGCGACCATTCCGCCCGCGCCCGCTGCTCAGGCTCCGGCGACCCCGCCAGCGCCGGCACCGGCGGCCCAGGCTCCGACCCAACCGCCGGTGGTCCAGGCGCCGGTCGTGCCGGCAGCCCCGATCGACAGGCCGACGTTCCGTGGGGATCCGACAGTAGATGACGCCCCAGCCGAGGAGCCGCGCGGCCACCATCCGCGAGTGCACGCCTCGCCCGCTCTTGAGGCTCGGACCCACGGGTCACCCGACCACGAGGAGAAGGTCCGCGAGGCACTGGTCCACCGTTCGCCGGCACATCAGCCGCGCGTTACCGAGGAACCGGATCGCCATTCACCGGCGCATGCGTCGCCGGTCCACGAATCGCCGGTTGACTACTCGCCGGTATACGACTTGCCGGTGGATGAATCGCCGGTGTACGAACCGCCCGAGCGCCACTCGCCCGAGCGCCACTCGCCGTTCCACGAGACGTCGGCTCACTCCTCGGCCGTGCGGGTGCCGTCAGCCAAGGCGCCCGTGCTCGAGGAGCGGCTCGTCGAGGCGCCACGTTCCCGGCCGACCCTCGAGGAGCTGTTCGCTCCGCCCATCCCCCACCGTGCGCCGGACCTGCCGCCCGTCAGCGCCTCGCCGGTGCTCGAACTGCCCCAGATCAGCTACCCCGAGTTCACGCTTGCCGAAGACCCGGTCGCGGCTCGTCCGTCGAGCGCGGCGCGCAGCAGGCGTCCGCTGCGCCTGGCCGGCGCCGTGATCCTGCTCGCCGCCGGCGGCTACGCGTCGACGATGGTGTTCCCGTTCGGCCGGACCGACGGCGGCTTCACCGCCGCCTCGACGATGGCGGACCGGCCGATCGTTCCGGCGCGGACTTTCGCTCCGCCCCTCGCCACGCCGCCTGCGACGCCGACCGCTGCGTCGGCCTCGGCCCGTGCC
>JBOHSB010000009.1:0-17237 GCA_050733015.1 Gemmatimonadales bacterium
GGGACGGGCGCGCCCTGCGGCTCTCCGCCGGCGGCGATCCCGGCGACGCGCCTGCGGTGCCGCGCGCGGCAGGCGTCACCCAGACGCCGTGGGGCACGGTCTGGCTCGAGCCGGTGAGCGAGATCGAAGGGTTCTGGCTCGAGGTCGGCGGGCTGCCGGAGCCCGAGCTCGCCGCCGCCGCCGGCCGGGTGATGCCGCTGGTCGGCGCGCTGCTCGACGCCGAGCGCCAGCGCGCCTTCCTGGCCGAGGAGCTCACCAGCCGCTACGAGGAGATCGATCTTCTCTACGCCATCAGCGAGATCCTGGGGCGGACCACCCGCCTCGAGGAGGCGACGCAGACCATCGCGCGCGAGGTGAGCACGGTGGTGGGAGCCCGACGGGCCTCCATCATGGTGTTCGACGAAGCCGCGGGGGTGCTCCGCACGGTGGCCGCGCGCGGATTCGGGGTGGAAGGGCTGCCCTCGGTGCGGGTGGATGACGAATGCTCGGTCGCGGCCCGGGTCTACCGCGAGCGCCGCGTCGTGGCCTACGACCCGTCGCAGCCGGACGCCTCGCTGGCCGATTGCGGCGAGGTGCGCGGCTACCGCGGCCAGGCCTTCCTCAGCGTGCCCATCTGCTACGGCTCGCCGGGCTCCCCGCTCCGCTGCGTCGGCGTCATCAACCTGACCGATCGGCTGGGGGGTGACCGCTTCACCCTCACCGACCGGAAGCTGGTCACCGCCGTCGCCAATCAGATCGGCGCGGCGGTCGAGAACGCGCGGCTGGTGGAGCGCGACATGACCCAGCAGCGCCTGCGGCATGAGCTCGAGCTGGCGCACGACTTGCAGCTCAAGCTGCTGCCGTCGCCCGCCGTTCTCCAGGGCGACGCAGAGGTCGCCGCGCGCTGCTACCCGGCCGACTCGGTTGGCGGCGACTTCTACACCTTCGCCCGGCTCGGACGCGGACGGGTCGGCGTCATGCTGGGCGACGTCGCGTCGCACGGATTCTCCGCGGCCCTGGTCATGGCGCTGGTGATGTCGGCGGCGGGCATCCACGCGGCGGCGTCGGTCACGCCGGACGAGACCCTTTCGGCGCTGCTCGACAGCCTGGGCACCGAGCTGACCTCGACCGAGATGTACTTCAGCGTGTTCTACGGCGTGCTCGATCCGCTCACCGGGCGGCTGTCCTACGCCAACGCCGGGCATCCCTATGCCTTTCGCGTCCCGCGGTTCGGCGACCCCGAGCGCCTCGAGGCCACGGCCCCGCCCCTCGGCCTCGCCACGGCGGGCAGCATCGACCGCCGCCAGGTGCCCTGGTCCCTCGATCACGACCTGCTGGTGCTCTGGACCGACGGGCTGGTCGAGGCGCGGAACGCGGCCGGCGAGGCGTTCGGCGAGCAGCGGCTGCTCGCGAGCGTCTGTGCGCGCCGCACCGAGTCGCCCGAGACCATCGTCCGCGCGGTGCTGGACGAGGCGGAGGCGTTCGGCGCGCAGCCGACGGACGATCGCACGCTGCTCGTCATGCGGATCTGATGGCGCCGAGGGCCAAGCGCCGGCTAGGGCAGCATTTCCTCACCGATCCCCGGCTGCTCGGCCGGATCGCCGATGCGCTGGGCGCCGGCCCCACCGACACCGTGCTCGAGATCGGCCCCGGCCCGGGTGGTCTCACCGCCGCGCTGGCCGAGCGCGCGGGACGGCTCGTCGCCATCGAGAAGGACGCCGATCTCGTCCCCGCACTCCGCCAGCGGTTTCCCGGGGCCACCATCGTTCAGGGTGATGCGCTCGCGCTCGACTGGCGCGCGGTGGCCGGCGGGCCGTTCCTGGTCGCGGGCAACATCCCCTACAACATCACCTCGCCGCTGCTCGACAAGGCGCTCGATCCGCCGCGCCCCCAGCGGATCGTGTTCCTGGTCCAGAAGGAGGTCGCGGATCGAGTCTCGGCGGCCCCCGGCGATCCCGACTACGGAGCGCTGAGCGTGGGGGTCCAGTCGGTCGCCCGAGTCGAGCGGCTGTTCACAGTGGCGGCCGGCGCGTTCCAGCCGCGCCCCAAGGTGGATTCCGCGGTGCTGCGGCTGACGCCGCTGGCCGATCCGCTGGTGTCTCCGCAGGACCAGGCAGGCTACCGTCGGCTCGTGGTCGGATTGTTCGGCTACCGGCGCAAGCAGATGGCTCGCGGACTGCGCGAGCTCACCGGCTGGACCGCGGATCCCGCGCGGGCCGCCCTCGATCGGGCGGGGATCGCGGCCGACGTCCGGCCGGAGGTACTGCCGCCCGACGCGTTCGTCCGGCTGCAGCGGGTGCTCGTTGACGGGGGGTGGGCAGGACGGTAGCTTTGTGAAATGTTTCACAAAAATGCCGGTCATGCGTAAGGTCGCCGATTCCACCGTTCGCCGACTGTCGCTCTACCTGCGCTTCCTCGAAGAGTTCGAGGGGCAGGGGGTCGAGACCGTGAGCTCGGGCGCGCTCGCGTCCCGGGGCAGCACCACCTCGGCGCAGGTGCGGAAGGACCTCTCGTTCTTCGGCTCGTTCGGGAAGCGCGGGCTGGGCTATCCGGTGCCGGAGCTGGCCGACCGGCTGCGCGAGATCCTGGGGCTCAAGCAGCGCTACCAGGTAGCGCTGATCGGGGCGGGGAAGATCGGCAGCGCCCTGGTGCAATACCGTGGATTCCGGCACCGCGGGTTCGACATCGTCGCGATCTTCGATAGCGATCCCGGGAAGGTCGGCCGCCAGTGGAACGGGCTCACCGTCCTCGACATCGACCAGCTCGAGGCCGAGTTCGGCCGGCGCCGGATGGACATGGCCGTGCTGGTGACCCCGGCCGAGGCGGCGCAGGCGGTGGCCGACCGGCTAGTCCGGCTCGGCGTCAAGGCGATCCTCAATTTCGCGCCGGTCCAGCTCGTGGTTCCTGAGGATGTCGTGGTCAAGACGGTCAACCTCGCGCTGGAACTCGAGACGCTCAGTTACGCGCTGGCAAATCGCTGAGGCCGGGGTCGGCCGGCGGGCGTCTCTCCTTTCTCGGAGGCAACAACAAGACAACTAGGATGTTGTCGTTTCCGTGTTGCCTCCCTGTCCTCCGTGCTTCCGTGGTGAACGCAGCACCGGAGTAAGGCCATCCGCTGGATCTCATGGTCCCATCGGGGTTGTCCATGCGCCTGCATCGTCCGGCAAGTCTGATCCTCCTCCTCTTGGCCGGCACGAGCGCGAGGCTCGCTGCCCAGGACGACGTCTACGATCTCATCATCCGCAACGGCCGCATCATCGACGGCACGGGCTCGCCGTGGTATGCGGGCGACCTCGGTATTCGCGCCGGCCGCATCGCGGCGATCGGGCGGCTGGGCGAGGTCGCGGCCCGGCAGACGGTGGACGCGGCCGGTATGGTGGTAGCGCCCGGATTCATCGACATGCTCGGGCAGTCCGATCTGACCGTCCTGGTCAGCCCGAGCCTGCCGTCCAAGATCTTCCAGGGCATCACCACCGAGATCACCGGTGAGGGCAGCTCCGCCGGCCCGCTCAACGACTCGATCGTCGCGGCCGACCACGCGGAATACGAGCACCTTCAGATTACGCCCGACTGGCGGACCCTGGGCGGCTACTTCGCGCGGCTGGAGAAGCAGGGCATCGGGATCAACCTGGCGAGCTACGTGGGCGCGACGCAGGTCCGCCGGATGGTGTTGGGCGACGGCGACCGGCAGCCGACCGCGGACCAGTTGGCGCAAATGAAGGCACTGGTGCGGGACGCCATGCGCGAAGGCGCGGTGGGTCTCTCGACCTCGCTCCAGTATCCACCGGCGCCGTACGCGCACACCGACGAGCTGGTCGCGCTGGCCGCGGAGGCCGGCGCCCTCGGCGGCGGGTACGCCACCCACATGCGCTCCGAGGGCGATGCCATCGACGCCGCGATCGACGAGGCGATCCGGATCGGCCGCGAGGCGCATGCCCCGGTCGAGATCTGGCACCTCAAGGTGGCCGGGAAGCGCAACTGGGGCGGGATGGCGCGGGTCGTCGCCAAGATCGACTCCGCTCGGAAGGCCGGGGTGGACATCGCGGCCGACACCTACGCCTACACCGCGTGGTTCAACTCGATGTCCGCCTTCATTCCGCCGTGGGCGCACGACGGCGGCACCGCCAAGCTGGTCGAGCGGCTCAAGCATTCCACGATCCGCCGCCGGATCCGCCGCGAGATGCTCGATCCCCAGGGCGCCTGGGAGAACGAGTGGCAAGAGATCTCCGGTCCGTCGAGCGTGCTCATCTCGGTGGTCCAGAACCCGGCGCTCCAGCGGTACCAGGGGAAGACGCTCGCCCAGGTCGCCGCGGAGCGTCGCACCGACCCCATCGACGCCCTGTTCGACCTGCTGGTCGAGGATCAGGCCTTCACCGACGTCGCCGTGTTCGGGATGTCCCAGGCCGATGTGACCCTGGCCCTGCGCCAGCCGTGGGTCTCGGTCAACAACGACTCGCAGGGCACCGCGCCCGACGGTCTGCTGGGCAAGGAGCACCCCCACCCGCGCGCGTACGGCACGTTCCCCCGGATCCTGCGCAAGTACGTTCGCGAGGAGCGTGTGCTCACGCTCGAGGACGCCATCCGCAAGTTCAGCTCGTTCCCCGCCCAGCGCATGCGCCTGGGCGATCGGGGCGTGCTCAAGGTCGGCATGTGGGCCGACGTCGTGGTGTTCGATCCGGACCGGGTCCGGGACCGGGCCACCTTCGCCGAGCCGAACCAGCTCTCGGAGGGGATGCGGTGGGTGCTGGTGAACGGGATCCCGGTCATCGCGGACGGCCAGGCGACGGGCGCACTGCCGGGACGGGTGCTGCGGGGGGCGGGGTGGAGCGGGCGGTAAGAGCGTAGGGAAGGGGAGGGCGATAGGGCGAATGGAGGACGATAGGGCGAGCGGGCGATAGGGCCAGCGGGCGCTAGGACGGGTGAACGGTCGAGCGCCGCCTTCATCCCGAGCGCAGCGAGGGACCTTGCCCGGGCAAGGCTCGAACACGTCCGCATAGATCCCTCGCTCCGCTCGGGATGTCGGTGGTCCGCTCAAGCGGATCGCCCTCTCGCCCGTTCGCCTTATCGCCCTATCGCCCTCACTCGTCCTTTCGCCGCTTCCCCCTCCCCGATAATTTCCCGTATGCCCGTCGACGTGACCTCCGAAATCGGCCAGCTCCAGACCGTGCTGGTGCACACCCCCGGGCCCGAGCTCGAGGCGGTCACGCCGGGCAACCGCGAAGACTACCTCTACGACGACATCATCGACCTGGAGATCGCTCAGCGCGAGCACCGACAGTTCGTGTCGGTCCTGCGGCGGTTTGCGACCGTCCTTCAGGTGCGGGATCTCCTGTCCGACGTGCTGGCCCAGCGGGCCGCGCGCGATTTCCTCATCACCAAGACCATGGACGTGGTCGAGTCGGACGAGCTGGCGCAGCGACTGGGCACCCTCCCCGCGGGGCAGATCGTCGACATGCTGATCGAGGGCACCCGCGAGGAGAGCGGTCCGCTGGCCCAGGCGCTCAACGAGGAGGGGTTCGCCCTGCCGCCGCTCCCCAACCTGTTCTTCCCGCGCGACATCGGGATCGTGATCGGACGGCAGGTGGTAATCGGGTCGATGCGGTACGACGTCCGCTGGACCGAGGAGCTGTTGATCAAGGCCCTGTTCACCTTCCACCCGGAGCTGGCCAACGAGGGCCTGCTGTACGACGGCTCGGAAGAGCGCCGGAGCAACTACACCCTCGAGGGCGGCGACGTCCACTATCTCCGGCCCGACCTCCTGGTGCTCGGCTTCAGCGAGCGCACCTCGCCGGCGGCGCTGGACGAGCTGTGCGACACCGTGTTCGCGCAGGGGACGGTCACCGACATCCTGGTGGTGGTCATGCCCAAAGCGCCGACCGCGATCCACCTCGACATGATCTTCACCCAGGTGGACCGCGAGCTGTGCGTCATCTACCCGCCGTTCTTCGTCGGGCCCGAGCGGCTGCCCGTGCTGCACCGGCGGAAGGGCGAGGCCACGGTGCGCGAGATGCCGAACCTGTTCGAGGCCCTGCGCGACGTGGGCCTGCCGCTCCACCCGGTGTTCGCCGGCGGGCAGCACCGCACCAGCCAGGAGCGCGAGCAGTGGAGCTCGGCGTGCAACTTCCTGGCGGTGCGGCCGGGCACCATCGTGAGTTACCGCCGGAACGACGCCACGCTGTGCGAGCTCCAGGCGGCAGGGTTCCGCATCGTGCCCGCGGTGAACTTCCTCGCGTTCGACGACTGGACCGACGCCAAGCACCGCACCGTGATCACCATCGAGGGCGCCGAGCTGGCGCGCGGCGGCGGCGGCCCGCGCTGCATGTCGCTGCCGCTGCGGCGGGCCGAGCTGTGATGGGGCTGTCGGCCCACCCCGAGAGCACACTGCTCGACCGCGTGCTCGAGACCCTGCTGGAGGGCCCGCGCGCCGCGGCCATGCTCTGCCACCGGGTGCTCGGCCTCCCCGGCGCGCAGGAGGCGGTGTGCGAGCGGATCGCCATCGCGCTCCTCGGCGCCGACCCACGGGTCCGCCAGCTCGCGGACGGGCGGTGGGGTCTCGTGCCCGAGGCCCAGGGCTCGCCGCTGCTCGACGAGATCGCGTTCGCGGTGGTGGACGTTGAGACCACCGGGATGCGTGCGGCAGCGAGCGACCGCATCACCGAGATCGCCGTCGTCGTGGTCCACGGCGGCCGGCGCGAGGTGGTGCTCGACTCCCTCGTCAACCCGGGCCGGTCGATTCCCCCGGCAATCTGCGCCATCACCAACATCACCAACGAGATGGTACGGGACGCGCCGACCTTCGCCGAGGTGGCCGACCAGGTGATCGCGGCGCTCGCGGGACGGGTCTTCGTGGCGCACAACGCGCGCTTCGACTGGGGTTTCCTCAGCGCGGAGGTGCGCCGGGCGCGCGACCTGGCGCTGGATGGGCCGCGGCTCTGCACCGTGCGCCTCGCACGGCGGCTGGTAACAGGGGTCCGCTCGTGCGGGCTCGACAACCTGACCCAGTACTTCGGCTTCGCCAATCCGGCGCGGCACCGCGCGGCGGGAGACGCGCTGGTGACGGCGGACCTGCTCGATCGGCTGCTCCGGCTGGCCCAGGAGGAGGGCGCCCGCACCCTGCAGGATCTCACCGCGATCGCGACCCGGCGAAGCCGGCGGGCGCGGCGGAAGCGCCTCGCCATGCCGACCGAGCCGTTGGCCGACTCCGTGCCCGAGGGCGCGGCATGAGCGGCCTCGCTCGTCCCTTCACGGTCGGCGGGCTTCGCTGCCAGACGCTCGAGGGCGGCCGCCAGCGCCTCGACGGCGGCGCGATGTTCGGGGTGGTGCCGCGGCCGCTGTGGCAGACGCGCGCCGCGCCCGACGAGCGGCACCGGATCCCGCTCGCCATGCGTTGCCTGCTGGTGGAGCACCCGGACGGGCTGGTGCTGGTGGACACGGCGCTGGGGAACAAGGAGGACCGCAAGTTTCTCGACATCTACGGCGTCGAGAACGGCGGGCTCGAGGGGGCGACGCAGCTGGAGGACGCGCTGGCATCGGCCGGCTTCCTCCCGACCGACGTGCGCTGGGTCATCAACACCCACCTGCATTTCGATCATGCGGGCGGCAACACCACGCTCGACCCCGAGCTGGAGAGCGATCCCCGGCGCCACGTCCGCCCGGCCTTCCCCAACGCCACCTACGTGGTCCAGCGGGGCGAGCTCGAGTTCGCGCGGCACACCAACGAGCGGACCCGCGCCAGCTATCTGCCGCCCAACTTCGAGCCGGTGGCGGCGGCGCATCGCTGGCAGACGGTCGAGGGGGACACGGAGATCCTGCCGGGGATCTCCGTCCGGCTCACCCCGGGTCACGTGCCGTTTCACCAGTCCGTGCTGGTCCAGGACCGCGGGGAAACCGCGGCATTCGTGGCCGACCTGATTCCCACGATCGCCCATCTGCCGTTGCCCTGGATCATGGGCTACGACCTCGAGCCGCTGCGCACGCTCGAGAGCAAGCGCGCCCTCCTTCGGGATGCCGTAGCCGGAGGCTGGCGGCTGGTGTTCGAGCATGACCCGGCGGTTGCGTCGGGGATCGCGGTAGCGGAGGGGAAGGGCGTGACGCTGGGCGACGTGGTGCGGGTGGACCAGGTCCAGGAGGTCGTGGCCCGGAAAGCCTAGGCTGGCCGTAAGGGTATGCGGCCGGCGACCTTCACGCGTTGACACAGGGCCATCGCCCCGCTAGCTTGCCCCGTTCGTCAAGCGGGGAGGAGACTCCCCCACCCTCAGCCTGCCGGCCCCGTGCCGCAGCGCGCCCGGGTCCCGGCAGTCGCTCCCGAGGGCCGGCTCAGGCCGCCGCGGTGAGCGGCCATCGCGGGCACCCGATCGTCGAGAGGGTGCCCGTTGTGTTGGTGTTGGTCTCACGTTTGGTCTGGAGGCGTGCCCACTGTCCACGAACGACCGCGAAAAGCGAGTACGTGTCAATCGGATGATCCGCATCAGCCCGGTGCGCGTCATCACCGGGGACGGCGAGCAGCTGGGCGTGCTGCCCATCGAAGAGGCTCTCGCGGCGGCCCAGGAACGCGGGCTGGATCTCGTGGAAGTGGCGCCGACCGCGCGTCCGCCCGTCGTCAAGATCATGGACTACGGGAAGTTCAAGTTCGAGGAGGCCAAGGCGGCGCGGGCGGCCAAGAAAAAGCAGCACATCATCCAGCTGAAGGAAGTGAAATACCGTCCCGGCATCGACGATCACGACTTCGAGTTCAAGACCCGCCACGCGCGGGAATTCCTCGGAGACGGGAACAAGGTGAAGGTGACGATGATGTTCCGCGGCCGGCAGATCGCGCACCTCGAGCTGGGCCGGGCCGTGCTGGACCGCGTGGCCACGAGCCTGGCCGACGTCGGGAAGATCGAGTCGGACGCGAAGCTGGAGGGGCGCAACATGACCATGGTCATCGCGCCGAAATAGGACGGAAGGGCGGGAGGATTGGAAGGACGGAGACGACGGAAAGACGGAATGGGTACGGAGCAGGGTCTCCGTGCGGTCCGTCGCCACCAGGGGAGTACCATGCCGAAGCAGAAGACGAAGCGCGCGGCGATGAAGCGCTTCAAGAAGACCGGGACGGGCAAGCTGAAGCGCTGGCATGCCAATCACACCCACATCCTGACCAAGAAGACCCGCAAGCGGAAGAACCGGCTCAAGAAGGCTGACCTCGTCAGCTCGGCCGACTTCCCGCGCGTCAGCCGGCTTCTCCAGGCCTAAGGAGCGACCATGCCTCGCGTCAAGAACGGTGTCGCCCACCACGCCCGGAAGAAGAAGATCATGGAGGCCGCCAAGGGCGCTCGCGGCGGCCGGAGCAAGCTGTACAAGGCGGCCAAGGAAACGGCCGAGCGCGCCATGCGGTACGCGTACCGCGACCGGCGCAAGAAGAAGTCGGAGTTCCGCGCCCTCTGGATCACCCGCATCAACGCCGCGGCGCGGATCCACGGGCTGAGCTACAGCCGGCTGGTGGCGGGCCTCAAGAAGGGCGGCGTCGAGATCAACCGGAAGATGCTCGCCGACCTCGCCGTGCGCGACGCGGACGCCTTCGGCCGACTGGCCGAGGTGGCCAAGAGCAACCAGTAGGGTCGCCGCCGCCTGCCGCCCGCCCAATGGGGCCGTTCGCGCTCGGCGGGCGGCCCCATTGACGCTTGACCGACCCGTGCCCGTGAGTCCTGCATCCGTGTCCACCGGCTTCCCCGATCTCGACGCGCATCTCCCTCGCCTCGAGGCCATCCCGACGCTCGGCGCCGATGCCCTCGAGGCGGAGCACACCGCCATCCTGGGGCGGAAGAGCGGCGCGCTCACGGCCGCGCTCAAGACCCTCGCGGCGCTGCCGGTCGAGGAACGGAAGCGCTACGGGGCGGCCGTGAACCAGCTCAAGCAGCGGTTCGAGGCAGCGTTCGCCGCCCGCCGAACGGCGCTGGACGAGGAGCGGCGCCGGCGGGACTCGGCCGGGGTTGACCTCACCATGCCGGGGCGGCGCCGCTGGATCGGCGCGGAGCACCCGGTCACCAAGGTGGTCGACGAGATCGTCGGCATCTTCCGCAAGCTCGGCTTCGCGGTGGCCACCGGGCCCGAGGTCGAGACCGAGTGGTACAACTTCCTCGCGCTCAACTTTCCCGCCGACCACCCGGCAATGGACATGCACGACACGCTGTACCTCGACGCGCCGCCGGCCGCCGGCGAGCCGGGCGGTCGGCTGCTGCTCCGGACCCATACCTCGCCGGTGCAGATCCGGGTGATGCAGGCATCCGCGCCGCCGGTGCGCGTCGTGATGCCCGGCATGGTCTACCGCAACGACGCCATGGACGCGTCGCATCTGCCGGCGTTCTCGCAGATCGAAGGCCTCGCGGTGGACGAAGGCATCACGTTCGTGGACCTCAAGGCCACGCTCAATCATTTTGCCCGCCGGTTCTTCGCGCCCACGACCAGGACCCGGTTCCGCCCGTCGTTCTTCCCGTTCACCGAGCCCTCCGCGGAGATGGACGTAGAGTGCCAGCTGTGCCACGGCAGCGGCTGCCCCGCATGCAAGGCCACCGGTTGGATGGAGATCCTCGGCTGCGGCATGGTCCACGAGGCGGTGCTCGAGAACGTGAACCTCGATCCGGAGCGGTACACCGGCTGGGCGTTCGGCATGGGGCCACACCGGATCGCGCTGCTGCGCTACGGCGTGCCGGACATCCGGCTGCTGCTCGGCGGCGACATGCGGTTCCTCGAGGCAGTGGGGCGGCCGGGACGGACGGGGGGCGCTTGAACGTCTCCCTCCGCTGGCTCCAGGATTTCCTCCGCCGCGAGCTCGACGCCCGCGACGTCGCCGACCGCCTGGCCATGCTCGGCGCGCCGGTGGACGCGGTCGAGCCGCTGCACCAGGAGCTCGCGCCGTTCGTCGTAGCCCAGGTGCTGGAGGTCGGCCCGCACCCGGACCCCAAGGCCACCAAGGTCCGCCTCACCGCGGTAGATGACGGCACCGGCGCGCCCCTCACCGTCGTGTGCGGCGCGCCCAACGTCACCGCCGGCAAGCGCTACCCGTTCGCCCGGCTGGGCACTCGCATGCCCGGCGCCAAGGGATTCATCGTCGAGGCGCGCCCGATACGCGGCGTCGTGAGCCAGGGGATGCTCTGTTCCGCGCGCGAGCTCGGCCTCGGAGAAGAGCACGACGGGATCCTCGAGCTCGCGACCGACGCCGCGCCGGGCACGCCGCTCCTCGAGGCGATGCCGCTGGCCGATACGCGGCTGGTCGTGGACGTCGGGCCCAATCGGCCGGACCTGCTCTGCCACAAGGGCGTCGCGCGGGAGCTCGCCGCATCCTACGGGTCGCCGTTCCGCCTGCCGCCGATCCCCGGCGCCGAGCGGCTGGACGTCCCGTCGGCGCGCCATACCGGCGCCACCGACGTGGTGGGCGGCCTCCGAATCAGCATCGAGGATCCGGAGTCCTGTCCCCGCTTTCACGCAGCGGTGATCCGTGGCGCCGCCGCGGGCCCGTCTCCTGACTGGCTTCGCCGCCGGCTGGAGGCCGTGGGGGTGCGCTCCATCAACAACGTCGTGGACGCCACCAACTACGTCATGTTGGAGCTGAACCAGCCGATGCACGCCTACGACTTGGCCAAGCTCCGCGGCGGAATGCTGGTGGTCCGCCGGGCGCGGGCGGGCGAGCGGCTGGTGACCCTCGACGACGTCGAGCGTCCACTGACGCCGGAAATGGTCGCGATCGCCGATGGCGTAGGCGTGATCGGCGTCGCCGGGGTGATGGGCGGAGCGAACACCGAGGTGAGCGCCGAGAGCCGCGATATCCTGCTTGAGGCGGCCGTGTGGGACCCGGCGCGCACCCGCCGGACGCGGCGCGACCTCAACTTGAGCACCGAGGCGAGCTACCGGTTCGAGCGCGGCATCGACCGTTGGGGTGGCGAAGCCGCGATGCGGCGGTGCATCGAGCTGGTGCTCGCGACCGCGGGCGGCACCCTGGTCGAGCCGCCGGTGGACCTCTGGCCTGCGCCAGCCCACCCGCCGCGGATCTTCCTCCGGCCGGCGCGGGTGGCGCAGGTGCTCGGCGTCGAGCTGCCCTGGGCCGAGCTCGAGCGGCACTTGGTCGCGATCGGCGCGACCGTCGTGAGCAAGCCCGAGGACGGCCGGATTGCGGTGGACGTCCCAGGCTGGCGGCCCGACCTGCGGCGCGAGATCGACCTCATCGAGGAGATCGCCCGGCTGCACGGCTACGACACCTTCCCGGCCGACCTGCGGCCGTTCCGCGTCGGCGACCTGCCCGACGCACCCGAGGAGGCGGCGACCGCCGCCGTTCGTCTCGGCCTCGTGGCCGAAGGCTTCTACGAGGTGGTGAGCCTGCCCATGGGTGCCGCCGACGGCGACGGCAGCGTGCGCCTGCTCAATCCGCTCGCGGCCGACGAGGCCTGGCTCCGCCGCCGGCTGCTCCCCGGGCTGGTGCGGCTGGTGGAGGCCAACTGGGCCAATCGGGTGGCCGACATCCGACTGTTCGAGATCGGCACGGCCTTCGCCGCCGGCGCGCCGGGCGAGCGCCCGCGCGAGGAGCGCCGGGTGGCGGCAGTGCTGACCGGCCGGCGGGAGCCCGCACACTGGTCGGCCCCCACCACGCCGGCGTTCGACCTGTGGGATCTGAAGGGCAGGCTGGAGGCCGCCGTCGCTCTGGCGGTTCCCGACGCCGCGGTGCAGGTTGAAGGCCAGGCCTGGGTCGTCCGGGATCGCGCAGGACGCGTGGTCGGCGGCGGCGGTCCGCTCGTGGCCGACGCGCCCCCCTGGGCCGCGCCCCTGTTCGGGTTCGAGCTGCGGCTCGACCCGGCGCCCCGCCGCCCGGCCCCCTTCACGCCCCTGCCCACGACACCCTCGTCCGAGCGGGTGCTCGCGCTGCTTCTCCCCGATGGGGTGCGGGCGCGGCAGGTCGAAGACGTGTTCGGGCGCGCGGGCGGCTCGCTGTTGGAGCGGGTCGACATCGAGAGCGATTACCGCGGCGCCGAGCTGTCGCCCGGCACCCGCAGCGTGGCATTCCGGCTCGTGTTTCGCGCCGCCGACCGCACGCTGCGGGATGCCGAGGTCGATCAGGCGGAGGCGCGGATCCTGGCGGCCCTGGCCGCCGAGCTGGGCATCCAGCGACGGGACGGCGAGTCCCGCACCGGAGGGTGAGCGTGGCATACGTCTACGAGCGTCCCGACCTGGCCGCGGTGGCCGAGCTCGAGCGCGTCCTGGGCAGCATTAACGAGGAGCTGGGCGCGTGGCGGCGCCGCTGCCTCAAGGCCGAGGCGGAGCTCAAGGAGGCCCAGGCGAGCGGCGGCGTGGTGGCCGGCACCGAGCTCAAGGAGTCGCGCCAGCGGGTGATCGATCTCGAGACCGAGAACCAGGCCCTGCGGCAGCGCATCGACTCGGCCAAGGAACGGCTCCGGGTCCTGGCGGCGCGGCTCTCCTTCCTCGAGCAACACGGCGGAGGCAACGCGGCATGAGCCAGGCCAAGCACGCCGTCAAGGTGCTCATCGGCGGCGAGGAGTACACCGTCCGGTCCGAGCTTCCGCCGGAGTACACCCGGGAGGTCGCGGCCTATCTCGACGCCGCGCTCAAGCGGGTGCGCGATTCGCTCCCCATGGTCGAGACCCACAAGGCGGCCATCCTCGCCGCGCTGGCCATCACCGACGAGCTGTTCCAGGCGCGCCGGGGCGACCGCCAGATCGCGGACCGGCTCTCCCACCTGACCGACGAGTTCGCCCGCATGCTGCCGCCGTCCAAGCGCGGCGGCCGCGCGACCGCCTCCTAGCGGAGACCTCCCGATGCCTCAGCAACTCGTGCTCCCCGCGCTGGTGGGCGTGGTGGCCGGTCTGGTCGTGGCGCTCGTCACGATCGCGGTGAACGCTCACCGACAGCGGAAGACCGGGACGGGCATCCTCGCCACGGCGCGCGCGGAGGCCGAGCGCATTCGCGGGGAGACCGCGCGGGACGGCGAAGCGGCGCGGCAGGAGGTGCTGGTCACGGCCAAGATGGAGGCGCTCAAGCAGCGAGAAGACCTGGACCGCGAGGGCATCCGCCGGCGCGAGGAATGGGAGCGGCTCGAGCGGCGGGCGGATGAGCGCACCCGCCTCCAGGAGCGGAAGGTGGAGGAGCTGGAGGTCCGCGACCGCGCACTGGCCAAGCGCGACGAGACGCTCGCCCAGCGCGAGCAGGCCCTCCGCGCCCGCGAGGGAGAAGCCGACCGGCTGGCACAAGAGCAGCGAGTCAAGCTCGAGCGCATCGCCGGCCTGAGCGCCGAGGACGCCCGGCGGGAGATCCTCCAGCGGGTGGAGGACGAGGCCCGCGCCCAGGCCCAGGCGCTTGCCCGCGACATCAAGGAACAGGCCAAGCGCGGCGCCGACCGCGACGCGCGCCGCATCATCTCGATGGCCATCCAGCGCCTCGCCGCCGAGCACACGGCGGAGAGCACGGTGTCGGCCGTCGCACTCCCCAGCGAGGAGATGAAGGGCCGCATCATCGGGCGCGAAGGCCGGAACATCCGCGCCTTCGAGACCGCCACCGGCGTGGACGTGATCATCGACGACACGCCCGACACGGTGAGCGTGAGCTGCTTCGACCCGATCCGCCGCGAGGTGGCCCGACGCTCGCTCGAGGCCCTGATCCAGGACGGTCGCATCCACCCGGGCCGGATCGAGGAGGTCGTCCAGAAGTCGCAGAAGGAGCTGGAGGCGCAGCTGGTCGAGCTGGGGGAGCAGGCGGCCTACGATACCGGCATTCACGGGCTCCATCCGGAGCTGATCAAGCTGGTCGGGCGGATGCGCTACCGGACGTCGTACGGCCAGAACATCTACGATCACTCCAAGGAAGTGGCCTGGCTCGCCGGCATGATGGCCGCCGAGCTGCACCTCGACCAGGCGCTGGCCAAGCGGGGCGGGCTGCTGCACGATGTCGGCAAGGTGCTGACCCACGACAACGAGGGCACCCACGTCGAGCTGGGCGTCGAAGTGGCCCGGCGGTTCGGCGAGAGCGCGGCGGTCATCAACTGCATCCAGGCGCACCACGACGACGTGCCGCACGAGAGCGCGGAGTCGGTGTTGGTCCAGGCGGCCGACGCCATCAGCGGCGCCCGGCCGGGCGCCCGGCGCGAGGCGTTCGAGACCTACGTCAAGCGGCTCACCAAGCTCGAGGAAATCGCCAACGGATTCCCCGGCGTGGAGAAGAGCAACGTGATCCAGGCGGGGCGCGAGGTGCGGGTGGTGGTGACGCCGGAGCGGATCGACGACGCGGCGGCCGCGCAGCTGTCCGAGACCATCGCCCGCCGGATCGAGAACGAGCTGCAGTACCCCGGGCAGATCAAGGTCGTCGTCATCCGGGAGACCAGGGCAGTGGATTACGCACGATGAGCGCACGCATTCTCGACGGAGTACCCCTGGCCGATGCCATCCGCGCGGAGGTAGCCCAGGCGGTGAAGCAATACAGCGGGAACGGACGCCACCCGGGACTGGCGGTGGTGATCGTCGGAGAGAACCCGGCGAGCCAGGTCTACGTGAAGGCCAAGGGCAAGGCGTGCGAGGAGGCCGGCATGCACTCCGAGACGGTGCGGTTGCCCGGGAGCGCCAGCGAGGCCGACCTGCTCGAGGTCGTGGACCGGCTCAACCGGGACCCGAAGATCCACGGCTTCCTGGTGCAGCTCCCGCTGCCGGCCCACATCAACAGCGAGCGGGTGCTCAACGCGATCAACCCGGCCAAGGACGTGGACGGGTTCCACCCGGTGAACGTGGGGAAGCTCAGCATCGGCGACCCGACGGCGCTCAAGCCCGCCACGCCGTTCGGGGTCCAGCAGATGCTCATCCGGTCGGGCATCGAGACCAAGGGCGCCAACGCGGTCATCGTCGGCCGGTCGAACATCGTGGGCAAGCCGATGGCGAGCCTGCTCATCCAGCCGGGGAAGGGCGGGGACGCGACCGTCACCGTCTGCCACTCCAAGACCCGCGACCTGCCGGGCGTCTGCCGCTCGGCGGACATCCTGGTGGTCGCGATGGGCAAGCCCGAGTTCGTCACGGCCGACATGGTGCGGCCGGGCGCGGTCGTGATCGACGTCGGCATCAACCGGGTGGACGACGCGTCGCATTCCAAGGGCTACCGCATCGTGGGCGACGTGGCCTATGGGCCGGTCGCCGAGATCGCCGGCGCGATCACGCCGGTGCCGGGTGGCGTGGGACGGATGACGATCGCGATGCTGCTGCAGAATACCTTGCAGGCGTTTCAGCAGGCGGACCGGCGGTGAGAGTTCGTCACGGAAACAGGGAGCACACGGAAGTCGCACGGAGCCCAGCCTCCACGCCCACAAAAGCCCTGGGGGTAGGGGGCTCCGCGGCAATCTCAGTGTGCTCCCTGTTTCCGTGGTGAACAACCGGACGTCTCTCCCGGCGCACCGATGACGCTCTCCGACCAGATGGACCTGATCTCCCCCGCCGACGACGTCTGGTCGGTCACCCGGCTCACGACCACCGTCAAGCGGATGATCGAGGGCGAGATTCCCGCGATCTGGGTCCGGGGCGAGGTCGCTGGCTGCAGGACCTACCCCAGCGGCCACTGCTACTTCACCTTGCGCGATTCGATGTGCCAGGTGCGGTGCTGCCTGTGGAAGCGCGACATGTCCAAGGCCGGAAAACCGCCCGCGGACGGCACCGACGTCTATGTGCTCGTCCGTCCCGGGTTTTACGAAGTGAAGGGCGAATTCCAGCTCAACGTCCAGCGGATCCTTCCGAGCTCGGCCGTCGGCCGGGCCCAGCAGGAGTTCGAGCGGGTCAAGGCGCTGCTCCATAAGGACGGCCTGTTCGACCCCGCGCGGAAGCGGCCGATGCCCGCTCTCGCCGGCACGCTCGCGGTGGTCACGAGCACCGCGGGCGCGGCGCTCCGCGACGTGATCACCGTGGCGCGCCGCCGCTGGCCCAGCGCGCGCGTGCTGGTGGTGAACGCCCGGGTCCAGGGGGATGGCGCGGTCGAGGCGCTGGTGCGGGCGCTCCGGCTGGTGAACCGCCTGCCCGGAGTGGACGTGTGCATCGTCGGGCGCGGCGGCGGGGACCGGGAGGACCTGACGGCGTTCAACGCCGAGGCGGTGTGTCGCGCCCTCGCCGAGGTCCGCGTGCCCACCATCTCGGCCGTTGGGCACGAGACCGACATCTCGCTCACGGATCTCGTGGCCGACCTCAGGGCGCCCACGCCGTCCGCCGCGGCCGAGCTCGCACTCCCGGACCAGCGCGCGGTCAGGCGCGCGC
>JBOHSB010000010.1:0-13981 GCA_050733015.1 Gemmatimonadales bacterium
AGTGAAGGTTGGCTGCTGGGGCCCCGTGGTGAACTGCAACGTGCCCAAGCGCGGCTGGATGAATGGACTGTGCGGCTGTCCCAACGTGGGCGGCATCTGTATCGGCTGCACCATGCCGGGCTTCCCCGATAAGTTCATGCCGTTCATGGACGAGCCGCCCGGCGCGCGGATGTCGACCGCGAGCATTCAGGTGTATGGGAAGGCCATCAAGGCGCTCCGTTCGTTCACCAACTCGACCGTGAACAAGGAGCCGAAGTGGCGGCACCCACGTCCCGAGCTGACCACCGGCTACCAACCCAGGTCTTACTAAGCAGGCAAAGGAGCCACCGCGATGACCACCGCCACGGTCCCACGGACCGAGAGCAAGGAGAAGCAGCGGAAGCTGGTGGAGATGAACTGGGATCCCATCACGCGGATCGTGGGCAGCCTGGGGATTTTCACCAAGATCGACTTCGACAACCGCGAGGTGGTGGAGTGTCACAGCTCCTCCTCCATCTTCCGCGGCTACAGCATCTTCATGAAGGGGAAGGATCCGCGCGACGCGCACTTCATCACCAGCCGGATCTGCGGCATCTGCGGTGACAACCACGCCACCTGCGCCACCTACGCCCAGAACATGGCGTTCGGCGTGCGCCCGCCCGCGCTCGGCGAGTGGATCGTCAACCTCGGCGAGGCCGCCGAGTACATGTTCGACCACAACATCTTCCAGGACAACCTGGTCGGGGTGGACTTCTGCGAGCAGATGGTCCGCGCCACCAACCCGGGCGTCTGGGAGAAGGCCAAGAAGACCGAGGCCCCGCACGCGGCCGACCACGGGTACCGCACCATCGCCGACATCATGACGGCGCTCAACCCGTTCACCGGCGAGTTCTACCGCGAGACCCTGCACGTGAGCCGCTATACCCGCGAGGCGTTCTGCCTCATGGAAGGCCGCCACGTGCATCCGTCCACTCTGTATCCGGGTGGTGTCGGAACGGTGCCGACGGTGCAGCTCTTCACCGACTACCTGGTCCGGCTCGCGCGCTACGCCGAGTTCATGAAGAAGTGCCTGCCGCTGCACGACGACCTGTTCGACTTCTGGTACGATGCCTTGCCGGGGTACGAAAAGGTGGGCTACCGGCGCACGCTGCTGGGCTGCTGGGGCTCGTTCAACAACCCGGAGGTGTGCGACTACACCTACAAGAACATGTCCAACTGGGGAGACGCGATGTACGTCACCCCCGGAGTCATCGTGGACGGCAAGCTGGTGACCCACGACCTCACCAAGATCAACCTGGGCATCCGGATCCTGCTGGGCCACTCGTTCTACGACGACTGGGCCAATGCCGAGACCTTCGTCAAGACCGATCCGCTCGGGAACCCGGTCGACCAGCGCCATCCGTGGAACCAGACCACCATCCCGCGGCCCCAGAAGCGCGACTTCGACGGGCCCTACAGCTGGACCATGTCGCCCCGCTGGTTCGACGGGAAGGATCACCTGGCCCTCGATACCGGCGGCGGGCCGATCGCCCGGCTGTGGGCCACCGCGCTCACGGGCATCGTGGACATCGGGTACATCAAGTCGACCGGCTCGAGCGTCAAGATGTACCTGCCCAAGACGGCCATGAAGCCCGAAGCTGAGTACGAGTGGAAGATCCCGAAGTGGAGCAACGCCATCGAGCGGGATCGGGCGCGCACCTACTTCCAGGTGTATGCGGCCGCGTGCGCCTACCACTTCATCGAGAAGGCGCTGGGCGAGCTGCATGCCGGACGGACCAAGACCTGGAACGAGTTCACCGTGCCGGAGGAGGCCATCGGCTGCGGGTTCCACGAGGCGGTGCGCGGCGTGCTGTCGCATCACGTCGTGATCCGGAAGGGCAAGATCGCCAACTACCATCCGTACCCGCCGACGCCGTGGAACGGCAGCGTGCGGGACATCTACGGCACGCCGGGCCCGTACGAGGACGCGGTCCAGGGCACGCCGATCTTCGAGGAGAACGGCCCCGACAACTTCAAGGGCATCGACATCATGCGCGCGGTGCGGAGCTTCGATCCGTGCCTGCCGTGCGGCGTGCACATGTACCTGGGCAACGGCAAGGTCCTGGAGCAGGTCCATTCGCCGCTCTTCGGCAACCACGGCTGACGCCATGCCCAGGCAGACCGAGCTCGAGCGACGGATCGCGGCGATCGACCAGCTGGTCCGGTCGCTCGAGAACGGGTCGGATCCGGCCACCCGCGCGGCGGCCCAGGAGCTGGCCGGAACGCTGATGGAGCTCCACGCCACGGCGCTCGAGCGCATGCTCGAGGCCGTGCGCCGACACGGCGAGGCGGGTCGCCTCATCCTGGAGCAGCTCGCCCGGGACGACGTGATCTCGGGCGTCTTGCTGCTGCACGACCTGCATCCGGTGGATCTGCCCACCCGGGTCCTGGGCGCCCTGGAGAAGACCCGCCCGTATCTCAAGTCTCACGGCGGAAACGTCGAGCTGGTCGGCATCGACGAGTCCGGCGTCGTACGGCTCCGGCTCCAGGGCAGCTGTCATGGCTGTCCCTCGTCGGCCATGACCCTCAAGCTGGCGATCGAAGCCGCCATCCAGGAGGCCGCGCCCGACGTGACCGCGATCGTGGTCGAGGGCGACCAGAACGGCGCGCGCGCTGAGCCCGCCGGCCGGGAGCTCGTGGCGCTCGAGGCCGCGCGGCGACCCTCGTTTGCCGACGATGCGGGGGTGTGGCAGGACCTGCCCGACCTCGGCCACCTCGACGGCCCGCTGGCGCGCGAGGTGGACGGGCGGGAGCTGCTCTTCTGCCGGGTAGACGGAACCCTGTACGCGTACGGCGCCCGGTGTCCGGCCTGCAGTGCCGAGCTGGCCGGTGGCGAGCTCACCGGCCAGCTCCTGGCCTGTCCGGCCTGCGGCCAGAGCTACGATGTGATCCACGCCGGCCGCGCCGCAGACCAGTCCGACCTCCACCTCGATCCGTACCCGATTCTCACCCGCAACGGACGCATGCAGCTGGCCCTGCCGCCGCTTCCGGTGGCGGCCATCGCGGGGTAGCCATGGCGGCGGACGCTTCCCGGGGCGGCTTCGACGCGATCCGGCGCTTCGCCCGGGTGCGGGCGCCGGTCGAGCGCTGCGACCTCTGCGGGCTCGAGCTCGGGCCCGTGCACGACCACCTGATCGAGCCCGGCCACCGGGAGCTGGCCTGCGCCTGCCCCGCGTGCGCCCTCCTGTTCACCGGGCGGGCCGACGCGCGCTACAAGCGGATCCCGCGCCGCGTGGTGCTGCTGGAGGACTTCTCACTCACCGACGCCGAGTGGGAAGGCCTGCGGCTCCCCATCAGCCTGGCATTCGTGTTCGCCAGCACGCCGCAGGGACGCATGGTCGCGTGCTATCCCAGTCCCGCCGGCGCGACCGAGTCGCTGCTCGAGCTCGAGACCTGGACCGACATCCGCGCCCGCTGCCCCGCGCTCGCCGGGCTCGAGCCCGACGTCGAGGCACTGCTGGTGAACCGCACTCGAACCCCGGGCGACTATCTCATCGTGCCCATCGACGAGTGCTTCAAGCTGGTCGGCCTGATCCGGACCCACTGGAGCGGCCTGTCGGGCGGCACCATCGTCTGGAAGGAGATCGCGGCCTTCTTCGCCACCCTGCACGACCGGGCGCGGCCCGCCTGCGAGGCGCACCATGCCTGACCTGGAATTCAGAGTCGAGGGCGTCGAGGTGGTGCCGTACGCGGCCGCGCCGCTGCTGGCGTTCCGGCTCGCCGTGCGCAACGCGGAGCCGGACGAGGTCATCCACACCGTGGTGCTCCGCTGCCAGGTGATGATCGAGGTGACCCGCCGGCGCTACGACCGGGACGAGGAGGAGCGGCTCCGCGACCTGTTCGGCGAGCCGGAGCGCTGGGGCAAGACGCTGCGCACGATGCTGTGGACCCACACCAGCGCCGTGCTCCAGCCGTTCACCGGCGAGACCGTCACCGATCTGCAGGTCCCCTGCAGCTACGACTTCAATCTCGCGGCCACCAAGTATTTCTACGGTCTCGGGCGGGGCGAGGTGCCGCTCGCCTTCCTGTTCAGTGGCAGCATCTTTTACCAGGATGGGTCGGGGGCCCTCCAAGTGTGCCCCGTCTCGTGGAGCAAGGAGGCGCAGTTCCGCTTGCCGGTGCCCGCCTGGCAGCGCCTGATGGACGCGTACTACCCGAGCCTCGCCTTTCTCCAGCTCCGCCGCGACGTGTACGACCGGCTCTACCAGTACAAGGTGCGGAACGGCATCCCGACCTGGGAGCAGGCGCTGGAAGCCATGCTCCGGGCCGCCGACGAAGGAGCGCCGGTATGAGCCGGGAGGATGTGGCCGCGGTCGCGCGGGTGCTGCTGTACGAGGGGTACATGCTGTATCCCTACCGCCCCTCCTCGGTGAAGAACCGGCAGCGATTCAACTTCGGCGTGATCTATCCGGAGCGGTACAGCCGCGGCCAGGATGCCGTGGACCCGTGGCTCATGCAGACCGAGTGCCTGGTGCTCGGCGACGCGGGCCCGGTGGTCGACGTGGAGGTGGGGTTCCTGCACCTGGTCACGCGAACCATCCTCCTCGCGCCGGACGCCGGCGCGACCGAGCCGGTGGAGGTGGACCGACTGGTGGTGGGCGACCGCATCTACCACACCTGGCAGGAGGCGGTCGAGCGCCGGGTCCGGGTCGAGGGGCTCCAGCTCGCGGAGCTCGTGGGACGCGTGATCACCCGCCCGTTCGCCTTCCCGGACACCGACGAGCGCGAGCCGATTCCCGCGCCTGGTGGCGGCACGGCCGGATTCATCCGCCGGCGGCAGACGGCCATCGCCGGCGAGATCCAGCTGGAGGTCCGGCCGGTCGACGCGAGCTGCGCCGTCCTCGGGGCGCGGATCATGAACCGGACCGACGCCCCCCCGGATCCGGCTCGCCGCGACGACGTGCTCGCCCACTGCCTGGTCTCGGCCCACACCATCCTGACCGTTGAACAGGGAAAGTTCGTGTCGCTGCTCGATCCGCCCCCCGAGCTGCGCGAGCCGGCGGCCGGGTGCCGCAACCTGAACACCTGGCCGGTGCTGGCCGGGACGCCGCCGGCGCGGGACACGATGCTCTCCTCCCCCATCATCCTCTATGACTACCCCGAGATCGCTCCCGAGAGCGCGGGCGACCTGTTCGACGGGACCGAGATCGACGAGATCCTCTCGCTCAGGATCATGACCCTCAGCGACGACGAGCGGCGCGAGATCGCCCAGTCGGACGAGCGGGCGCGCCTGCTGCTCGAGCGCACCGAGTCGCTCGCCGCGGAGCAGCTCATGAGCCTGCACGGGGTCATGCGCCCCGGCGGGCGGGGACGGCGGGCATGAGCGGGGCGGGAGCGCGGACCCTGCCCGGCAAGGGCGCCCGGGTGCGTCTCCGGCCCCGGGCCGGCGGCGACGTGTTCGACCTGGTGCTCATCGACAAGGCGGCCACCGTCGAATCGGTGGAGCAGGACCTGGAAGGGAACTACATGATCTCGGTGGTGCTCGACGAGGATCCCGGGGCGCACCTCGGCATGATGCGCCAGCCCGGCCATCGCTTCTTCTTCGCGCCCGAGGAGCTCGAGCTCCTGCCGGACGACGGCCGGGCGCCCGCGCCCGCCACCGCCTCGATCCTGGTCGCCGGCATCGGCAACATCTTCCTCGGCGACGACGGATTCGGCGTCGAGGTGGCCCAGCGCCTCGCGGCCCGCACCCTGCCAGCCGAGGTCACGGTCGGCGACTACGGCATCCGGGGCTACGACCTGGCCTATGCGTTGATGGCCCGGCCGGATCACGCGATCCTGATCGACGCCTGCCCCCGAGGCGAGGCTCCGGGCACGCTGTTCGTGATCGAGCCCGATCCGGCGGATCTCGAGCCGGCCGGCGACCCCGGGTACCTCGACGGACACGCCATGAACCCCGTGAGTGTGCTCCGCCTGGCCCGGTCGCTCGGTGGCGAGCTCAATCCAGTCGTCGTAGTCGGATGCGAGCCGGCCACCCTCGGACCGGAGGAGGGCCTCATCGGGCTCAGCGTCCCGGTGGCGGCCGCCGTGGACGACGCCGTAGCGCTGGTCGAAACGCTCATCGCGCGGTTCCTCGCCTCGTACCGCTGACAACCCTGAACCAGGAGATGGCCGCCATGACGACGATCGCATCGATACGGGACGGAGACGGCAGTGACCGGGAGACGATGCTGCTGTTCGGGGGCCTCGCGTGCATGGTGTTCGGCGCCGGGCTCGTGCTGTCGAACCGCGCCATTCGGCGGTACCTTGGCGAGGTGAGCCCGGGCCAGCTACTCGAGACCGCCATGCCCGAGGTGCAGCGCTACATGAAGCTGCGCGCCATGTGAGCCAGGAGACACCATCCGTGGACTTTCACATCGATCCGGCCGCCAGCCGCTTCACCGTGCGTGCGTTCGCGGGCGGCATGCTCTCGGGCATGGGGCACAATCCGACGTTCCTGGCGCGTGATCTCGCGGGCGAGGTGGCCTTCGACTCCGACGCCCGGCGCGCGACGCTGGTCCGCCTCAAGGTCGGGGCGCCGTCGCTCTCGGTCATCGACTCCGTGAGCGACAAGGATCGGCGCGAGATCGAGCGGATCACGAGCCAGGAGGTGCTCGAGAGCGCGATGTATCCGGAGATCCTGTTCGAGGCGTCCCGCGTCGCCCTCACCGGCGGACCGGGCGGACCGCTGCAGGCCACCCTGGACGGCGTGCTGACGCTCCACGGGGTCAGCCGGCCGCAGCAGGTGGTGGCCCGGGTCTACCCCGACGGGGATACGCTCCGGGCGCAGGGGGAAGGGACGCTCCGGCTGACCGATTTCCGGATCGAGCCCGTCTCGGTGGCGGGCGGTATGCTCAAAGTGAAGGACGAGGTCAAGCTGGCGTTCGATATCGTGGCTCGGTCGATGCCCAGCTCGAAGAGCGGTTCACCCGCAGGCGAGGGCGCGGAGCGGCGGCCCGACGACGACCGGGCGCAAGATTCCATGGGGGCGGCCAGTCCGAGTTCAACCTCAAGCCCGTGACGGCGGCCGGCAGCATGATGAAGGTGAAGGACGAGGTCAAGTTGACGTTCGACGTCGTCGCGCGCAAATAGCAGGAAGAGGAAATCGCCATGTGCCTTGCCATCCCCGGAAAGATCGTCGAGCTGGTGTCCGAGCAGCCCAACCTGGGCGTGGTCGAGGTGACCGGGGTGCGCCGCCGCGTGGACCTGGGCCTGCTCCAGGATGATCTCCCCGGGGTGGGCGACTGGGTGCTCATCCACGTGGGCTTCGCGATGAGCAGGATCAGCGAGCCCGAGGCGGAGGATCAGATGCGCATCCTTCGGGTCCTGGGTGAGGACCAGGCGGCGATGGAGGAGGTCCGCGGATACGGCTTGGACGGGAAGGACGACACATGAAGTTCGTAGACGAGTTCCGGGACCCCGAGGTCATCGGCCGCACCGCGGAGGAGATCCGCCGCCTGGCCGACCCCGGCCGGCACTACCGGCTGATGGAGGTCTGCGGCGGGCACACCCACGCGATCTACCGATTCGGCCTCAAGGACGTGCTCCCCGCCAACATCGAATTGATCCACGGCCCAGGCTGCCCGGTGTGCGTGCTGCCCATGGGGCGGATCGACGACGGCCTCGAGCTTGCCCGGCGCCCCGACGTGATCTTCAGCGCCTTCGGCGACATGATGCGCGTGCCGGGCGCCCACGGCAGCCCGCTGCAGCACAAGGCGAAGGGCCTGGACGTCCGCATCGTCTACTCCCCGTCGGACGCCCTCAAGCTCGCGCGCACCAATCCCGACCGCCACGTGGTGTTCTTCGCCATCGGGTTCGAGACCACCGCGCCCTCGACGGCGCTGACGCTGCTGCGGGCCCGGACGGAGGGACTCAAGAACTTCTCGGTCTTCTGCAATCACGTCACCATCATCCCGGCCATCCGCGCGATCCTCGACTCGCCCGACATGCGGCTCGATGGATTCATCGGGCCGGGACACGTCTCGACGGTCATCGGGTGCCGGCCCTACGAGTGGATCGCCCGGGACGAGGGCAAGCCGATCGTGGTCACGGGCTTCGAGCCGCTCGACCTGTTGCAGGCGATCGTCATGCTCCTGCGCCAGCTCAAGGAAGGCCGGGCGGAGGTGGAGAACCAGTACACCCGGGTGGTTCCCTGGGAGGGCAACCGGGCCGCGCTCCGGGCCATGGCCGAGGTGTTCCAGCTCCGGCCCTACTTCGAGTGGCGCGGGCTCGGCTTCATCTCCCAGTCGGCGCTCAGGATCCGCGACGAGTTCGCCCAGTGGGATGCCGAGCGGGTGTTCAACGTGGCCGGCGTCCGGGTCACCGATCCCAAGGCCGCCCAGTGTGGTGAGGTCCTCAAGGGCGTCCTCAAGCCGGTCCAGTGCAAGCTGTTCGGACGCGAATGCACGCCCGAGCATCCGGTCGGGGCACTGATGGTTTCCTCGGAAGGCTCATGCGCCGCGTACTACAACTACGAACACCGCAAGGCCAGCGCCTCGATGACGAGTCTCGCGGCCCCGGTCTGACCGGCGAGGCTCCGGTGGACGGCGCCTCCCCCAAGGTCCGCTTCCGCGAGCCCCAGATCGAGATGGCCCATGGCGCGGGCGGCAAGGCCTCGCGCCGCCTGGTCGAAGGCCTCTTCGTTCCCCTGCTCTACGACCCCGCTCGGCCCGGGTCCGATCGCCTGGGCGACGCCGCCGCACTCCAGGTCGATGGCGCCGAGCTCGCGCTCACCACCGACAGCTTCGTCGTCACACCGCTGCGGTTTCCCGGCGGCTCGATCGGCGAGCTGGCCGTGAACGGCACCGTCAACGACCTGGCCGTCTCGGGCGCGACCCCGGTGGCGATCGTGACGACCTTTCTGCTCGAGGCCGGGCTCCCCACGCCCGAGCTCGAGGCCGAGGTCCGCGCGATGGCCGAGGCGGCCCGCCGGGTCGGCGTCGCCATCGTCGGTGGCGACACCAAGGTAGTCGAGCACGGCAAGACCGATCGCATGTACATCACCACCACCGGCCTCGGCCGCCGGGTGCCCGGCGTGTCGCTCGGCTCGGCCTCGGTCCGGCCGGGCGACAAGGTCCTGGTGTCCGGACCCATCGGCGACCACGGCATCACCATCCTCCTCGCCCGGGGCGAGCTCGACCTCGAGGCCGACCTCCGCTCCGACACGCGCAGCGTGCTGCCGCTGGTCCAGGCCGTCGTGGCCGTGGCGGCGCCGTCGCTCCGCTGGATGCGCGACCCCACCCGTGGCGGCGTGGCCACCTCGCTCAACGAGCTGGTGCTGGAGTGCGGGCTCGCCATCCACTTGGACGAGGAGGCCGTGCCGGTGCGCGATCAGGTCCGGGGCGCCTGCGAGCTGCTGGGCCTCGATCCGCTCCACATCGCCAACGAGGGCCAGTTCCTTGCCGTCGTCGGCCCCGACCACGCGGAGGCCGCGCTCGCGGCACTCCGCGCGGCGCCCGGCGGCGCGGAGGCGGCCCTGATCGGCGAGGTCCACGAGCAGCCGGCCGCCGCGGTGCTCGCCACCACGCGCTATGGCGGCAGCCGGATCGTGGACATGCTGGTGGGCGACCCGCTGCCCCGGATCTGCTAGGCCGCCGATGCCGATCGCCTCCGAGCATCCGGTGCAGGTCGCGGATCAGCTGCTGGCCCGGAACCGCCTGTTCGAGCGGTTCTTCGAGCGGGAAGCGCTGCGCCTGGCGCACGCCTGCCGCGAGATGTCGGAGCGGTTCCTGCGGGGCGGCCGGCTCCTCGCCTTCGGGCGCGGCCCCTACGCCACCGACGCGCAGCACGTGTCGGTCGAGTTCGTCCATCCCGTGATCGTCGGCAAGCGGGCCCTCCCGGCACTCGACCTCTCGCTCGACTTCGGCCCCTGGCTCGACGCGCTGGTGCAGCCCGATGACATGGTCATGGGGTTCGGGCCGCCCGACGGCGATCCCGAGGTGGCGGCGGCCCTCCGTCTCGCCGCGGGCCGGGGGGCCATGACGTTCGCGCTCCCGGGCGCGGTGGGTACCTATGCGGTCGAGGGGATGACCGCGGATCCCTTCGTCCACCAGGAGCTGATCGAGATTCTGTATCACACGCTCTGGGAGACGGTCCACGTCTTCTTCGAGCATCGGGAGCTGGGCCACGACGTCGGCGACGCCGGATTCCTGTATCCGTTCCTCGGCAGGGAAAAGCAGCCGGCGGTGGACCTGGTGCGCGAAGTGGCGGCGTCCATCCGGATGAAGGTGTCGGACGACGCGGCGCTCCGGGCCCAGGTGGCCCGCGAGCAGGCCGACCAGATCGGCGAAGCCACGCTCGCGATCCATGGCCGGCTGGCCCGCGGCGGCAAGCTCATCCTGTTCGGCAACGGCGGCTCCGCCACCGACGCCAACGACTGGGCGATCGACTGCGTCGCCCCGCCCCGCGGCTACACCCCGGTGCCGGCGGTCTCCCTCTCCGTCGAGCCCGCCATCCTGAGCGCGATCGCCAACGACGTCGGCACCGAGGTGGTGTTCCTGCGCCAGCTCATCGCGCACGCCCGGCCGGAGGACGTCGCGGTCGGCATCTCCACCAGCGGCGGCTCGCGCAACGTCATGACCGCCCTGGCCGAGGCGCGGAAACGGCAGCTGCTCACGGTCGCGCTCCTGGGCTACGACGGCGGAGAGATCCGGCGGCAGGGCCTGGCCGACCTCTACGTCGTCGTCGGCTCGGATTACATCCCGCGGATCCAGGAGGTCCAGGCGTCGATCTACCACGTCATCCGCGAGGGTCTGGAGGCGCTGCGCCATGCCTAGGGTCGAGCTCTTCGGCACGGCGACCTGCCCCTACACCCGCGATCTCCGCGAGTGGCTCGAGCTGCGCGGCACCGAGTTCGACGAATACGACGTCGAGCTCGACCCGGCCGCGCGGGAGCGCATGCGCACGCTCACCGCCGGCGATCGGACCGTGCCCGTGCTGGTCGAGGACGGCCGCGTGGTGCAGGTCGGCTGGCAGGGCCGCGGGTGCACCGTCGGTGGCTGACACCGTGACCCGAACCGCCTGCTCCGTCCGCGTGCGCGGCGTGGTCCAGGGCGTGGGCTTCCGGCCGTTCGTGTACCGGCTGGCGTGCGCCAACACGCTGGCCGGGTGGGTCCTGAACGGCGAGGACGGCGTCGAGATCCACCTCGAGGGGACCCGGGACCACCTGGACGCCTTCCTTCGCGATCTGCGGACGCAAGCGCCACCCGCAGCCGACATTCGGGCAGTGCACGTGGACGCGGCGGTGCCGACCGGCATCGCGGAGTTCTCCATCCGCTTCAGCCGCCGACAGCACCAGCCGACGGTCGCGATCTCGCCCGACTTGGCCGTCTGCGATCGGTGCCTCTCGGAGCTGTTCGATCCCGCCGACCGCCGACATGGCTATCCGTACATCAACTGCACCGACTGCGGGCCGCGCTACTCCATCGTCCGTCGGCTGCCCTACGACCGCGCCGCGACGACCATGGAGCCGTGGCGGATGGACCCGGCCTGCGACCACGAGTATCACGACCCCTGGAGCCGCCGGTTCCACGCCCAGCCGGTCGCCTGCCCGGCGTGCGGCCCGGGCTATCGGCTCGAGCTCGGCGGCGGCGCCGTCGAGCCGGGCGATCCGATCGGGCGGGCGGCCCTCCTGCTTCGCGCCGGCGCGATCGTCGCGATCAAGGGACTGGGCGGCTACCACCTCGCCTGCGACGCCAGAAACGCTGCGACGGTCGCGGCGCTGCGAGAGCGGAAGTACCGGAAGGAGAAGCCGTTCGCGCTGATGGCGCGGAGCCTCGAGGTCGCGCACTCCCTGATCGAGCTCTCGCCGGACGCCGAGCAGCTCCTCACCGGCGTAGCCCGCCCCATCGTGCTCGCGCCGGCGCTGGTGCACCTGCCTCACGTGGCGCCCGACAACGCCGAGCTGGGCGTCATGCTGCCGTACACGCCGTTGCACCATCTGCTGTACGCGGCCGGCGCGCCCGACGTGCTGGTGATGACCAGCGCCAACCGGTCGAGCGAGCCGATCGCCTATGAGGACGACGACGCGCGTGCGCGGCTCGCGGAGCTGGCCGATGCGTTTCTGGTCGGCGAGCGGCCGATCGCCCGGCGGATCGAGGACTCCGTGGCCCGAGCCGGTCCGCTCGGGCCCGCCATCCTCCGGCGGGCGCGCGGCTACGCGCCGGACGCCGTCGGCTTTATCCCGGTGGACCGCCCGGTGCTGGCCCTCGGCGCCGACTTGAAGAACACTATCACCCTGGTGGTGGACGGCCAGGCGTTCGTGAGCCAGCACATCGGCGACCTGGACGATGCCCGCTCGCTCCGGGAGTATCGCGAGACCATCGAGGACCTCCTCGAGATCTACGACGTCGAGCGGCAGGAGCTGCTGGTGGCGCTGGACGCGCACCCCCAGTATCGCTCCACCGCGCACGCGCTCGAGCTCGGCGCCGCCGAGCAGCGCACGGTCCAGCACCACCGCGCCCACGTCGCCTCGGTGCTGGTCGAGCGAGGCGCCTGGCGCACCCGGGTGCTCGGCATGAGCCTCGACGGCACGGGCTACGGCGACGACGGGAGCATCTGGGGCGGCGAGCTGTTCGTGGGCAGCATCGAGGACGGGTTCGAGCGCGTGGCCCATCTGCGGCAGGCGGCCCTGGCCGGCGGGGACGGCGCGGCGCGCCACCCGGTCCAGGCCGCGGCCGGCTTCCTGGCGCAGCTCGACGGCCTGCCGGACCTTCGACGGCCACCGTTCGAGTTTCCTGGGCGCTACACCAACGCGCTCCGCCTGCTCGAGACCGGTACGCGCGTGTTCCCGACGACTTCGGCGGGTCGACTGTTCGACGCCGCGGCGGCCCTGATCGGCTTCGTGCGTCCGATCACCTACGAGGGACAGGCCGCCATCTGGACCGAGCAGTTGGCCCGGACCGCGCCGCCGAGCGAGCCGTATCCGCTGCCCTTCGATCATGGCGAGCTCGACTGGCGGCCGCTGCTCGCCGCCGTCGCCGAGGACCGGCGCCGCGGGCGCGCGCCGGGCGAGATTGCGCGAGCGTTCCACGGCGGACTCGCGGCCGGCCTGGCAGCCGCCGCCGCATCGCTCTGCCGCGCGCTCCGGCTCGACGTGGTGGTCGCGTCCGGCGGCGTGTTCCAGAACCAGCTCCTGCTCGAGGAGCTCGCGCTGCGCCTGGACCAGTTGCAGCTCGAGCTCTGGACCAACCACGCGGTTCCCGCCAACGACGGCGGCGTCAGCCTGGGACAGGCCGGCCTCGCGGCGCTCGGACCATGCACGAGCTCTCGATTGCGCTGAGCCTGGTGGACCTGGCCGAGGAGGAGGCCGGGCGCCAGGGCGGGCGGGTGTGCACCGTGTACCTTCGGCTCGGCGCCCTGGCGGGGGTCGTGAAGGAGGCGCTCCTCTCGTCCTACGAGATGGCCTGCGCGGACACGCTGTTGGAAGGGTCGCGGCTGGTGATCGAGGAAGTGCCCGTCGTCGTGTTCTGCCCCGCGTGCCAGGCCCTGCGGCCGTTGAGCGGCCTGCAGGCCTTCACCTGCGCCGAGTGCGGCACGCCCACGCCGGACATCCGGCAGGGCAAGGAGCTGGAGCTGGTGGCCCTGGAGGTTGAATCATGAGCCGTGAGCCACGGCTGGTCGAAGTCCGCAAGAACGTGCTGAAGCAGAACGACGTCGTCGCCCGCGAGCTGCGGCAGCGCTTCCGCGATGCCGGCGTGTGCGTGGTGAGCCTGGTCTCGAGCCCCGGGGCCGGAAAGACCACGCTGCTCGAGCGGACCCTGACACTGCTCCACCCGCGTTATCGGGTGGCCGCGCTGGTCGGCGACCTGGCCACGGAGAACGACGCCGCGCGCCTGCGCCGGAGCGGGGCGAGAGTGGAGCAGATCGTCACCGGCACCGTCTGCCACCTCGAGGCCGCCATGATCCAGCGGATCATCGAGGGGTGGGAGCTCGAGTCGCTCGACTTCCTGTTCGTCGAGAACGTCGGCAACCTGGTCTGCCCCGC
>JBOHSB010000011.1:0-2797 GCA_050733015.1 Gemmatimonadales bacterium
GACCCCGCCGTTACCATTGCCAGGACCAGTCCCGCCGCTGCCGCCGCCGCACGCCGCCACCAAACACAGTACGGACCACGCCGCGGCGCTGCGCCGCCACCTGCCGATGATGTCGAGCCCCATCTGCTCCTCCTGGTAGAGTTGGTTGGTACCGGTCACCAGGAGATACGCAGGAGGGCGTGGGGGCGTCTCACGAAGGGAGACGGGCACGCGACTCCCGACCGGGAGCTGTCTGAGCGAGATGGCGTGTGATGTGCATCCCCGCGCCCCGTTCTCGCTCTGTCTAGCCTTGAGTCACGGCGCGTCGCGCCGCCGAAGGCCGTAGGGACGCCGCTGGTGGGCGCCCGTCAACGACACATTTCCGTGAGATCTTCCATGTCCAGATTGTTTGTCGTAGTCAGCACGCTGGGCCTCGCCCTGGCCGCCGTGGCGCCCGCGAGCGCGCAGGTGGAGTTCGGCGTCAAGGGCGGCGCATCGTTCGGCAACATCTCCAACAAGGGCCTGCTGCCTGGCAACCTCAAGACCCGGACCGGCTGGGCGGCCGGCGCGGCGCTCGGTTTCCGCGCGGGGCTCCTCGGCGTCGGCGGCGAGGCCCTGTTCGCCAGGCGGGGCCTGTCGAGCGACGGCACCGGCGGCCTCAAGCTCGACTACGTGGACCTCCCGGTCTACCTCAAGATCCAGGCGCCCACCCCGGGCATCTCGCCGTTCGGGTACGTCGGGCCGCAGATCTCGTTCGAGGTGACCTGCAAGGTGGACGATGTCAAATGCGCCGACGGCGACCGCTCGAAGACCGACTACGCCGGCGTAGCCGGCGCCGGCGTCAAGTTCGGCCACGAGGGCGGCGCCGGATTCACGGTGGAGGCCCGCTACATCTACGGCCTCAAGGACCTCAAGCTCTCGACCGTCACCACCAGTGAGAGCTTCAAGACCCGATCGTTCCTGATCCTCGGCGGGATCGTTTTCTAGGGCCGTGCCTAGCCCGCGGGCGGACTCCCAGCCATTTTAAGGCCGACTCCAGCCACGATCAGCCATGCCCGAAGTCCTGACCCGGCTCCAGCAGGCGGCAGTGTTGCTGCTGGCGCCGCTCTTCGCGGCGCCGCTGCCGCCGGCCCGCACGTACTACGTGTACGTGGTCTCGGAGGCGACCGACCAGATCCAGCTCCTCCGCTTCGGCCCCGGCGGCCTCGTGCTCGACCACGCCCTCACCACCGGTGCGCTCCCGACCGACGTCGACGGCCCGCACGGCATCGCGGTGGCGCCCGACGGCAAGCACTACTTCGTCACCATCGGCCACGGGTCGCCCTACGGCTCGCTCTGGAAGTACACCACGGGCGACGACAAGGTCGCCCAGCGGGTCGAGCTGGGACTCTTCCCGGCGACGGTGGCCGTGTCGCCCGACGGGTACCTGGCCTACGTGGTGAACTTCAACCTCTACGGCGACAAGGTCCCGTCGTCGGTCTCGGTGGTGGCGACCGACGAGATGGCCGAGATCAAGCGGATCACGACGTGCACGATGCCGCACGGGTCGCGGCTGAGCCCCGACGGCAGCCGGCACTACTCGGCGTGCATGATGGACGACATGCTGGTGGAGATCGATACTCGGAAGATGGCGGTGTCGCGCTACTTCGTGCTCAGGAAGGGGCAGGAGAAAGGCTTTACCGGCGCCCCCTTCCCCGCTGCCGCGGCCGCGGCCCCAGCTACCCCTGCTTCCACGACCTCCGACCACGCCACCGGTCACGAAACGAGCCACGACATGGAGCCCGCCAAGCCGGGAAACGTGGCCTGCTCGCCCACCTGGGCCCAGCCCTCCGCCGACGGGCGGCGGGTGTTCGTCGCCTGCAACAAGGCGAGCGACATCGCGGAGATCGACGTGGGCACCTGGACCCTCACGCGGCGGATCCCGGCGGGCGACGGCATCTACAACCTCGCCGTCACGCACGATGGCAAGCTGCTCCTGGGCACCAATAAGCGCGGGCAGTCGGTCTCGGTGTTCGACGCGGGCACCGGGAAGGAGCTCCAGCGCTTGTCGACCAGGCGGAAGGTGGTGCATGGGGTCGTGGTGTCGCCCGACGACCGGTATGCGTTCGTGTCGGTCGAGGGCGTCGGCGCGGAGCCAGGCACGGTCGAGGTCATCGACTTGGCCGCGCTCACCACCGTGGGCAGCGTTGACGTCGGCGCGATGGCGGCGGGCCTGGACGTCTGGAAGGTCGAGTGACGCGAAGGCCGCATACCCGAGCCGCCGCGGCCCAGCCCAGCGCGAACGTTATCGTGGCCCGGGCACCCCCGTTTCTGACGGGGGCGCGCTCGGGCCGTGCCAGACGCAGCGGCGGCAGCCGTGCGGGCCGATGCTACATCGGTCCCGCTACCGGCGTGGGTATGCTGGGGCTGTCTGCGGTGCCATCACCGACCTGCCCAAATTCGCCATACCCCCAGCAGTAGGCCAGTCCGGCTGTCGTCTTGCCGCAGGTGTGACTGCCCGAGCCCGCGGCGGTGAGCTGCCCGAAGGAAAGTCCGCCCGAGACGGCCACCGGCCTCTGGCGTGGTGTATCGGTCCCATCACCCAGCTGGCCGAACGCATTCCAGCCCCAACAGTACGCCCGGTTTGTCGGGGTCTCGCCGCAGGTGTGCTTCCAGCCCGCGGTCACGCGCCTGAAGCTGAGCCCTCCCGCCACGGCTCGAGGCCACCAGCGCCGGGTCGCGGTGGTGCCATCGCCGAGCTGGTAGTAATGGTTGTCACCCCAGCAGAACGCCCGGCTGCTCGTGGTCACGGCGCAGGTATGCTCCCACCCCGCATCTA
>JBOHSB010000012.1:0-5709 GCA_050733015.1 Gemmatimonadales bacterium
GTGCTCCTGCTCGACGAGCCGTTCACCGCGCTCGACGAGCCGTCGGCAGCGCGGCTTCGCGAGACGCTCCAGGCGATTCTCGCTTCCGGCGGCGCAATGGTGGTCGTGACCCATCATCTGGCGGAGGTGTGGGGGCTCGCCACCCGCGTGGCCGTGCTGCTGGGCGGCCGGTGGGTCTGCGACGAGCCGATAGACGGGACGGCGGAGGCATTCGTCGCCCGCTACCAGGCGATGACCGGTGCCTGAGTCGCTGCGCCTTGCCCTGGTGATCGCGGGGAAGGACGTCCGCGCCGAGCTCAGGAGCCGGACGGCCCTGCTGTCGGCGGTAGTCTTCGCCGCACTGGTGCTGGTGGTGTTCAACTTCGCGCGCGATCCCACGGCGATCGCCGCCGCCGACCTGGCGCCGAGCGTACTCTGGGTGACCTTCGCCCTGGCCGCGATGGTGGCGCTCAACCGGGCGTTCAACGTAGAGCGGGAGCACGGCGCGCTCGACGGGCTGCTGCTGGCGCCGGTGCCGCGGGGCGCCCTCTTCGGCGGAAAGCTGCTCGCCAACCTGGCCTTCGTGGGCACCGTCGAGGCGATCACGCTTCCGCTCTTCGTGCTCTTCTTCAATGTGGACCTGGGCGCGGCGCTGCCCGGCATCGTCGGCGTGACGGTGCTGGCGACGATCGGCTTCGTGTCGGTGGGAACGATCTTCAGCGCCATGGCGGTCCGCACGCGCTTCGCCGAGCTGATGCTGCCGGTGCTGCTGCTCCCCTTCATGGTGCCGCCCCTGGTCGGTGCGGTACAGGTCACCTCGCGGCTGCTGGCCGGCCGTCCCTTGAGTGAGATGCTGGGATGGCTCAGATTACTCGCCCTCTATGACGTGGTATTCGTGACGCTCTGTACGATGGCCTTCGCGGCCGTGGTGGACGAATGACGGCGGCGGAAGCCGGCCGAGCGGTGGCGCGTCGGGGCATTCGCACGAGCCTGGTCGCGCTGGTGGGGCTGGCGGGTGTGTACGTGCTCGCGCTCGGCTACACGCCGGTCGAGGCGCGGCAGGGTCTGGCGCAGAAGATCTTCTACCTGCACGTGCCCGCGGCGTGGTGTACGCTGATGGCCTTCTCGCTGGTGGGCATTGCGAGCGGGCTCTATCTGTGGCTGCACGATCCGCGGCTCGACCGCTTCGCCGCCTCGTCGGCGGAGGTGGGGGTGGCCTTCGGTGCGGTGATGCTCACCACCGGGCCAATCTGGGCCAAGCCGATCTGGGGGACGTGGTGGACATGGGACGCGCGGCTCACCCTCACGCTCTTCCTTTTCTTCCTGTTCATCGGCTATCTGGCGCTTCGCGCGGCGGTCCACGACGCCGGCGAGCGCGCTCGTTTCAGCGCGGTGGTCGGCATACTCGGGCTGCTGCTGGTGCCGTTCATCCACCTGAGCGTTTACCTGTTCCGGACGCTGCACCCGCAGCCGATCGTGCTCAAGCCGAGCGCGCCATCGCTGCCGCCGGAGATGTTGCGGACGCTGCTCGTGTCGACGCTGGTGTTCACGGTGCTCTACGTGGGGCTGGTGTCCCTGCGGTACGGGCTGGCGCTGCTGGAAGAGGCGGCGGAGGAGGCAGGCGATGCCGGCTGACATGCCGCAGAACGGGGGATACCTGGTCGCGGCCTACGTGGTGGCACCGGTGATTCTGGTGGGGTACCTGGTGATGTTGTGGCGGCGGGTATCGGCAGCGGGCCGGGGGCGCTGAGGCGGCAGCGGCCGGATCGTCACGCTGGGGGTGGGTCTCCGCCGGCGCTGCAGTCGGCTGTGCCCGGGCAAGGGAGTGGGCACGCCACCGCCCGACTGACGCGCCTTGGTGACCCACCCCCACGGGCGACGACCCTGTCGTTGAGCTACAACCCTCCTACGACCTCACCCGCTTCGGCAGCAGCACGTATTCCCACAACAGCGCCGCGAGGATACCACCGAGGATCGGTCCGATCCAGTACACGATCTGACCCACCCATTGCCCCGATACCAGCGCCGGTCCGAAGGCGCGAGCGGGGTTCACCGCGGAGCCGGTGAGGGGCCCACCCACCAGGACGTCGAACAGGAGCGTCAGGCCGACGCCGAACCCGCCGATCTTCGGGGCGTCGGAGTTCACCACCGTCCCGAACACCGCCGACACCAGGAAGAAGGTGAGCACCGCTTCGATGGTCACCGCCTGCGAGAACACAATGCTGTTTGCGATGGCCGGTGTGCCGAGCGCGATGGGGCGGGTGACGCCGAGAGGGTAGATCGCCTTCACCAGCAGCGAAGCGAGCACCGCGCCGGCGAGCTGGCTGACGATGTACGCGCCGGCGGTACGCAGATTCACCCGGCGGGCGACGAGGAGCCCCAGCGTCACCGCGGGATTGAGATGGCCCCCCGAAATGCTCATCGTGGCGGTGATCGCAACCGAGAGGACGAGGCCGTGTGCGATCGCGATGCCCAGGACGCCGAACTGGGCGTCCGGGAAGTACTTGCTGGCGATGACTGCAGTTCCAATGAACACCAGGGCGAAGGTGCCGAAAGCTTCGGCAATCGAGCGGCGAAACAGCGAGGGCATCGAGAATCTCCGTGGGGGGTAGCTGACGGCCGCGAATCTAGACGGTCAACCCGCCCGCCGGAAGACCAGGGCGGCATTGACGCCGCCGAACCCAAATGAGTTGCTGAGGAGATACTCGGGCCTCATCTCTCGCCCCTCTCCCGTCACGAGCTGCAGGTCACATGCTGGGTCAGGCGTCTCGAGGTTCACCGTCGGCGGCACCCAGCCGCGTTGCGACGCCAGCGCGCAGATGGCCGCTTCGATCGCCCCGCTCGCCCCCAGGGCATGCCCGTAGTACCCCTTGGTGCCACTCAGCGCGAGTCGCGGCGCGTGATCGCCGAAGACCTGCTTGATCGATCCCGTCTCGGTGGGGTCGTTGAGCGGCGTCGAGGAGCCGTGCGCGTTGATGTACCCGACCTCGTGCGGCTCGATCCTGGCTTCCGCCAGGGCGATCCGGATCGCCCGCGCCGCCTGGCGACCGTCGGGCCGCGGCGCGGTCATGTGGTGTGCGTCGTTGGTGAGCCCGAACCCGCAGATCTCGGCGTACACCGGCGCCCCCCGGGCGAGCGCCCTGCCGTGCTCCTCCAGCACCAGCACCGCTGATCCCTCCGCCATCACGAAGCCGTCGCGCCCTGCGTCGAATGGCCGGCTGGCGTGCGCCGGGTCATCGTTTCGGGTGGACATGGCGCGGATGATGGCGAAGGCGCCGAAACACAGCGGCGCGAGAGGCGCTTCCGAGCCACCGGCGATCATCACGTCGGCGTCGCCGCGGACGATGGAGCGGAACGCCTCTCCTATGGCGATTGCACCCGATGCGCAGCTCATGCCGTTGGTCGAATTGGGGCCGGTGCAGCCGAACTCGATCGCGATGTTGCAGCTTGCGGCGCCGGCGAAGACGGTGAGCGCGAGCGCGGGATCGACCGCGCGCGGGCCGCCGGTCAGGAAGTTGTGATACTGGCTCTCCCCATGAGCCACGCCACCGAGTGCCGTGCCCATCATGGCGCCGACGCGATCGGGATCTTCCTTGCGGAGATCGAGCGTCGCGTCGCCCACCGCCATGCGGGTCGCGGCGATGGTGAACTGCGAGTAGCGATCGAGTCGTCGTGAGCGTCTCTCCTCGATGTGGTCGGTCGCCACGAAGCCGTCGACTTCACCGGCGATACGCGACTTGAACATCGACGGGTCGAACCGGGTGATGCAGCGAACGGCCGACTGCCGGTCGCGGAGGCCGGTCCACAGACCTTCGACCCCGAGCCCGATAGGGGTGACCGCGCCGATGCCGGTGATGACCACTCTGCGCGGGTCAGGCATGGGCGCGCTCGACTTCCCGGCGGATTCCCGCCAGCGTCCGCGATGCGATCCCGTGAATGAACACCGGGCCGATGACCATGTCCGCCGCGGCCCTGCCGATCAGCGGCCACCCCGGGCCGCTCCACTCGTGCACGATCGTCACATCGGTCTCCTCTCCAGCCGGCTGGATGCTCCATACGACGTCCATGCCGGCCGTGATACCGCGCACGTGACGGTAGTGCACCGCGGAAGCGCCGCGGTCTACCCACATCTCCGATACCCACCACGTCGGATAGCGCAGTGGTCCGAAGGGACGCCACGCCGCCATCTCGACGAGGCCGCCATCGCCCTTGCGATCCAGCATGCGTACCCAGCGGTAATGACGGAGCCATGACGGCCACCGCTCGACATCCGTCGCGGCCTCGAGCACGCGCGCCGCCGGCGCTCGCATGCGGATCCGGTCTACGGTGCGCATCAGGGGGCGGCCAGGCGCCACACGGCGACGAGCCGGTATCCCGGGCGCCGCGCCACCGTCGCTTCGACGCCCGCCTGGGCCAGCAGTCCGCGCAGCTGGGCCCGGGTGTAGCCGCGGCGAACCGACGTCATGCCGTCGGCCACGGTCACGGGATCGAACCGGAGCGCCCGCGAGCCGATCCAGAAGGCGAGCGGCCCCAGCATTCCCCGCCGCAGGTCGCTGACGATCACGGCGCGCCGCGCGAGGCGGTCGCAGGTACGGAAGAGCCGCACCACCGATGCCGGATCGAGGTGGTGAGCCACCTGGCTCAGCAGAACTAGGTCCACCGACTTGTCGCGGACCGGTGCCAGGCCGGCGCAGGCGACGGCGCACGGGATCCCGGCGGCGTGAGCGAGGCCGGCGGCCACGCGGCTGCGCTCGAGTCCGAGCGGCACCAGGCGGATACCGCGGCGCCTCGCCCATGCGCCGGCCATGCGCGGGAGATCACCCGCGCCGGTGCCGACGTCGAGGAGGGAGAGGGTGCTGCCGCGCGCGGCATCGCCGAGGGCGATCCGGAGCGCGTAACGCACCGCGGAGGCTCCGCCGAACCAGCGGTTGGACCGGGTGATGTTGCGCAGCGATTCGGCGGCCAGCGCCGGATCGGCGGCAGGATCGTCGAGAAGCTCCGTGCCGAGCGGGGCGACGGTGAGCGGCTCCGCCGTGCTCATCCGGGTGCCCCGTAGCCACCGCGGTAGTAGAGGAGAGGGCGCCCCTTACCGGTGGAGCCGCCGGTCACCAGGCCGACGATGATGCTGTGGTCTCCGCCGTCATAAACGGCATGTTGCCGGCACTCGATGTGGGCCAGGGCGCCGTCGAGAAGGATCTCGCCGGCCGGGCCGACCTGATAGCCCACTCCCGCGAAGCGATCGGGGTGCGGCTCGGCGAAGCGCCGCGACAACTCTTCCTGTGCGCTCTCGAGCACGTTCACCATGAACGCGGGGGCGGCGATGATGAGATCGTACAGGTCGGCCTCCCGGTCGATGCACAGCGAAAGGAGCGGGGGCTGAAGCGAAACCGAGGCCAGGCTGCTGGCCGTCATCCCCGCGGGCCTGCCGTCGGGGCCGGGGAGAGTGATCACGGTGACCCCGGTCGCGAAGCGCCCGAGAAGCTGCCGGAAGGTGGAGGGCTCGACCTCGATGGAACTCACAGCATCATCCTGGCGAGGAAGAGAGGATTGAGTACCTCTCCCGCGGGGACGAAGTCGCCGGTGACGCCGATGAGCGTGTGCGCCATCGAGCCGCGACGCCCCAGCCGCGCCACCGCGCGGTCGAAGAGACGCGGCCACCACATTCCATATCCGATCAGTCGCTCGACCGCCCATTTCCCGGCAAAGGCTCGCCGGCGGGCGCTCCGATAC
>JBOHSB010000013.1:0-5784 GCA_050733015.1 Gemmatimonadales bacterium
CCGCCACTGCGTTCTTTTGTGGCGGCTCGGCACCTTCCGGCTCTCGCTGGGCTCGGCGCGACCGAGGCGAGTCAGGCGCTCAGGCTGCCATCTTCCTGGCCTTGGCCCGCACGAACGCGTAGCTCACGAGCGGCAGCACGTTGGCCTGCGCCGCCTTGGCCGCGAGCTCCTTGCCCTTCGCCCCGTCGCCCTTCCCTTGATAGGCCAGCGCGGTCAGGTAGACGACTTCCGGATCCTGTAGGTTCGCCTGGCCCAAGTGCATGATGGCGTCATCGTACTGCTTGTCCGCCAGCGCGATCCGACCCTCGAACTCGTGCGCCTGCCTCACCCGGAACTTGTTTTGCCGGGCCGCGGCGCCCTCGGCATATGCCTTGGCCTCGGTCGTGGCGGTGCTCACGTCACCCTTGGCGAGCGCCACGCGGCCCTTGTTGTAGTGGTCGGCGAGCTGGGTATCCTGCTTGACGTCGTCCGAGAGGCTCGACTTCTCGACCAGGTCGAGCGCCTGCGAAAACCGCTTGGCCGCCTGATCGGTGCGCCCCGCGTTGAGCAGGATGGTGCCGATGAGCTGCGCGTCGCCGCTCATGTTGGCCGAGTCGGCCAGCTTCGCGTCGAGGGCATACTCGCGCTCGATCTCCTTCACCGCGGCGTCGGTGCGGCCCGCGTCGGTCAGGATCACGCCCTTGACGAACATCGCGGTGCGCCGGTCCCCGTCGTCCCGCGCGCGCCCGTAGAGCTCGTCCATCTTCGCCGCCGCCTGGTCCGGCTTGCCCTGGAGCATCAGGTTGTTGGCGATGCCGACCCGCGACGGCGTGAAGTGCTCGTCCACCGAAAGTGCCTTCTGATACTGGGCGATGGACTCGTCGAACCGGCCGGTCTTCATCAGCAGCTCGGCGTACGAGTCGTAGGGGTTGGGATCGCCGGGGATCAGCTCGATGTACTTCTTGAACGCGGTGGCCGCGTCGTCGAACTTCTCGACCTGGCGGTAGGCGTAGCCGAGCTGATTGTAAGCGGGGGAGTAGGTGGGATTGATCTCGGTCGCCTTCCGAAGCTGGGCGATCGACTTCTCGTAGTCCTGTTGCCCGAAGTACCCGGTGGCCAGCAGGAAGTGCGCCCGCTCGTCGTTGGGATACTTGGCGACCAGCTCCTCCTGGTACTCGACCGCCTTGGCGGGCTGGGCGTTCCCTCCGGCTTCGAGCGCCAGGATGGTGAGGCGCTCGCCCTCGGAGGCCTTGCCCGAGAGCGCGACCGCCTCCTTGAGGTGCGCGAAGAAGTCCTTGGCCGTCGCGGCATTGGCCGCGAGCTGGTAGTGCGCCATGGCGAACGACGGATCCTTGGCTGCCGCCTCCTCGTATCGGGCACGGCCGTCGTGGGCGCGCAGCTGCTCGCTGAGCGTGCGGCCTTCGAGGTAGAGCTTGCGGGCCTCGTCCGACGCGGCCGTGATGGGGACGGCCCCTCCGTTGGCCGACGCCCCCTCGGAGGCGGAATCGGCGGTGGAGGCACTGGCGGACTCGGTATCCGCCTTCCGGGCGTTGCATCCGGACAGCACGGTCGCGAGCGCGAGCGTGGTGATGCCCAGCAGTGATGAGGTCAGTGCGCGTTGCATCGGCGGACCCTCCGGGCGTTTCGATTGTAGACGACGGAAGCTAGGCGGCGAGTGGGAGCCTCTTAGGCTCTACGCCGAGGGGGCGGGACGGTTTCACCGGGTTCGACCGTCATCGAGCGTCCAATGCCCGATCTACAGGTTGCCCCGATCCCGCGCGCTCTCGCGACGGATGCCGCGTGTGGTGAGGCGGACGCGCGCTCGCTCGCTGGGCCGTTGTTTCGACCTGGGCGGGCTCTTAGCTTGCGTCTGTCGGCTCCCCCGCCGCTCACCCGATTCGCATCCCGCGCAATTGACGCCCGTCTTCCGGTCCCGGAGAGACTATGGACCCATCGACGCTGCTGCTCGGCCTGGCCATCGGCGCCGTCATCGGGCTGCTCGCCGGCTGGCTGGCCGCGCGCACCCGTATCCCGGCACTCAGGGAAGAGCGCGCCCGCCTGCTGGCCGAGCTCGACGCCGAGCGGCGCGTCGGGGCCGACCGGGCAACCCTGCTCGACCGCGCCGAGGTCACCCTGCGGGACGCCTTCGCCTCATTGTCGGCGGAGGCCCTCCGGCAAAACAACCAGAGCTTTCTCACCCTCGCCCAGACCAGGCTCGGCGAGATCCAGCGCTCGGCCGCGACCGACCTCGACCTCCGGCAGCGTGCGGTGGGCGATCTGGTGCGCCCGCTCAAAGAAGCGCTCGCGCGGGTGGACGGCACCCTGCAACAGGTGGAGAAGGAACGGCTGTCTTCCTACGCTGGCCTGCTGGAGCAAGTCCGGGCGATGGCCCGTGCCCACCAGGCCCTGCAGGCGGAGACCGGGAACCTGGTGAAGGCGCTCCGGGCGCCGCATGTGCGCGGACGCTGGGGCGAGATCCAGCTTCGCCGGGTGGTCGAGATGGCGGGCATGCTCGACTACTGCGACTTCGAGGAGCAGGCCAGCGTGGACGGGGACAATGGCCGGCAGCGGCCCGACCTCGTGGTCCGGCTGCCCGGGGGCAAGACCGTGATCGTGGACGCCAAGGCGCCGCTGGCCGCCTACCTGGACGCCGTGGAAGGGACGGGTGACGAGACCGCGCGCGAGCTGCTGCTCAAGGACCACGCCCGCCAGGTTCGTGACCACATGACTGGCCTCGGCAGCAAGGCCTACTGGAACCAGTTTCAGCCGGCGCCGGATTTCGTGGTGATGTTTCTCCCGGGAGAGACCTTCTTCGCGGCCGCCTGTCAGCACGACCCATCGCTGATCGAGTTCGGCGTGAGCCAGCAGGTGATTCCCGCGAGCCCGACCACCCTCATCGCCTTGCTCCGGGCGATCGCGTACGGCTGGCGGCAGGAGCAGATCGCGCGCAACGCGCGCGACATCAGCGAGCTGGGGCGCCAGCTCCACGAGCGGCTCGGCTCGATGGCAGGGCACTTCGACGAGCTGCGCCGCGGATTGGACAAGGCGGTAGAGAGCTACAACCGCGCGGTCGGCTCGCTCGAGAGCCGCGTCCTGGTGACGGCGCGACGGTTTCGCGAGCTGGGCGCGGTCGCCGAGGATCAGGTGCTGCCCGAACTGCAGAGCGTCGAGCAGGCTCCGCGCGGACCGCAGTCCCCCGAGATGCTGTCCCTGCCGGACGGGGACCACGTTGCCGCAGCGCAGCCGACTGCAGGCGCGTAGCAGGGGGGCAGTTCTAGGCAGTGCAGAGAACGTCGCGTCCCTGCTGTTGCGGCGCCACACAGAGTGCAAGAAACTGCTCGCCCGTCCGGACCTCGTAGACCATTACCCATCAACGGGTTCCGCCCCCTCACCCATCCTAGCCTAGGACGTGCCTCCCTAGATGGCACGGCGCCGGTCTCCCTAACGGCCACTGCAATTCCTGCGGCGCCGAGCCACACACGGGAGGGCACAATGCACCACGCCATTCGCACTGTGACGCGGTTGAGTGAGCTGACCGCCGCGATGCTGGCAGGAGTGCTGCTGACTTCGGGCGCGAGCGCGCCGTCGGCCACGCCCACGCCGGAAACGGCGAGCGTGGACTCGTTCGCCATCGCCGCTCCGGGCAACGAGCCGGCAGGCGAGTTGGTGACGGTCATGGATAGCATGGCAGCGGAGCGGGAGCTGACGCCGGCCGCGATGCGCCGGCCGCTGGAGGAATATCTCGGACTGTACAGTGACGATCGCCTGCTGGTCCGCCGCATCAGCCGGGCGGTCCTACGGGAGGCCGGCCGCCAGCAGGTGCCGCCGTCGCTCATCACGGCCGTGCTGCTCACCGAGAACACCTCGCTCCGGCCGGAGGCGACCAGCTCGGTCGGTGCGCAGGGGCTCATGCAGGTGATGCCGTTCCACGCGGGCGCGCGCCTCTGCAACTCGGACGATCTGGTGGACGTGGACAGCAACATCTGCCACGGCACGCTCATCCTCGCGCGCAATCTGCGGGCGACGCCGACCTCCACCGCGGCGCTGCTGCGCTACAACGGCTGCGTGCGGGGTACCAATACCCCGAACTGCGGCCGCTATCCGGCGATCGTGCTGGCCCGCGCCAGCCGGGTCCGGCACGAGATCCTCGCGGCGGCCATGCCGGTACAGCTCGCCCAGCGCTGACCCCCGGCTGGAGCCGGCTCCAGCCGGCGATCAACCCTACGCAGTCCTCTCGCCCGCGCCGCGTCCGCGCAGCCGGATCAAGAGGCCGCCCAGCACCAGTGCCACGCCCGCGGCGCCCAGCCACAGCATCGACGGACCGGGCGCGGGCCGCCTGAGCGCCACACGGGCCTTCGGGTCACCCACCACCGTGAACGCCGCCCAATCCCGCGGCGGCGCCCCGCACCGCATAGCCGCTTCCACGGCACCGCTCCCGGGTGTAGGATACCCGGCGGTGCGAAACCAACCCGTTCGCCTGCTCACCGGCCGCTTCCAGGATCATCTCGAGTGAACCTGTCACGCCTTCGCCTCATCCGGCTCACGCTGGTGCTCCTCGTCGTGCCGGGCCTGCGCGCCGGGGCCCAGGAGCACGTCTACACCCACGCCGACACCCTCCGCGGCAGCATTACCCCGGAGCGCGCCTGGTGGGATGTCGTGTTCTATGACCTGCACGTGCGGCTCGACCCGGCGGACAGCACCGTCCGCGGACGGAACGGGATCACCTACCGCGTCACCGGCGCTGCGCGCACCATGCAGATCGACCTGCAGACACCGCTCGAGATCGACAGCGTGCTCCAGGAGGGCCGCCGGCTGAGCTACCGGCGCGACGGCAACGCGTTCTTCGTCACGATGTCCGCCAAGCAACCGAAGGGGGCGGTCCGCACCGTGACGGTCTACTACCATGGCCGGCCCACCGTGGCCGTGAAGCCGCCGTGGGACGGGGGTCTCATCTGGGCCCACGATGCCGACGGCCGGGTATGGATCTCGACCGCGTGCCAGGGGCTGGGCGCGAGCGTGTGGTGGCCGACCAAGGACACCCAGGCCGACGAGCCCGACAGCCAGCGCGTGGCCATCACCGCGCCCGACTCGCTCGAGGTCGTGTCCAACGGCCGTCTGCGGGGCATGACGAAAGAGCCGGACGGCTGGGCCACCTGGGAGTGGTTCGTCACCAGCCCGATCAACAACTACGATGTCGCGGCGTACGTCGGCCGGTACGCACGGTTCACCGACACCTACGCCGGTGAAGGCGGGCTGCTCACGCTCGACTTCCGTCCGCTCGAGGGGCACCTCGAGGCCGCGCGGGAGCAGTGGCAGCAGGTCAAGCCGATGCTCAAGTGCTTCGAGGGCTGGTTCGGCCCGTATCCCTGGTACCGCGACGGCTACCAGCTCATCGAGGCCCCGCACCTCGGCATGGAGCACCAGAGCGCCGTGGCCTACGGGAACGGGTACCGGAACGGGTACAAGGGCACGGACCTCTCCGGGACGGGCTGGGGCCTCACCTGGGACTTCATCGTGATCCACGAGAGCGCCCACGAGTGGTGGGGCAACAGCCTGACCACCGCCGACATGGCCGACATGTGGGTGCACGAGAGCTTCGCGAACTACTCGGAGTCACTCTACACCGAGTGCCGCTACGGCACGGCCGCGGGGGCCGCGTACGTGATCGGGACTCGCAAGCTGATCAAGAATGACCGGCCGATCGTCGGGGCCTACGGAGTGAACGCGGACGGTCCGCTCGACATGTACTACAAGGGCGGCAACATGCTCCACACCATTCGCCAGGTCATCAACGACGACGAGAAG
>JBOHSB010000014.1:0-4483 GCA_050733015.1 Gemmatimonadales bacterium
GGGCGCGGTTGATCTCGTCGGCCAGGACGATGTTGGCGAAGATCGGGCCGTGGACGAAGCGGAACTGGCGGTGGCCGGTGGCCGAGTCCTCCTCGAGGAGCTCGGTGCCGGTGATGTCGCTCGGCACGAGGTCCGGGGTGAACTGGACCCGCCGGAAGTCGAGCCGCACCGCCTCGGAGACGGAGCGGATCATGAGCGTTTTGGCGAGGCCCGGGACGCCCACGAGGAGCGCGTGTCCGCCGGCGAGGATGGCGAGCAGGATCTCCTCGAGCGCCGTCTCCTGGCCGACGATCCGGCGGGCGACTTCCCGGCGGAGCGCGGCGGCCCCCGCCAGGAGCCGCACGCGCTCGTCACCGGCCGCGGGGGAGACCACGTGCAGGGAGGACGCGGCCGTACGGTGGAACTGCATCAGAATGCCTCCAGGAGCGCGGTCGAGGAGCGGCGGCTAGGCAGGCGGAGCAGCGGCTCAATCGCAGGCACCACTATAAAAGGAGGGTCGGCGTTTGTTCGGGCTTGCCTACCGGGCATCTACTGTGGATAAGACGCGTGTGGGTGGGAATACCCGTAATCGCGTGGGTGGCGTCGTCGGCGGCCACACCACGGAGTTCGTTGAGGTCGGTGCTCCGGTCGAGCTTGAATCGGCCGGGAACTACCCGGTGGGCCGATACGCAGGATTGCATCCTCTCGTCCGAGCACGGCCTTCGCTTGCGCGTAAGCGCCGGTCATCTGCTCCACGAACCGTTCACCGTCCGCCGTCGTGTGCCCCGCCCCCAAGCAGGCGTTTAGCGCCGATTCCGTACTACTACGATCGCCCCCCCCGTCGCCTCCGGGCCCCAGCGCATGGCCGCCGTCCGGCCGTCGAGGTATTGCAGCTCGGCCACGTCCTGCACCGGAAGGTTGCGCAACGCATCGGCCCCATCGGGCAGCTTTTGATTGTCGAGGTACACTGACACCGGCTGGCCGGTGAGTTGGTCCCGGAACCAGTTATGGTGCAGCCGGTCCACCACGTCGTAGGCGGTGGCCGCGCCGGACGCGGCGATCTCCTCTGAGGTCACCCGAGCCGGGTCGGTGCCGGCGGTCCCGCGAGCACCGGACTGGTTGCCGGCGCAACCCACCAACATGAGTAGCACGAAGAGCTTGGATGGACGCATCATGGCCTCGACGGTCAAGGGAGGATGGATGGCGGACTCACGCGAGACGTGGACGACGACGAAGCCGGCGTGATTCACGGCTCACGTTGGCAGACGGGCCACGAATTGCGCGACGCTCTCGAAATATCGAGCAGAGTCGACCGCGAAGGCATCGTTATGTCCGCCCTGCAGTTCGACGAACACCTTCGGCGGCTGGGCCGCCTCATAGAGTCGGCGGCCATGCGCCATCGGAATGATCTCGTCCGCCGTGGCGTGCAGAAAGAGCTTCGGCCCCACGATGCCACCCACTTTGGAGAGCGATTCGTATCGGTTGAATGGGAACAGTCGCAAGGGCGCCCATGGGTGGATCTCTTCCGCGCGGTCCACCACGGAGGTCAGGGCGCCCTCCACGATTAGGCCGGCGGCAGGGACGCGAGCAGCGAGATCGATCGCCACCGCGGAGCCGAGCGAATGCCCGAACAGGATGATGTGCCCTGGCGGAATCCGGCGCTGCTCCCGCAGGTACCGATACGCGGCGTCGGCGTCGGCATACAGGCCCTTCTCGCTTGGGGTGCCGCCGCTCTCGCCGTAACCGCGGTAATCGAACGCCAAGACACCAAGACCGAGGCTGCGGAGCGCCGCGTAGTATCGCAGCCGGCCTGAGTCGGCGATGTTGCCCCCATTGCCATGGCAGATGAGGACCCACGTCCCCACAGCGGCGACCGATCCCGTCGGCTCCCCCGGCAGCATCCAGCCTACGAGCCTGACACCGTCCCGACTGGAAAACTCAACCCGTTCAGCGGACGGTCCGAGCTGGGTGATCGGAACGTTCAAGCCGTGCTCGGGAAAGTAGAGCGCGTGCGGTTCCCAAGATCGCAGCGCGACACTCGCCACGGCGTACACGACCGCGAGCGTGGCCAACACCACGACCCCAACGCGACGCCATCGCATGGTTGCCTCGAAAGCCGAAGGAGCGACCGACTCGGGGCACCGCGGCCCGGTGCGCCGCCGGAGAACGGCGGTCACCTCCGACCAGAGGAGGCCCGGTCCCGCGACCGCTTCAGCAGCGCGTCGATCATAGCCGTGACGAACGCCTCGTTCCCGTAGCGTGGGTCCGCGCTCGGCGCCAGCACGATGCCCCGCTGATCGAGCAGCCGCCCGCCCATCCCAAAGCGAGCGAAGTCGGACGCCGGGGGCTGTGACACGCGCCGTCGGTCGGGATCGGGCCGGCTGGTGTACTGTGTGATCCACACGCCGAGCTTCGCCGGCAACTGATGGGTCCCCAAATATGAATCGCGAAGCAGCTCCGCTTCCCGCTGCGGGGCGAGCGGTATGTAAGGACCGTGTCGTCCCTGGGTCGGGGCCAGCAGGATCAACTCGAGCGAGTCGCCGTAGCGTGTCTTGAGCCGGCGGAGCACGGCGTTATCACACGCGCCCCCCCCGCAGCCGATCAGCAACGTGACCCGTCCTGGGCGCGGCAGGACGGAATCGGCTGGCTCGCGGCCGAACCAGAAATCGGGCTGGAGCGGTGGCGCTGGCAATCCCAACAGCGGAGAAGTCTGAAGAGCATCCGGGCCGAGGAGGGCCGTCACCTGACTCTTCATGCGGGGGAACATGGAATCGGGACCGTACGCGCGTAGCGTCCACAGTTGGTCGATGGAGAGGGTCGACAGGACCGCACCGAGGACCCACCCTCCGCGTCGCTCTTGCTCCGGCAGCGCTCGCACCGCTGCGAGCACGGCCTCCGCTTCCTCCGTCATCGCGGCGCTGTCAAGCATCGCCTTCGCGAGCTGGAGCACTTTGGAGTGAGGGTTCGACCACTGGCCCGGCGGCAGGTCCTCACGGTAGCCTAAGCTGTCGAGCCGCCGCGCAAGGCCCTGCGCGAGCACCAGCCGTGCCGGGCGGCCATTCAGATACGCGTCCAGCGCCCCAACGAGGACGTCGGTGCTATCCCGCTTCGAGCGCTGTCGCGCGACCGTGCGGCGCAACGCCGCCGCCGCCAGCGAATCGTCACCGGCGGTCAGGCCGAGCATGAACATGGCGTCGACGTCCTTGCCGGATAGCGCGGCGACGCCACCCGCCGGTAGGAACCGCTCGACGCAACGCCGCGCCGCCGCCGCCACGGCCGCCGGCAGCGGCCGACTGGGATCGTAGGGGAACGAGTCCGAGTCTTCGCCCCACGTCGCGGTGCCGTACACCCGCTCGACAGCCGCGGCGCACGCCCCGGGCGTCGGATAGCGCGCATACTCCGGCGCGCCACTGGCGGCCGGCTTGGCGTCCTGACCGTCCGCTCGCGCGGCGACGATCGTGAGCAGGAATGCGGTCGTCGCCCGAGTGCGGAGTTTCATCAAACGGCGTCCACCAAACGATTGAAGTTGAAGTCGCGTGACTTGAGCGGTGGCACGACCATCGGCGTGTGTGCGCGGAATGCCGGCCGCTCATTCAGGCCGACCTCTTCCTCCGCCGGCTCGAGTCGGAAGACGGGTACCGGTTGGCCGAGTTGCTCGAGGCTGTTGAGGACGAAGAGCGGCGAGCTGCTGAAGCCGAGATTCTTGACCGGCTTCGTGATCTTGCCGCGCTCGATCAGCCAGAGCCCGTCGCGAGTGACCCCGGTGGTAGACAGCGTGTTCTGGTCGATCACGCGCAGCCCGGAGAAGCGTGTCACGAGGAGCCCGCGCTGGGTGGTGCGGATCATCTCCTCGATGCTGCTCTCCCCTCCCTCCATCCGGATCGCTTGGCTGTTGGGCAACGGGGTGTTCTCGTTGAACGCGTCGACAGCGTAACTACGGTCGTACGCGAGCGCGTTCAAAATGCCATGCTTGAACCATAGGACCGGCCGGTAGGGTTCACCGCCGCGGTCGAACGGACAGACCCCGAGTAGGGGGTCCTCCGGGTCGGCGCCGAAAGTGACGCGCCGATCCGCGACTTGCAGCCCCAGCTTGGAGAAGCCGGGCCGGTGCGGGTCCGCGAACGGGCCAGCGCCAGCTTCGGCCATTGGCCGCCAGAGAGCGCTGCCGGTGATCAGATCCAACAGGTCGCCGACGGCTTGGGGCTCGAGCACCACGGTGTACCGTCCCGGCTCGATGGCGACCGGGTTACGCGAGGTCAGACATTTCTCTTGCGCTCGGCGAGCGAGTGCCGCCGCGTCGAGCGCCGCCCAGTCGTGCGACGAGCCGCCGGCCCACCCCGAGCCCCGGCCGCTCTGATCCCGCACCGTCATCGAGCACTGCGCGCTAGTGCGGGCGCAATAGCCGGACTCCCCCTCCGCGCCGAAGAAGGCCTCGGTGAAGGCGCTAACCGCCAGATAGCCTGCCGACCAGAGTCCCGCCGCCTCGGCCGGCTTGATCAAGCTC
>JBOHSB010000015.1:0-3895 GCA_050733015.1 Gemmatimonadales bacterium
ATGTGACCTCCTTCGGGAGAGCGTCGACGATTATCTGCGCGCTTATACCGAGGCGGATAGCACCTGGTGGGAACCGGAGGACGATACCCCCGACCGCGTGCGGGCGCTCCAGCACAAACTGGGACGGGAGCTGTCTAACGTCAATTAAATTGGCGGGCGACGACAACTGGAATGGCGCCTGGCCGAGTCCCGCCGGGCTGACCGGTTCGTCGTAGGGCGTCACGCACCGTGCAGGGGCCAGCGCGAGGCCCGCTGCTTCGAGCACCTCCTCACTCGCCGAGCAGTTCGGCGACCCCGATCGGCTGGTCACAATGGGGACAGGTTCCCCCCAACCCGAGCGCCCGGCAGAAGCGATTGCAGTCCGGGCAACGCTGCTCGGCTAGGTAGCGCGCGCCGCACTCGGGGCATTCGTAGATCGTCTGAGCGACGAGCCGCTGCCGGCGCTTCAGGTCCGCGGCTACGGCACCCAGATCCCCGGCAGGAGCGCCCTCGTGGCGAAGGCGATAGGCGCGCTGTTTGCACCCCGGCGAGCAGTAGTGCGCCCGGGCGGTGCCGACGGGGGTCCCGCAAACCCAGCAGGCCCGGGCGTCCTGCAGCGGCGGAGAACCGTAACGCGAACCGTAACGCACGGGAGTAGTCATCCCGCCTCCTATCCCGGTCGCTGGCGGTGGTTCGCTGCCTTCGCGCGATAGCTCTCCAGGCCCATCAGGTCCAGGATCACCGCGTGGTGCACGACGCGGTCAATCGCAGCCACCGTCGTCATGGGATCCTGGAAGATCCGGGTCCACTCGGAGAAGACCAGATTCGTGGTGAGGCCCACGCTCCGCCGCTCGTAGCGCTCGGCCAGAAGCGTAAAGAGGACCTCCATCTCATCGCGGTCGTGCTGCACGTAGCCAATGTCGTCCAGCAGGACCCAGGCATAACGATCCAACTGGGCGAGGGCCTGCGGCAACCGCAGATCCCGCTTGGCGGCCAACAGCCGCTGCACCAGCATCGCCGTCGGGGTCCACAGGACCGGGTGGCCGTGCAAGATGAGCTCGTGCGCCAGCGCGGCCAGGAGGTGACTCTTCCCGGTGCCCGGCTTGCCGACCGCCACCACGTTGACGGCATCGTCGAGGAAGGCGCCCGATCGGAGGCGCTCCACCTGCTGGCGGAGGACCGGCGGGAAGCAGTCCAGCTCCAGCGTGCGGAAGGTCTTCTCCAGCGGCAGCCCGGACTGGTGCAGCAGGCGGGCGGTGCGGCGCTCCTCCCGCTGGGTACATTCGGCCTGCACCAGCTCGTACAGGAACGCTTCGTGGGTCAGCCCCCCCTTGGCGGCCTGGAGCGCGAGCGCCGCAAACGTGTCGGCCATCGCCGGTAACTTGAGCGCGTGCAGCCGCTGTTGGAGCTCGGCGTGGCGGTCAGGCATGGCCGCCTCCCACCGCGAGCAATTGGTCGTACACCCCCAAATCCAGCACGGCCGGCGTCAGCGTCGGGAGCGCGACGGGGCCGGGGATCTGCACCAGGGCCCGCACGGCTTCGAAGGTGGGCGCGGTCCCCGCGTCCCACAACAACACCAACGCGGCCTCGACCTCGCTCTCGGAGGTGCTCGCGGCGAGATGCAGCACGCGCACATACTCGCGGTCCGCCCGCGCCCCGCCGGCCTGCGCGAGCGCATCGTAGGCCTGGCGAAAGACGAGGGTCGGGAACAGATCATCACGATAGCGGTACTGGGCAAACGCGCCCGGCTTGCGGACCAGCGACCGGATTAGGTGATGGTAGTCGATGTGATGCTGGTGGTCACCCAGCAGGCGTGGCAGCGTGAGCAGGTGGGCCGTCCCGTAGTACACCTCCAGGGTCTCGGCCCGCACGCGCACGGTCACCCGGGCGCCGATCAGGCGGGAGGGGACCGAGTAGGTATTGCGCAGCACCTGGATCGTGCTGAAGCGCGTGACGGCCACGCGCAATTCCCGGCACAGCGCCAGGGGCGTGGCCGGCAGGGGCCGAAGCACGGCACGCTCCTCGGCCCAGCGCGCCTGCCGGGTGAGGTTCCGCTGCTTCACGAGCCCCTGGAGGAACCGGGCATAGGCGGCGCGATCGGGGAACTCCCGGCTGCCGCGCACGCGCAAGGCCTGATCGACGGCCTCTTTGAAGCGGTGGTGGGCCTGCTCCACGTCGCCGTTCTCGTGGGCCTCCCCGGCATTGTTGGTCGTCGCGAGCATCCCGTAATGGGCCAGCAGCGCCCGGTAGCGGGCAGTCGCCTCGGCCCGTCCCGGCGCATCGAGCGGGCGGATGGCCGCGCTCAAGTGGTCCGTGCGGTGCTGCTCGGGCACCCCCCCGAGTTGCCACAGTCCTGCTTCGAGGCCCTCCGCCAGCGCCTCGAAGCTCTCCGAGAAACACAGGTGGACCGCCTCGACATTCGAGTAGGCGAACACCAAGTGGTAGAGCAGATGGGGGAAGGGGACGCCGCCGAGCGTGATGCCCAGATCGGTCAGATGCGTGAAGTCGGACTGGGCGGCCACCCCCGGCTGATGCACCTGCGGGAAGAACACCTCCTGCTCGGGGCCGTGCTGGAGGCGCCACGCGGCCACCTGCCGCTGCAAGGTGCGGAGTTGCCCTGCCTGGTACCGCGCCGGCTCCTGGGCCGTGAGCAGGGCGAACAGCGTCGTCGCTTGGAGGGCCGGATCGCGCTCCAGTTGCGCGACGATCCAGGGCCAGTCGGTAGCGAAGGGATTCGGCCGGGTGCGATGGGAGCGCGGCTGCTTGAGTTGGCTGGGTAGCTGCCGGGTGCGCTCGTAGCGCTGCACCGTCCGCATACCCATGCTGGCCCGCGCCGCCGCCTGTGCCTGCGTCTTCCCCTTGGCGCGCTCGCGTCTCATCAGGAGTACCTCCGCGTCCGTCTTCATGGCGTCCTCCCTCTGGAACGCCATGCTAGGTCAGGTCCGCAGCGGGCTCCACGAGCCGCCAGTTTAGTTGTCGCTACCCGCCTTTCTAATTGTCGCTAGACAAAGTCCTCGTTGTGGCTCTGGTCTTCCTGGGGGCATTCAAAGCCCTGCGGTGGCTGGAATGGTCTGGCGCCTGGCGTGTGGGCGGAGCGGCTGCAGTCGCCCTGCTGGCTTATCCTGCCGCGACCTACCTGGTGTCCAGTGCGATGATCCATATAGCGACTACCCCGATCTGCTTCCCCCTGCTGATCCCCTTACTAATCATCTTGGCTGCCCTGGGTGGCTATCTCGCGGGATATATGCGTTGGTTCAGCATCGGACGTTCATCGAGATGGTAATGGTACTGAATGAGTGGGCAACAACCCACAACGATCTACTTGACATCAATCCAGTTACGTCATAGGATACCGATAATGGACCATTCTGCCCTTAACCTCCTACGCTTAACGCCCAGAGATACTGCTATTTTGGCCCTTGTTTATTTCTATGACGGAATCATCATCGACCTGATTGTCCGCCGTTTTTGGCCATCTCCTGGGGCTCGTAGTGCTTGTTATGACCGGGTTGCCCGCCTTATAAACGCTGGCTATCTCCGAGCCGAGCGCCTACCCTCCCAGACGGGCCTGGGATCAGGCAAGCAGTTTTTGACTGTAGGCCCCAAGGCCAGGCCTATCCTGATCGAGCAGTACGGTGTCAGTCCTCCGGAGCTACGTCACCTGGACCGTGACGTAACCCCGTTGTTCGCTCACCATCATCTGGAGATCTGTTCATTCCGGCTTTCCCTTGAGCTCGCGGTCAAGGCCACTCCGGGCATCCTTCTCGAGGAATGGGTACTCGAGCGAGAACTGCGGAAAGCCCCCCGCAAGATCAAGGACGAGGAGCGCAAGACCACGATCATCCTGGTGGCCGATGGCCTATTCACCCTGGCGCTATCTGACGGCACAGTGCAGCGCTTCGCTTTGGAGCAGGAC
>JBOHSB010000016.1:0-13631 GCA_050733015.1 Gemmatimonadales bacterium
GGGCGCGGTGTAGCCCTGCAGGCCGCGGCTCTCGATCAGCCACTTCGCCTCACGCGAGATCGGCATCCACAGATCGGTCGCCGCCGGGAAGCCGAGCGCCGCCGGTACCACGCCGATGACGGTGAGCGGCACCCCGTCCACCCGCACGCTGCGGCCGACGGCCGCGGAATCGCCGCCCAGCTGCGCGCGCCAGAACCGGTCGCTCACCACGACCACCTGGTCCCCGCCCGCCTGATCCTCGCCGGCCGCGAAGTCGCGGCCCCGCACCGGCGCGACGCCGAGGGTCCCGAAGAACTGGAGCGATACGGCGGCGCCCTGGACCCGCTCGGGCGCGTCGGACGCGACGTTGAGGCGGCGGCGATGATAGACCGCCATGGACTCGAAGGCCGTCGCCCGCCGCTGATAGTCCAGGAAGTTGGGGTAGGAGAGCGTTTCCTTGGTTTTCTCCTGCCGCTCGTTCCAGGCGACCACCAGCCGCTCGGGGTATGGATACGGCAGCGGCCGGAGCAGCGCCGCGTCGACGAAGCTGAACACTGTGGTGGTAGCGCTGATGCCGAGCGCCAGCGTGAGCGCGGCGGCGATCGCGAACCCGGGGCTGCGGCGGAGCTGGCGCAGTCCGTATCTGACGTCCTGCCCGAGCGCGGTCATCACTCGCTCCGGAGCGCGATCGCGGGATCGACCGCCGTCGCGCGCCGCGCGGGGAGATAGCACGCCGCCAGCGCCACCACCGCGAGCAGTGCGGCGATGCCGCCCAGCGTCAGCGGATCGTGCGGGCTGACCTGATAGAGCAGCCCGCCCAGGAACCGCGTGAACACCAACGACGCGCCGAGGCCGATCACGATGCTCGGCACCACCAGCCGCATGCCGCGCACGATCACGTCGCGGCGGGTCCGGCGGGGATCTTCGCCCAGCGCCAGCCGAATGCCGAACTCGCGAGTCCGCTGGGTAACCGTGTACGCGATCACGCCGAAGATGCCCACCGCCGCGAGCAGCAGCGCGATGCCGCCGAGGGCCGTCATGAGCAGCAGACTGAACCGCGCCTGCGCCATCCCCTCGGACAGGTAGAGGGTCATGGGCGCCATGCGCGTCACCGCCAGGTCCTTGTCCATCTCATGCACCAGGGACGTCGCCGCGCCCGCCAGGCTCTGGGGCGCCACCCCCGTTTCGAGGGCGACGTCCACCACGATGGGGAGCTGCTGGCCCATCGGATAGAAGATGAGCGGCCGCACGGCGCGGGTGAGGTCGTGGCTGCGCTCGTGCTCGACCACGCCTACCACCTCGGCCATGTTGTCGGCCTCGCCGGTCGGACCCAGCTGGAGCTGGCGGCCCACGGCGCTCCGGCCCGGCCAGGCCTGCCGGGCCAGCGTCTCGTCTATGATGATGACCGGCGGCTTGTCCACGGCGTCGTCCCAGGTGAACGAGCGCCCGGCGAGCAGCCGCGTGTTCATCGCAGCGAAGTAGTCGGGCGACACCTGGCGCCCGTCCGCCGTGACCGACTCCCAGTTCCGCGCGGTCGCCTCGTCGAAGGCGTAGGGCGAGAGCGGCCCGCTGCCGGTGAGCGGCAGCTTCGAGATGAGTCCGACCCGCTTCACGCCCGGCAGCTCGCCTAGACGGCGCTCGAGCTCGCGGAGGAAGGTGCGGCGGCCCTTGGCGTTGGGATAGCGGCTGGCCGGCATGGCGATCTGGAAGGTGAGGACGTCGTCCGCGTCGAACCCCGGCCGCACGTCCTGCAGCGCGACGAAGCTCCGCACCAGCAATCCGGCGCCCACCAGCAGCACCACCGACAGCGCCACCTCTCCCAGGATGAGAACCGCGCGAATCCGGTGCCGCCCGCCCCCGGTGCCGGCGCGGCCACCGCCCTGGAGCGACCGCTGGGGATCCTTCCCCGCCGCCTGCAGCGCCGGCGCCAGGCCGAATACGAGCGTCGTCACCAGACAGGTGAGCGCGGTGAACGCCAGCACCCGCCCGTCCAGATCGATCTCGGCGAGGCGCGGCAGGTTGGAGGGGTGGAGCGCGCGCAGGAGCGCGAGCGCGACGGTCGTGACCAGCAGCCCCAGCGCGCCGCCCACCAGCGCGAGCACCGCGCTCTCGGTGAGCAACTGGCGGACCACCGCCCCGCGGCTCGCGCCCAGCGCCGTGCGGAGCGCGAACTCGCCCTCGCGCACGGTGGCGCGCACGAGCAGCAGATGGGCCACGTTGGCGCAGGCGATGAGCAGGACCAGGCCGACCGCGCCGAGCAGCACCAGCAGGGCCGGCCGGGCGCCCTTCACCACGTCCTGCTGCAGCGGCACCGCCCGGATGCGCACCTGCGTGCCGGCGTGCTCCGGGAATTCCTTCCGGAACTGGAGCGCGATCCCGTCCATCTCGGCCTGCGCCTGGGCGAAGGTCACATCCGGCCGGATCCGCCCGAACACCGTGAAGAACGTGTAATTGCGCGGTGGCGCGTGGGCGTAGTCGAACTGGAGCGGCGTCCACAGCTCCGCGTCCGTGATCAGGAACGCCTCCGCCGGTAAGGCCAGGCGGAAGCTGGGCGGCAGGATGCCCACCACCTGGTGGGCGACGCCGTCCATCTGGATGGTCCGCCCGACGATGGTCGGATCGGCGCCATAGCGGCGGCGCCAGAGCCGGTCGCTCAGGATCGCCACGTGCGGCCCGCCGGCCGACTCCTCCGTCTCCAGGAAGTTGCGCCCGTACGCCGGCGTGACCCCGAACAACGGCAGGAAGTTGGCCGTGACCGAGGCGACGTTGACCCGCTCGGGCTCGCCCTCGCCGGTCAGGTTCCCGCGCAGGCCCACGACGCCGCCGTCCGACCCCGCCGCGAACATCTCGAAGGTGCGGCTCCGACGCTGGTAGTCACGGAAGTCCAACGGGCTCACGGCGGGGAGCGACTGCGCGCCGACGCCGAAATCGTTCCAGATGTTCGCGATCCGGTCGGCGCCGCGATAGGGCAGCGGCCGGAGCAGCACGCCGTTCACCACGGTAAAGATCGTCGTCGTGGCCCCGATGCCGAGCGCGAGAGTCAGCACCGCGGCCAGCGTGAAGCCCGGGGTGCGGCGGAGGGAGCGGACCGCGTAGCGGAAGTCCTGCAGCAGGCTATGCATCACTCGCTCCGGAGGGTGATCACGGGGTCGACCCGGGTGGCGCGGAACGCCGGAATGAAGCAGGCGACCACCGACACCGCGGCCAGGGTTCCGACCGCGGCGGCCAGGACCGTGGGATCGGTCGGGCTCACGCCGAACAGCTGGCTCACCAGCAGGCGGGTGAGCGCCAGGGCGCCCGCGAGCCCGATCCCGATCCCGAGCGCGGCCATGCCCAGCCCGCGGCCGAGCACCAGATACTGCACGCTCGCGCGGCTCGCGCCGAGCGCGAGGCGAATCCCCAGCTCGCGGGTCCGCTGGCTCACGGCATAGGCCATTACGCCGTAGACGCCGACCGCCGCGATGCTCAGCGCGAGCGCACCGAACACCGTGAGCAGCAGCATGCTGAACCGGTAGCGGGCCACGGCATCGCTCACGAGCTCGCTCACCGGACGGAGCCGGCTCACCGCCTGCTCGGGATCCACGTCATGGACGGCGGCTTTGATCGCCGGGAACAGCGTGGCCGGCGGCAGGGCGCCGCGGACCACAAACGAGATCGGCAGCGAGGTGAAGATGGTCCAGAAGTCCGGCGTGAGCTGGGTGGCCGGCACGTACAACTCGGGCTGCGCCGGCTCCGAGAGACTGCCGTGGTGGACGTCGCCGACGATGCCGACGATCTCCCGCCACTCCGCGGTGCTGTCCGGCGTGCCGAAGGTCACCCGCTTTCCCATCGGGTTCTGTCCCCCGAAGAAGGAGCGGACGAAGGCCTCGTTGACGACGGCGACCAGGGGCTGTCCGCCGACGTCGGTGGGGGTGAGCGGCCGGCCGCCACGGACCTGGATGCCCATGCTCTCGAGGTACTCCCCCATCACGATGCGGTAGCCGGCATACCGCTCCTTGCCCGGTGCGGCCGGCGGCTCGCCTTCGACCGAGACGTCGCCGTTGGTGTTGCCGTCGCCCAGCGGGAGGAAGTAGACGGCACCGGCGTGCGACACACCCGGGATCGCGCCCAGCCGGTCCAGGACTCGCGACACGAACTGGCGTTGCGCATCCGCTCCCTGGTACTTGGCGCTCGGCACGTTGAACTGGAACGCGGCGGCGTGCTCGGGTTGGAATCCGGGATTCACCCCGGCGAGTCGCCGTACGCTCACGATGAGGAGCGCGGCGCCGGCGAGCAGCACCAGCGCGAGCGCGACCTGCGTGACCACGAGTCCCGATCGGAACCGGCTGCTCTGCCGTCCCGACGTGCCGCGACCCTCGCCCCGGAACGATTCCGCCGGGTCGTGCCCCGCGGCCGCGACCGCCGGGACCAGCCCGAACAGGAGCCCGACCAGGAGCGACACCACCAGCGTGAACGCCAGCACCCGGTCATCGATGCTGATCCCGCTCAACCGCGGAATGCCGCGCGGATTGAGCGCGAGCAGCGCGTCCACCGACCAGGTGGCCACCAGCATGCCCAGTGCCCCGCCCAACACCGCCAGCACCACCGCCTCGGCCATGGCCTGCTGCATCAGGCGGCGGCGTCCGGCGCCGAGCGCCGAGCGCACGGCGAGCTCGCGGGTGCGCGACGAGGCACGGGCGAGGAACAGGTTCGCCACGTTGGCGCAGGCGATGAGCAGCACGAACCCGACGGCGCCCAGCAACAGCAGCAGCGCCGGCCGGACGCTGCCGACCATGGCCTCGGCGAACGGAATCACCGTGGCGCCTCGCCCGGTGTTGGTGGCGGGGTACTCCGAGACGAGGGCGCGCGCCACCGCGCTGATGTCGTCCTGCGCGGCCGCCAGGGTCGCCCCGGGCTTGAGCCGGGCGATGACATCGTAGGAGTGCGAGTCGCGGTCGTTCGCCCGGCCGACACCGAAGCCGAGCGGGAGGTAGAGCTGGGTCCGGCCGGGGTAGTCGAATGAGGCCGGGACCACGCCGACCACGGTGTACGGGGTGCCGCTCAGGTCCATGGTACGGCCGAGAATCCTGGGATCCGCGCCGAACCGCGAGCGCCAGAGCGACTCGCCGATGACGGCCACGGTGCCCTGCCCGTGGTCCTCGCCCGGCAGCAGGCCGCGGCCCATCATCGGCGCGACGCCGAGCGTGCGGAAGAAGTCGGACGACACGAACGCAGCCGGCATTTCCTCCGGCTCGCCCGCGCCGAGCAGGGTAACCGCGATCCCGCGCCAGGCCGCGAGGGACGCGAACTGGTGGGCCCGTGCCTGCCAGTCGAGGACGTTGGCGCCGCTCACCGATCCCACCTCTCCGCCGCCATAGGTCTCGCGTACCAGCACCAGCCGGTCGGGATCGGGATAGGGAAACGGCCGGATGAGCACGCCGTTCACGACGCTGAAGATGGCGCTGTTGGCGCCGATGCCGAGCGCGAGCGTGAACAAGGTGACCGCGGTGAAGCCGGGGGCCTTCGTCAGCGAGCGGATCGCGTAGCGTACGTCCTGCCAGAGTCCGGTCATCAGTCGCTCCTGATCGCGTGAGCGGGGTCGGTGCGCAGGGCGCGAAGCGCAGGCACCAGCGTGGCCCCGGCGGCGACCGCGACGAGCACGAGCGCCGTGCCGGCATAGGTGAGCGGATCGGTGGGTCGCACCTGGAACAGCAGTCCTACGAGGAGGTGGGTCGCCGCCAGCGCACCGACAGTGCCCACGAGAATCCCGCCGCCCACCACCCAGGCGGACTGTGACACCACCAGCCGCAGGATTTGCCGTGGCACCGCCCCCAGGGCCATGCGGATGCCGATTTCGCGCTCGCGCTGGCTCACGAGGTGCGCCATCACCCCGTAGATGCCCACGGCGCCCAGGGTCATCGCCACCAGGGCGAACCCGCTCACCAGCAGCATGATCAGCCGCCGTTGGCCCCCCCATGCCCCCATCGCGGCCTCCATCGTCTGGGTCTCCGCCACCGGTGTGTCCGGATCCAGTGCGCCGACCGTGAAGCGGAGGGCGGCCGCGAGCGCCTCGGGATCGCCGCTGGTGCGGAGTGCCACGTACATCGCGGCCGGGGGCGTGCCCGTGCCGGCCGGGAACTGGGCATACGGCAGGAACATCTCCGGCCGGGCAGCCTCGCTCAGCCCCCGGTGGTGCACGTCGCCGACGATGCCCACCACGGTGCGCCACACCGAATCCACACCGCCCCCGCCCAGCAGCACCCGGCGGCCCACGGGGTCTTCGCCGGGCCACACCTGGCGCGCGAGCGTGCGGTTGACGATCACCGCCCCGGGCGTGCCCACGCGGTCGGCCTCGGTGAAATCGCGTCCCTGGAGCACGGGGATGCCCAGGGTCCCGAAGTAGCCGGGACTCACGACCTGCCAGTCGGCGGGATGCCAGTCGGTAGGGAGCGGTGGCGACGCCGCCTGCCCCTCGAGCACGAACGACCAGTCGCCGATGTCGAGCTTGCCCGTCATCGGGAGCGCGCGCGCCGCGGCCGCGGTCTTCACGCCCGGCAGATGGGCCAGGCGGTCGAGCAGCTCACGGTAGAAATCCCGCCGTCCTCCGGCGCTCGCGTATCGCACGGACGAGAGCTCCACCCGGGCCGTGAGCAGGCCCTCGGGGCGAAAGCCCGGGTCCACCTGCCGAAGCCGGAGAAAGCTCTGGACCAGGAGGCCCGCGCCGGTCACCAGCACCAGCGCGATGGCGACCTGCCCGCCGACGAGCAGGCGCCGCACCAACTGCCGCCGGCCGCCCGCGGTGCCCGAGCGCCCGCCCTCGGTGAGCGCGTGCGACAGATCGGCGCGCGCGGTGTGAAACGCTGGCGCCAGGCCGAACAGCAGGCCGGTGAGCAGGGTGAGTGCGATGGTGAACAGCAGCACCCGGGCGTCGATGCCGATCTCGCCCAGCCGAGGGATCGAGGCCGGCGCCGCGAGCACCAGCCCGCGAACGCCCCACGTGGCCAGCAGGACGCCGAGCGTGCCGCCGGCCACAGCCAGCAGCAGGCTCTCGGTGAGGAGCTGGCGCACGAGACGCGTGCGGCCCGCGCCCAGCGCGGTGCGCAGCGCGATCTCACGCTGGCGCGCTTCCGCGCGGGCCAGCAGCAGCCCGGCCACGTTGGCGCAGGCGATGAGCAGCAGCAGGGCCACCGCCCCCAGGAGCACGAGGATGGCGGGCCGCACGTCACCCACCACCTCCTGCTCGACCGAGGTCGCCGAACCGTCGAACTCGGGCGTGTACTCGGTGGGATACTGCGCCAGCATCCCGCGCATGAGGGCCGAGGCTTCGGCCGACGCGGCCGACAGCGTGACCCCGTCGCGCAGGCGGCCGATGCCCTCGAGGAAATGCCACCCGCGTGAAGTTCGGTCGGCCGCCGGGTCGAGCTGCAGCGGCGACCACAACTCCATCGCCGCACCGGAGTAGTGTGAGGGGAGCTGAAACCCGGGCGGCATGACGCCCACCACCGCGGTCGGTGCGTCGTCCAGGGTCAGCACGCGGCCGACGATCGAGGGGTCCGCGCCGAACCGCCGCCGCCACAGGGCATCGCTCAGCAGGACCACTGGCGCCCCGCCGGGCCGGTCCTCCTGAGCGGAGAAGCCCCGACCCATCGCGGGTGCGACGCCCAGCACCCCAGGCACGCCGGCCGTCATGTAGCCCGCGCGCAGGCGCTCCGGCACGCCGGCGCCCGTCAGCGTCGCGGTGCCGTCCACGTAGGCTCCGACCTTCGCGAACGAGCGCGCGCGCTCGCTCACGTCCCAGTATTCGGAAACGCTGAGCTCGGCGAGCGGCTCTTGCGTTCGGTGACCCCAGATCATGGCGAGGCGCTCGGGCCGGTCATAGGGCAGCGGCCGCAGTAGGACGCCATTCGCCACGCTGAAGATCGCGGTGTTGGCCCCGATGCCGAGAGCGAGCGTCAGCACCGCCACCGCGGTGAAGGCCGGGTGCTGACGGAGCCCGCGCCACGCGTAGCGGAGGTCCTGCCCGAGGCCGGTCACTCGGACCTCAGCGAGGTCATCGGATCAACCCGCAGCGCGCGGCGCGCCGGCAGGTAGCTGGCGGCGAGCGCCACGAGGCCCAGAATGCCGGCCACGCTCAGGTAGGTGAACGGGTCCCGCGCGCTTATCCCGTACAGTTGGCTGGTGAGGACGCGGCTCAGCATCCACGCGCCCGTGAGCCCCAGCAGAAGCCCGATGCCGACCAGCCGCATGCCCTGCCCCACCACCAGGCTCAGCACGTCACGCGAGCCAGCGCCCAGGGCCAGGCGGATCCCAATCTCGTGCCGGCGCTGGGTGGTGCTGTAGGCCATCACGCCGTAAATGCCGATCGCGGACAGCAGGAGCGCGAGGCCTGCGAATAACGTGAGCAGCAGGAGCGAGAACCGTCGCTCCGCGCTCGCGTCGGACAGGACCTTGGCCATGGGCATGATCCCGAAGACGGGTTGATCGGGATCCACGCTGCGGATCGCGCGCGTGACGGCCGGCCCCAGACGCTCGGGATCGCCGTCCGCACGGACGACGAACGCCATCTCTTGGTTCGGGAAACGCTGGCTGGAGAGGAATATCTCGTCGCGCGGCGGCTGGTCGGGCGCCGCTTGGCGCACGTCGCCGGCGACGCCCACGATCGTCGCCATGGGCCCTTGCGGACCGAACACCTGAACCCGGCGGTCGATCGGGTTGCTGTTGGGCCAATATTTGTTCGCCAGCGTCTGATTGATCACGACCTCGGCGGGCCCGGTCGAGTCCACCACCGGCGTGAGCGTACGTCCCCGCAGGATCGGGATCTGCATGGTCCGGAAGTACCCTGGGGTCACCTGCCGGAACTCGGCCGTCGGACTCGGCTGATCGGGCGGGGTGGCACGGCCCTCGATCTCGAATCGGCCTTCGCCCCGGCCGCGGTACGGCAGCCGGCTCACCTGCGCGACCTCACGCACCCCGGGCACCTGCGCGACGGCATCGAGCGTCCGCGTGAAGAAGGCGCGGCGCTGCGTGTCGGTGAAATAGCGACCCTTCGCAGGGTCATTCTGCACCGGCAGCCACACCTGAAGGGCGAGCAGATGGTCGGGGTTGAAGCCGGGCTCGACCTCGATCAGACGCTGGAAGCTGCGGAGCAGGAGCCCGGCGCCGGCCAGCAGCATCAGGGCTACCGCGACTTCCATCACCACCAATGCCCCGCGCACCCGGTTTCTGGGCGCGCCGGCGGTGGCACCGCGACCCGCGTCCTTGAGCACGCTCTGCAGATCGGGCCGTGACGCCTGGAACGCGGGGATGATGCCGAAGCCGAGGCCCGTAAGGATCGTGAGCACGGCGGTGAACCCGAGCACCGAATGGTCGATGCCGATGTCGCGGGCTCTCGGCAGGTACAGCCGCGCCAGCTCACCCAGCGCGCTGGTCCCCCAGGCCGCGATGAGGAGTCCCACCAGCCCGCCGAGCGCCGAGAGCAGCACGCTCTCGGTCAGGAGCTGGCGCATGAGCCGGAGCCGGCTTCCGCCCATGGCCGTGCGGATGGCGATCTCGCGGTCGCGGGTCGTGGCGCGGGCGAGCAGCAGGTTCGCCACGTTGGCGCAGCCGATGAGGAGCACGAACCCCACCGCGCCGAGCAACACCAGCAGGGCTGGACGAACGTTGCCCACCACCCGCTCGGCCAGGGGGATCCCCTCCGCCTGCCACCCGAGCGCGGGCGGATACGCATCGGGGTAGCGGGACGCGAGCCGACCGGTGAGCGCGAGGAGCTGGGCGTGGAGCTGGTCCACCGTTGCGCCAGGCTTGAGCCGCCCGATGAGGTCGAACACCCGAGCCCGGCGGAGGTTGACGAAGTTGGTGTCGGGATCGTCGAGGGACAGCGGCGCCCAGAGCTCCATCGGCGACGCGCCGCTCTCGACCGGATGCCGGAACCCCTTCGGCATCACGCCGACGATGGTGATGGGATCGTCGTCGAGCCGGACCGTCCGGCCGATGACCGAGCGCTCCCCGCCGAACCGCCGCTGCCACAGGTCGTATGAGATCAGCGCCACGTACCCGATGTGGCCCTGATCGTCCGCCTTGACGAAGTCCCGGCCGAGCGCGGGCGCTACGCCCAGGAGGGAGAAATAGTTGTAGCTCACGACCGCGGCCTGGACGCGCTCCGGCTCATCCGAACCGGTGAGGTTGATATTGATCGGCCACACGGCGGCGAGATCGCGGATCGCGGGTACTTCAGCGATGATGTCGTGGTATTCCGGTGCCGACATCGGCACGTCCCGGGCGTTTCGGCCCAGGAGACGGGCGCGCAGGCTCACCAGCTGGTCCGGCTGGGTATAGGCCAGCGGGCGGAGCAGCACCGCGTTCACCACGCTGAAGATCGCGGTGTTGGCGCCGATGCCGAGCGCGAGCGTGAGCACTGCCACGGCCGTGAACGCCGGGCTCCGCCCGAGCCCGCGCAACGCGAATCGGAGATCCCGCCAGAACGCGTCCATCAGGCCACCTCCACATCCCGGGGTGCGCCCGGCACCAGGCGTCCGTCGTAGAGATAGACCGTCCGCCGTGCCTCGCGGAGGTAGCGCGGATCGTGCGTAACGACGACGAGCGTCGCCCCCTCGTCGTTGAGCTCGCGCAGCAGTGCCGTGACCTCGGCGCCGTTGGCCGAGTCCAGGTTGCCGGTCGGCTCGTCGGCCAGGAGCACCAACGGGCGGCCGGCGACCGCGCGGGCCACGGCCACGCGCTGCTGCTGCCCACCCGAGAGCTGCGCCGGATAGTGCCGCAGCCGGTGCAACAGGCCCACCCGGTCGAGCGCGGCGAGGGCCGCGGTTCGGCGCTCCTCCGCCGCCATGCCGCGGTACTTGAGCGGCAGCTCGACGTTGTCGTACACGGTGAGGTCGCCGATCAGGTTGAAGGCCTGGAAGATGAAGCCGATGGCGCGGGCGCGGACCCGGGCCCGCTGTGCGATGGAAAGCGTCGAGACCGGCTCGCCGGCGAGCACGTAGCTCCCCTCGCTGGGCGTGTCGAGCAGGCCAAGGAGGGAAAGCAGCGTGGTCTTGCCGCAGCCCGACGGGCCGCAGATCGCGAGGTATTCGCCGGCGCGGATCTCGAGGTCGATGCGAGAGAGCGCGTGGGTCTCCACCTCGTCCGTGTGGAAGATCTTGGACACGCCCTGCAGGCGGATGAGCGGATCGATCGCGAGGGACATGGTCACTCCGCCCGGAGCGTCACCGACGGGTCCAGCCGGGCCGCCCGCTCGGCGGGCACCACCGCCGCCAGGAGTGCGACGCCCGAGAGCACCAGCACGCCGGCGCCGAGCGTCGGCGGATCGGTCGGGCTCACCTGGAACAGGAGGCCGCCCATAAGACGCGAGAGCAGCATGGCCCCCCCGAGGCCCAGCAGGAGGCCCACGCCGGTGAGCGCGGCCGCGTGGCCCACCACCAGCCGGAGCACCCGCGCCCGGCCGGCGCCGAGCGCCACCCGAATCCCGATCTCCTGCGCGCGCTGGGTCACCCCGTACGAGATGACGCCGTACACTCCGATGGCCGCGAGCAGCAGCGCGATGCCGCCGAACGCGGTGAGCAGGAGCGTGCTGAACCGCGCCGACGCCATCGACTCGGTCCGGCGGTCGCCCATGGTGGCGATGTTGTAGACCGGGAGCGACCGGTCCAAGCCCCACACCGCGTCGCGCATGGCCGGCGCCGCCGCCATCGGCTCACCTGCCGTGCGGACGGCCAGGGTCATGGTCCGGTCGACCCAGCGCCAGGCGGCCTTGGGCGACTGCGCCATGGGGAGATAGAACTCCGGCGGCGCCTCGCGCCCGAGCCCGCGCGCGTGCACGTCGGCCACGACCCCCACCACCGTCTTCCAGTTGGGCCCGCCGTCAGGCCCGGGCTCGCAGCACGCCACGCGCTTGCCAATGGGATCCTGGCCGGACCACGCGCGCCGGGCGAGCGTCTGATTGATCACCATGACGAGTGGAGCCCCGGCCCGGTCCTGGGCGGTAAAGGCGCGGCCCGAGCGAAGCCGGAGCCCCATGGTCCGGAAGTATCCCGGGGTCGCGAGCCGCATGTCGGACTGAATCGCGGATTCGATGTTGAGCGGCCTTCCCTCGGGGATCAGTCCGTTGTCGCTCCCGCCCTCGAAGGGCGCGGACGAGACCAGGCCCGCGGCGGTGACGCCGGGCGACTGCTGCAGCCGTTCGGCAAGGCGCTCGAATGCCGCTTGGGAGGCCTCGGGCGCGTCGTACCCGCTCGCCGGGAGCGAGACCCGCCCGACCAGCACTCCGCTCGGATCGAAGCCCGGGTCCACGTTGTTGAGCGCGATGGCGCTCCGGATCAGGAGGCCGGCGCCGGTGAGCAGCACCAGCGCGAGCGCGATCTCGCCCACCACGAGCGCGTTGCGGAGCCGGTCCCCCCGGCCCGACGAGCCGGTGCGCCCGCCCTCCTTGAGCGCGTCCTGCGGCAGCTGCGCCGCCATCCGCGCGGCGGGCGCAAGGCCGAACACGAGGCCGGCGGCGAGCGTGAGCAGGATGACGAAGGCCAGGACCGGGCCGTCCACCCGCGCGAGGTGGAGCCGCGGAATGTCGGCCGGGCCGATGGCCGTTAGCGCCGCGACGCCCCAGTAGGCCGCCAGGACGCCCAGGGTGCCGCCGCAGGCAGCCAGCACCAGGCTCTCGGCCAGCGCGTGGCGCATGATGTGGCGGCGGCCCGCGCCGACCGCGGCGCGGATGGCCGTCTCCCGGGCGCGCGCGGTGGCCCGCGCGAGCAGCAGGTTGGCGATGTTGGCGCACGCGATGAGCAGCACGAAGCCGACCGCGCCGAGCAGGACGAACAGCCGGGTGCGGTAGTCGCGCAGCAGCTCCTCGTGCAGGTTGGCGATCCCGAAGCCGCGCTGGCTGTTCTCCTGCGGATAGCGCTGCTGCAGGCCACCCGCGATCTGATCGAGCTCGGACTGCGCCTGCGCCTCGGTGACCCCGGGCTTGAGCCGGCCCAGCACGGTGAGATAGTGCTCGTCGTGCTCGGCCAGCTGGGCGGGGCTGAACGCGGCCGGCAGCCACACCTCCTCGTCGTACAGCGTGTAGTCCAGCGACGCCGGCATCACCCCGATCACCTGGCGCGGCGCCCCGTCGATCCGGATCTCGCGGCCGACGACGCTCCGGTCGGCGCCGAACCGGCGGCGCCAGAGGCCGTCGCTCAGGATCACCACGCCGTCGCTCCCCGGGCGGTCTTCCTCCGGCAAGAAGCTGCGGCCGAGCGCCGGCGCCACGCCGAGCAGCCGGAAGAAATCCCAGCCTACCCGGGCGCCGGTGACGTTTTCCGGCACGTCCGATCCGGCCAGGTTGACGCTCGCACCGGACATCGGCACGAGGTAGGCAAACAGCTTGTCCTCGCGCTTGGCGTCACCCCAGTTGCCGACCGACACCGAGCCGGGGTGCCCCTTCCAGGCCTCGCGGAACAGGAGCACCCGGTTCGGGTCGGCGAAGGGCAGCGGACGGAACAGCACAGCGTACACCACGCTGAACACCGCGGTGGTGGCGCCGATGCAGAGCCCCAGCGTGAGCACGACCGCAATGGCGAGGGTCGGGCTCCGGCGCAGCGAGCGGACGGCGAATCGAATGTCGTTCATGGTGTCACTCGGCGCGAAGCGCCGTCATGGGATCGGAGCGCGCCGCGCGGCGC
>JBOHSB010000017.1:0-3678 GCA_050733015.1 Gemmatimonadales bacterium
CCATGCAGGCCACCGGACACCTTGTAGGTGTTCTTGTCGAACTTGCCGCCGGCGTGGAGCACGGTGAGCGCCAGCTCCACGGCCGGAATCTTCTCGGTGGGATGCATGTCCACCGGAATCCCGCGCCCGTTGTCCTGCACCGTGATCGAGTTGTCGGCGTGGATGGTGACGTTGATCGAGTCGCAGTGTCCTGCCAGGGCCTCGTCGATCGAGTTGTCCACCACCTCGTAGACCAGATGGTGCAGGCCGTTCTCGCTGGTGGACCCGATGTACATGCCGGGTCGCTTGCGCACGGCCTCCAGACCTTTAAGGACCTGGATCGAATCGGCTTTGTACTGCGACGTGCCGTCGGTGACGGCGGGATCGGTCTTGGCCATAGGCTCCGTCATTTGGGGCCGGGGCCGAGAGGCACCCAGCGGATTTCCTTCACCCGCCCGGTCCGGCCCGCGTTGAGGCGGGCCAGGATCCGGGGCGTCATCAGGCTCAGCTCGCTGGCCCACGCCGCCGTGGCGACGCGGACCCGGAGCACCCCGTCCGGGGTGACCGACTCGGGGGCGGTGACGGCCGCGATCTGCGGTCCGACCAACTCCGCCCACTGCTCGACGATGCCGGCCTGCTGCAGCCGCTTCGAGAACCCCGACTGCTTGAGGTAGCTCGCCAGGGCCTCCGCCAGCGTGGCGGGTGCGCGGCGCTCGGTCACCAGGTCACCTTTCCGGCCTCCATCCGCCACACCGGCAGCGCCAGATCGGGCGGCAGCTCGTCGGTCCGCGGCGCGGTGAGGAACACCTGCCGGCCGGGCACCTCGAGCAGCCGGCGAGCGAGGCGCCGCTGCCGCTCGCGGTCGAACGCGGCGAACACATCGTCCAGCAGCAGCGCCGGCTCGGTGCCGCGGGCGTCGCGGAGCGCCGCCAGCTCGATCAGCTTGAGCGCCACCGCGGCGGCCCGCTGCTGGCCGTTCGACCCGAACTCGCGGAGCGGCCGGCCGCCGATCTCGAGCACCAGGTCGTCGCGGTGCGGGCCGATAGAAGTGAGGCCGCGGGCCTGATCGCGGGGCCATGCCGCCGCCAGCGATGCGTCCCAGGCGGCGGGCTCGGCGAGGTCCTCGCCGCCCCGGTACCGGAGCCGCGTGCCGGCCACTTCTCCGAGGCACTCGAACTCGGCGGCGAATTGCCCGGCCGCCTCCGCCGCCCACCGCTCGCGCCGGGCGACGATCTCCGCGCCCGACGCCGCCAGCGGCGCGTCGAACGCGCGAGCCACGTCCCACCGGCCCTGGCGGAGCGCGCTGTTGCGTTGCGCGAGCGCCCCGCGATAGCGCGACAGGCTGCGCAGGTACCGGCGGTCGGCCAGGGAGAGCAGCCGGTCGAGATAGCCGCGCCGGTCGGCGGCGGTCCCCGCGGCCAGGCTCACGTCGTCGGGCAGGAACGAAACGGCCAGCCATGCGCCCACGGCATCGGCCAGCCGGTCCGGCTCGAGCCCGTCGACCAGGATTCGCTTGCGCCGTCCCGAGACGATGTAGCTGGCGCCGACCGATCCGGCCGGCCCACCTTCCAGCTCGGCCTCGAGGTGAAATCCGGGGCCCTCGAAGCGGGTCACCTCCTGATCCGGCGTGCCCCGGAAGGAGCGGTACAGCACCGGATAGTAGATGGCCTCGAGCAGGTTGGTCTTGCCCTGGGCATTGGCGCCCAGCAGCACCAGACCGGGCGCGGGAGGCTCACAATCGAGGTCCGCCAGGTTGCGGAACCCTCGAGCCACCAGGTGGCGGAGCCGCACTACTCGATGTGGATCTGGCGGCTGACGATGTCGCCCTGCTGGCCGAGCAGGTCGACCCCGTGGATCTGCATGATCACCGTCACACCGCTGTTGCCGATGGTTGAGAGCTGCAGGGCGAAATCCACCGTGTCCTTGCCCTGGCCCAGGATCGGCGCGAACCCCTGGTTCACGCCGCCCACGGCGACGTACACCGTATCCACGCCGTCCGGATCGAAGGTCCGGCCTTGTACGATCAGCAGGTCGCCTTCGGTCACCGCCGTATCGTGGGTCGCCGGGTGGGTGATCTCGGTGATCGGGCCGTCGCCATCTCCCGGGTTCTCGCTCGGGAACGTGAGCCGATCGCGCGTGCCGCACCCCACCAGCGCGGCCAGCGCCACCCACCGAAAAACCCGCCCAGGAATCATGGAAAAATAGCCGGTTGCAGGGTGAAATTGCAGGCTCAAGCCCCGGTGAACCGGGGCTTTCGCTTCTCCAGGAACGCGCGGGTTCCCTCGCGCATGTCGGCGGTCTCGCTCAGCAGTCCGAACCAGGCGGCCTCGAGCCCGAGCGCCTGGTCCACGTCCAGGTCCAGCCCGGCGTCCACCAGCTCGAGGCAGGCGCGCACCGCCAGCGGGCCGTTCTCCAGGATGGCGCCCAGCAGCTCGGTGGATTCGGGGATCAGGCGGTCCGCCGGCACGACCCGGTTGACCAGACCGATGCGCCAGGCCTCGTGCGCGTCGATCATCGCGCCGGTGAGCAGCAGCTCGAGCGCGCGCCCCCGACCGACCAGGCGCGGGAGGCGGACCGTGCCCCCGTATCCCGGTCCGATGCCGAGCTTGACCTCGGGCTGGCCGAACCGGGCGGCGTCGCTCGCGACCCGGAGATGGCAGGCCATCGCCAGCTCGCAACCGCCGCCGAGCGCGAAGCCATTCACCGCCGCGAGCACGGGCTTCCCGCAGCGCTCGAGGCGCCGCATCATCTGCTGCCCCGCCCGCGCGCGCGCCTGGCCCTCCTGCGCGCCCTGACCCCCGATCTCGCCGATGTCCGCGCCGGCCACGAAGGCCTTGGTGCCGGTCCCGGTCAACAGCACCGCCCGGATGTCGGGCTCGCGCGCCGCCCGTTCGGCCGCATCGTCCAGCTCGGCGATGACGGTGGCGTTCAGGGCATTGAGCTTGTCGGGACGGTTGATCGTGATGGTGGCGATCCCGTCGGCGAGGTCGAACAGCAGGGTGGTGTAGGGCATGGTGGTCGCGGGTGAGGGAAGGCGCCGTCCTGCGGCCGCAGGGGACACGAAAACATAACCGGCTATCTTTGCCGCATGGCCATCCCACATCCGATCGACTGGACCGCCGAGGGGGCGGTCCGGATCCTGGACCAGACCCTGCTGCCCGACGCGGAGCGGTACCTGGACCTCGACACGGTGGACGCCGTCGCCGAAGCGATCCGCACACTGCGGGTGCGCGGCGCACCGCTGATCGGCATCGCCGCGGCGATGGGCCTCACGCTGGCGGTGCGGCGCGGAATCCCATCGCTCGAGGCCGTGTGCGTGGCGTCGAAGGTGCTGGGCTCGACGCGGCCCACCGCGGTCAACCTGCACTGGGCCCTCGGGCGGATGGAGCGCCGGGCGGCGCTCGCCGCGGAACGAGGCGACGACCTGGCGCAGGCGCTTCGGCAGGAGGCGGACGCGATCTGGGACGAGGACCGCGCCATGTGCGCACGGATCGGCGTGGCCGGAGCGGCCCTGATCGGAGGCGACGCGCTGGTGCTGACGCACTGCAACGCGGGCGCGCTCGCCACCGGTGGGATCGGGACCGCGCTGGCGCCGGTGTACACGCTGCACGAGGCGGGGCGCCGCGTGGCCGTGGTGGCCGACGAGACCAGGCCGCTGCTGCAGGGCAGCTGGCTCTAAGCCTGGGAGCTGACCCGAGG
>JBOHSB010000018.1:0-1554 GCA_050733015.1 Gemmatimonadales bacterium
CGCCACGGCAGCCACCACTGCGATGATCAGTGCAGTCCGAAGACGCACCCGGTTGAGCTAACTCGCGATGCAGGTCACCGGCGACACGGAGCCACCGGTGAGATTCTGGCAGTGAGCCTGCGTATACCCGTAGGAACCGAAGATCGAGAACGGATTACTTCCGCTGTTCGTGGTATAGCCCGAACCGCTACCAAACCAGAGCGCGAAGTTATTGCCCACCGGTCGGTAAACCGTGTCCTGGCTCCAGTAATTGGAGCCGGACCCCGCGGATTGCCCACCGGACATCGTCCCGCTGAAATACGTCTGGCTGGAGAATGCCGACGAAACCAGCATCAAGGCTGCAGCCAAGACCGCGGCAAGAGCTGCTGCCATGCCAATCAGGCGCGGGCGAGCACGTCTAGATAGGAGCGTCATGCGTCCCTCCCTTTCTGAGACCTGCCGCTCGGTCTCAAGTTGCGGAGCTGGTGTGACCGCCAGTTCGGCCGGCGCGTCACTCCTTGCAGCGATCGAGTCGTCGCTGCCCTTTGCCAGTTAGTCGCGCGAGGAGCGCGAACGTAACGAACTCACGCCGCTGGACCTCGACCGCGCGCCTGCCACCAGTTGCGGACCGGGCGCAACCAGCGCCTCACCTGTGATTCAGAATCCTCTCTCGCCGCCCGCTCGAGCACGTCGTGCCATCCGGCGTCGATTCCGCCCTTCGGCCCACAAGGAACGTCCTCATCGTACAAACCGATGAGCGCGTTCTTCCAACTCGCATCGTTCATAGGTTCCAGGTCATCCATCGATACGCCCTCCTGAACGCTGTACGCATCTAATAGAGCCCCAGGCTGGCGATTTTGTTTAGTCGCTAGTACTCACCGGCCGACATCCACCCTTCGCCTGAGTGGAGGACGTCTTCGGCGCGTGCTCGTATCTCGCTAACCACGTCGCGGAGGCGTTCGTTCTCTCGCCGGAGCGCCTGCAATTCTTCGTCGTGGTCATGGGCCGACTCGCCGGTCGCGAGCCAGCTGCGGTTGACGTGTAGGTGATCGGCGAAGCGGTAGATCAGCTGGAGTGATGGGATCCGCTCGTCCTCGTAGGCTACGGCGGCTCAGGATGGCGGCGCTCGATGGATAACGGAAGCCGCTCTCCGAACGCGAGCACTGACACGCGACTGACCCGTCACTGACCAACCACTGACACCGCGCTGACCAGACGCGGACGGCTGTAAAAGTCTCGTAAGTCTTCGCCGAGGCATGTCACTAAACGGGGCCGAAAAGGGCATATCTATGTAGAGGGATCTTTCCTCGTCCGCCTATGTCGCAGGCGTATCCGCGTGGGCGAACGAGTCGTTGATCCCCTGGCTCCTCCGCCGGCGCGTCCAAATCGAATGTCAGATCCCGACGTGCCGCATGGCGGCGGCGAGCTGCTGCCGCTGCGCCCTTCGACAATTGATGACGGTGAGATCAGGCTGGGGCCGGTAAGGCTCGAGCCGCTTACTGCTGCCCACGAAGCAGCGGCGGTCGAGCTGCTGACCGCGCTGTTCGCTGCCGCACTGCGGCGGCAGCGTTCGTC
>JBOHSB010000019.1:0-5837 GCA_050733015.1 Gemmatimonadales bacterium
ATGGCGCAGGTGGGCGGCATGCTCCTCCTCGGTTCCCTGATGGAGAACATCGAGGAAAAGGTCATCTACTTCATGTCGCTCGACAAGGTGAAGTTCCGCCGCCCCGTGCTGCCCGGCGACCAGCTCCGGTGCGAGCTCGAGATGCTGCAGAACCGGGGCCGCACCTGCCGGATGAAGGGCGTCGCCTACGTCGACGGGAACGTCGTGGCCGAGGCCGAGATGATGGCGCGCGTGGTGGATCGGTGACCAGCGTCATTCACCCGACGGCCATCATCGACCCCTCGGCCCGCCTCGGCGCCGGGGTCGAGATCGGGCCCTGGGTGATGGTCGGACCGCAGGTCACCGTGGGCGACCGCTGCCGGCTGGGCCCGCGTTCGCGTCTCGTGCGCAACGTCGTTCTGGCCGAGGACGTGAGCGTCGGCGACGGCACGATCCTGGGCGGCGACCCGCAGGACCTCAAGTTCAAGGGCGAAGAGACCTGGGTGGAGATCGGGGCGGGCACCATCATCCGCGAGTACACCACCATCAACCGGGCCACCTCGCACAGCTTCCGGACCACGGTCGGCTCGCGCTGCTTCATCATGACCTACGTCCACCTGGCGCACGACTGCCACGTGGGCGACGACGTGACCATCGCCAACGGCACCCAGTGCGCCGGCCACGTGACCATCCACGACCGCGCCGTGCTCAGCGGGCTCAACGCGGTGCACCAGTTCGTCACCATCGGAACCTTCGCGTTCGTGGGCGGCGGCTCCCGGGTCAACCAGGACATCCCCCCCTACGTGAAGGCGGTCGGCAACCCGATGGAGCTCTACGGGCTCAACTCCATCGGGCTCCAGCGCGCGGGCTTTTCGGGCGAGACGATCTCGGCGCTCAAGCGTGCCTACCGCCTGTTCTTCAACTCGGAGCTCAACCTGTCGCAGGCGCTCGAGCGCGCGCGGAGCGACCTGCCGGCGTCGCCCGAAGTGGATCGGTTCCTGGCCTTCGTCGAAAGCTCCGAGCGGGGCGTGCCCGCGTGAGCGCGCCGCTCCCCATCGGCGTGGTCGGCGTCGGCGCGCTGGGCCGCCACCACGCCCGCCACCTCGCGCAGCTGGAGGAGGCCCGGCTGGTCGGCGTCTTCGACACCGACTCGGCCCGAGCCCGCTCGGTCGCCGACGAGCTCGGAACCACGGCCTTCGCGAGCCTCGACGCCCTGCTGGACCAGGCCGAAGCGGTGACCGTCGCGGTCCCCACCCCGGCGCACCATGCGGTCGGCACCCAGGCCCTGGGCCGCGGCGTCCCGGTCCTGATGGAGAAGCCGCTTGCCGCCACGGTCGCCGAGGCCGACGGGCTGATCGCCGCGGCCGCGCGGGGCGGCCTGCAGCTTCAGGTCGGCCACATCGAGCGCTACAACCGCGCGCTCCGCGCCGCGGAGCCCTACCTCGACGGGCCGCGGTACATCGAGAGCCAGCGGCTGGCGCCATTCCAGCCCCGCGGCACTGACGTGGCCGTCGTGCTCGACCTCATGATCCACGATCTCGACCTGGTCCTCCACCTCACCGGCGGCGCCGAGGCCACCGAGGTGCGGGCGTCCGGGCTGTCCCTGCTCAGCTCCCACCTCGACCTCGCGAACGCACGGGTCGAGTTCGCCAACGGCGTGGTCGCGCTCGCGACGGCGAGTCGGGTGTCGCGCGAGCGGGTCCGGCGGCTCCGCGTGTTCCAGCCGAACGGATACCTCTCGCTCGATCTGGCGAGCGGCGCGGGTGAGTTCATGCGGGTGCGCAGCGACTGGCGCCCGGGCACCGGGAACGCGCTCGCGGACGTCGTGGAGCGGATCGTGCTCGAGGCGCCCGAGGCGGACGCGCTCCAGCTGGAGCTCCGGAGCTTCGTGCACGCCGTGCGGGGCGGACGCGAGGTCGTGGTGAGCGGCGAGGAAGGACGCGCCGCGCTGGCCCTCGCGCTCCGGGTGGCGTCCGTGGTCCGGACGTCGCCGCTCGCCGTTCCCGCGGCCGGATGACCGCCCGGCAGGCCCCGCGCATCTTCATCTCCGCCGGCGAGCCCTCGGGCGACCTCCATGGCGCGGGGGTGGTACGGGCGCTCCGCGCCCGCCACCCGGAGGCCGTGATCGAGGCGCTGGGCGGCCCGCAGATGGCGGCGGCCGGGGCGACCATCCGCTATCCGATGGAGGGCCTCGCGGCGTTCGGGCTGGTGGAGGTCGTCACCAAGCTCGGCGCGCATCTCCGGCTGCTGCGCGCGCTCAAGGCCGATTTCCGGGCCGGCCGCTACGATCTGGTCATCCTGATCGACTATCCCGGCTTCCACGTGCGCGTCGCGGAGGCGGCGCGTGCCGCGGGGACCAAGGTGCTCTACTACATTGCGCCCCAGCTCTGGGCCTGGCGCCCGGGTCGGGCGCGGCGGTTCGCGGCCGCGGTGGACCGCCTCGCGGTGGTGCTTCCCTTCGAGCAGCGGTTCTTCGGCGCGCTGGGGCTCCGGAGCGACTACGTGGGGCACCCGCTGGTCGACCGCGAAGGCTGGCCGACTCGCGCCGAGGCGCGCGCCCGCCTCGGGCTCCCCGCCGCCGGCCGGGTGCTCGGCCTGTTCCCGGGCAGCCGCAGCCAGGAGGTCCACCGCCTGTGGATCCCGTTCCGCGACGCCGCCCGGCGGATGCTCGACGAGGGCCGCTGCGATCGCGTCGTGGTGGCGGGCACGCCGGGTGGCGAATACCCGGACCCGGGCCCGCTGGAGATCTCGGTGGGCGATCCGATCGCGGTGTTCGCCGCCGCCGACGCGGCGCTGGCCAAGTCGGGCACCACCACGCTCGAAGCCGCGCTGGCCGGCGTGCCGATGGTGGTCGCCTACAAGGTGCACCCGCTGACCTGGCTCATGTTCCAGCGGCTCCGCACGGTGCGATGGGTGAGCCTGGTGAATCTGGTGGCCGAGCGCGAGGTGGTGCCGGAGATGTTGCAGGATCGGGCCGAGGTGGCGCCACTCGCGGACGCGCTGCGGCCGCTGCTCGATCCGCGCGACCCGCGCACCGTGGCCCAGCGCGAGGGCCTGGCGCTGGTGCGCGAGCGCCTCGGCGCGCCGGGGGCCACCACCCGGGTGGTGGCGTTGGCCGACGAGCTCCTCGGCGCGTGAAGCTCCGGGTCCCGCCGTCCGCGGCCCGTCTGCTGGCGGGCCCGGCGGTCAAGCTCCTGGCCGCCTCGTGGCGGGTCAGCACGGTGGACGAGGACCGATGGCGCTCGCTGTATGCGGCGCGACGACCGCACGTCTTCCTGCTGTGGCACGAGGCGCTGCTGCCGCTCCTGTGGCAGCACCGTCGCCAGTCGATCGCGATCGTGGTGAGCGAGGCGCGGGACGGGCAATATCTGGCCGACTTCGCCGCCACGCTCGGCTACCGGGCGGTGCGCGGCTCGAGCACCCGCGGCGCGGCACGGGCCCTGCTGGGCGCGGTGCGCGAGCTCCAGGCAGGCTACGCCGTCGCCTTCACGCCGGACGGACCCCAGGGTCCACGCCGGGAGCTCAAGGCCGGCGTAGTGGCGGCCGCGCAGCGCGGTGGCGTCCCCATCGTCCCGCTCCACGCGGAGGCCGATCGGGCGTGGCGGTTAGATTCGTGGGACCGATTCATGATTCCGAAATTCGGCGCGAGGGTCCGCATCGTGTACGGCCGACCGTTCCAGGTCGCCGAGGGCGACGACGGGCTGGCGGCCGGACTGGCGGAGGCGGAGGCGCGACTGCGCGAGATCGCGGGCCCGGGAGAATGACACGCCGATGAGCCGTCGGGGCGATACCCACCGCGTCATGCGCTGGCTATGGACCAGCCGGCGGCCCGATGCGCGCTTGGCGCGCCTGGCGCTGTTGCCCGCCTCCGGCCTCTGGCGGCTCGCCATGGACACCCGGCGGCTCGCGTACCGGCGCGGATGGCTCGCCACGCGCGACCTTCCGCTTCCCTCCGTGGCCGTGGGGAATCTGACGGTCGGAGGCTCGGGCAAGACGCCCATCGCCATCTGGATCGCCCGGCACTACGTCGCCCGCGGCGTCCGACCCGGCATTCTCCTCCGCGGCTACGGCAACGACGAGACGCTGGTGCACCAGCACTCGGTGCCCGAGGCGGTCGTCGTCGCCGATCCGGACCGCGTCGCCGGCGCCGAGCGCGCCCTGGCCAACGGCGCGCAGGTCCTGGTGCTCGACGACGCGTACCAGCGCCTCGACGTGCACCGCGACCTCAACGTGCTCGTGATGAGCGCCGAGACCACCCGCGCCGTACGCTGGCCGCTGCCGGCCGGTCCCTGGCGCGAGGGATGGGATGCGCTCGACCGGGCCGACGCCGTGATCGTCACCCGCAAACGGGCTACGCCGGAGGCGGCCCAGGCCCTGGCCCGCCAAGTCGAAGGCCGGGTCCGAGGACCGGTGGCCATCGCGCACCTCGGGCTCGGCACGCTTGAGGGACTGGTGAGTGGAACTCGCCGCCCGGCGGCAACGTTAGCGGGCAAGCGGGTGGTGGCCGCGTCGGGCATCGCGGACCCCGACGCGTTCGTCGCGCAGACCAAGGCCACGGGCGCCGCCGTCCAGGTGGCCACCTGGAAGGACCACCACGACTACCGCGACGAGGATGTCGCCTGGCTGGCCCATGCCGCCCGCCGGGCCGACCACGTCGTGATCACCCAGAAGGATGCGGTCAAGCTGCGCGACCGCTGGCCGGCGGCGGTCCCCGAGCCGCTGGTCGCCCTGCTGGACCTGAGCTGGGAAGAGGGCGGCGACGCGATCGCCGCCGTGCTGGATGCCGTCGTCACCCCGGTGGATCGACTGTAACTCTCATATTCGGAGCAACCCGGACTGCCTATGAGCGCCACGAGCCGACCCTCCCTCCTCATCCGCCCGGAGAAGGACACCTTCCTCAACGAGGAGAATCCGTTCGAGGCCATGATGTTCCGCTTCGACTATGCGGCGGAGCGCCTGAGCCTCGATCCGGGGCTCTACAAGGTGCTGCGGAGTCCGGAGAAGCAGATCATCGTCAGCCTGCCCATTCCGCGCGACTCCGGGGAGGTCGAGGTCTTCACCGGCTACCGCGTGCTCTACAATACCAGCCGCGGCCCGGCCAAGGGCGGCATCCGGTTCGACATGAACGTGACGCTCGACGAGGTGAAGGCGCTGGCGGCGTGGATGACCTGGAAGTGCGCGGTGGTGAACATTCCGTTCGGCGGCGCCAAGGGCGGAGTAATTTGCGACCCCAAAAAGATGAGCCAGGGCGAACTGGAGCGCATGACGCGGCGCTACACCTCCGAGATAAGCGACTTCATCGGCCCCGAAAAAGACGTGCCCGCGCCGGACATGAACACCAACGAGCAGACCATGGCGTGGATAATGGACACCTACTCCATGCACGCGCGGCATACGGTGACCAGCGTGGTGACGGGCAAGCCGGTGAGCCTGGGCGGGTCGCAGGGGCGCATCGAGGCCACCGGGCGCGGCGTGATGGTGGCCTGCGACGAGAGCCTGCGCTACACGAATAGGTCGATCGACGGCTGCCGCGTGGTGATTCAGGGGTTCGGCAATGTGGGCTCGAATTCTGCGCGGCTGATGATGGAGCACGGCTACAAAATCATAGGCATTGCGGAAGTAGATGGCGGGCTGTTCAATCCGGCCGGGATCGACGTTCACCAGTTAATCGAGTACAAGTACCGCAACGGCTCGATTCTGGGTTTTCCCGGCGCCGAGGCGATGCCCACCGAGGAGCTGCTCGTCGCCGACTGCGAGATTCTGATTCCGGCGGCCACCGAGAACGTAATCACCAGCCGCAACGCCGCGCAGATCAAGGCGCGCATCGTGGTCGAGGGTGCGAACGGACCGACGACCGT
>JBOHSB010000020.1:0-9639 GCA_050733015.1 Gemmatimonadales bacterium
GCGCGGGCCTGCGCGGCGGCGGCCGCCGAGTCCGCCGCCGCGGTGCGCACGGCCGGGAGCGACGCGACGTCGATCGTGCTGTCGGGAAGCTGGTCCACGCCCGCGTCGAGCGCACCGCTCGGCACCGGCGGCGCGCCCTCCCAGGCGATCGCCCGCGCCAGCTCGGCCTCATCCACCCGCGCGGCTTCGCGCGCGGTCGCCGCTGTCTGCCGGGCGCGGGCCGCCTCCTGGGCGGCCTGCTCCTGCTCGAGGAGCGAGATGGCGCCGGCCCGGAGGCGCGCGCCCGCGAGCCGGGCCACCGAGTCGGCCAGCGCCGCCTGCGCCAGCACCAGCGATTCCGCCAGACGCGAGGCGCGCGCGCGGTAAAACGCGGCCCGCACGTCGCGCAGCAATCCCGCGATGGCGAGCGAGGAGTCGGCCAGCGCGCGATCCACGCCGGCTCGCGCAGCCGCCCGGTCGCTCCCCCGGCGGAACAGCCAGTCGAGCGGCTGATCCACCAGCAGATGGTTGCGCGGGGTGGCCTCCGAGTGGCTGTAGGAGACGGTGGGGTTGGTAATGGCCCCGGCCACGCGAAGGGCCGAGCGCGCCTCGGCGACCCCCGCAGCGGCGGCGGTGACCGAGCCGCGCGCGTGCCGCGCGCGGTCGAGGGCCTGGTTCAGGGAGATCGAGTCGCCCGGCGATTGAAGCGCGAAAGCGACCCACAGCAGGATCATCGGCCTGCTGCCGTCGGGATCACGCGCCGACTTCTGGGGAGGGCGGGCATAGGGATGGAAGGTGTACGCGCCCCCGGGCGGGAGGCAAATGCGGCGAGGCGACCGGCATCAGCGCTCGAACACGTGCTCGAGGTCGTCCACCTCGGCCAGCTCCTCCTCGGCCAGGCGCCGGTACTCCGCCGGCGACCTGGCCCGCTCGATCCGGGTGACCAGGCCGTCGAACTTCCGTGCCACCAGGGAATCGCGGGTGGACATTGCGGGACGGACGGCGTCCCACTCGTGCCGGATCCCTCGCACCGCGCTCTCGAGCCGGGGCGCCGCGCCCGTCTCCGACCCGATCTCCAGCTCGCGCCCGTAGAAGTCCAGGCGGGTCACCTCGACGGGCACCTTCGGGGCGTACGGCGCCGTCAGGTCCGCGACGATCCGGGTGACCTGGTTGGCCTCCACCATCGTCGCCTGCCGCTGCCGCCGAGCTACCGACTGCCGCAGTGAATCGACCTCGTCCTGGAGCCGGTCAGCATCCGGCTGCGTCCCAAGCTGCGCGACGTCGGCCTCGAGCGCCTTGAGCCGCCGGCCCGCGGTCCTCCATGCCTTCGCCTTCGCGGCGTCATACAGGTTCTCTCCGTGCTCCCCCGCGGCCGCGAGCGCCGTCGGCACGGGTCGGCCGGCCCTCGCGCTGTCTCCCTGCGCCAGGCTGCGCGCGGCCGGCGCCGCGAGCAGGGCGGCGATCAGGCCGCCCCATCGGAAAAGGGTCGTGGGGTTCATGATCCGAGAGAGACGCTCGATCAGCCCGTCTTGTGACGCGTCCGGCTGTTTCACCGCGTGGCGGCCGCCAGCACCGCCGGCGAATCGAACCCGACGCCGCTGCCGTCCATTGTGAGGAACGGCCGCAACATCGTCTCCGATTCCCGGAGAATCCGCTCGATCAGGTCCTCGCTCAGGGTGACGCCCACGATGCGAAGCCAGTCCCGCACGTCCACCTCGACCATGGTTCGGATGCTGGGGAATCGCCCCCGTCCCGGCCGCAGGGCGACTCGGGCTTCCCTGATTCCGGCCGCGGCGCAGACCTCGGCCAGCCGCTTCGGGTCTCCCAGCAGGAAGGGCGCCCTGAGGGCGTCCCCTGCCTCTTTGCCGGCGAGCCGCTCCACCAGCGCCACCTCCGCTTCGTAGGCCGGGGTGTCGGCGAGCGAGGCCCACACGGCCACTGCGAGCCGCCCGCCCGGGACCAGCACCCGCATCATCTCCCGGAGTCCCGCCACCGGATCGGGAAAGAACATCAGCCCGAACTGGCTGACCACCGCATCGAACGATCGGTCGGGAAACGGCAACGCCTCGGCGCTGCCCTGTTGCCAACGCAGGGCGGGGCTCAGGCGGGCCGCCACCGCGAGCATCTCCGGGCTCAGGTCGAGGCCGGTGACGGCACCGGTGGGTCCGGCGCGGCTGGCGGCTTCGCGGGTGAGCACGCCGGTCCCGCAGGCGACGTCGAGCACCCGGTCACCCGGGCGAATCCCGGCCGCCTCGGCTACCCGCGGCGCCCATTCCAACATCAGCGCGGGGACCAACACGTCCTGGTAGCCGGCGGCTGCGTCGGGGTCCCGGCGCATGATTGGATCGGTCATGTCGGCTCCATGCCGCCGGCGGAAGCGGAGATCGCCATGCCTGAAGATGCTAAAAGCACTGACCTTTCGCCTTCCCGGCGGTGTTGGGCCCACCGGAGAAGGTCGCGTCGTTCCTCTTGCACTGGAGCTTGCCGGCCACTGTGTTCCCGTTTACGCCTTTGAAGCCGGGTCCGGTGTTGGTGTTGACGTCGGCGTCCACACCGATGCTGCTGTTCAGGAGCAACAGGACATGGCCGGCAGGAATGACGTTGTCGACGAGGTGAATGCTTCCGCCGATTACCGTCGGCCCCTGTTCCGCCCGGATGATGGGCGAGCCCGGGTTGTTCCCTTGGCAGGTCAGGTCTCCAAGGATGCTGGCGTTGTCCGCGGAGCAGGAGGCGAAGAAGGTGTCATTGGCGTTCAGCACGATCATGTCACCCGCAATCGTGGTTTCCTCCGAGACCTGAACGGCACTGGCGCTCAGCCCCTGCACGTTACCACCGATCTGCGAATTGCGGACGAAGAGTCGGGACCCCGCCAGAGCCGTGACGGAGTTCGTCACCGTGGCGTCCTGGAGAACGCAGATCTTTCCTGGCGGCACCTCGATGTCGCTGTAGGTGCCCCCCGTGAGACCGCCCTCGGGAGACCCATCAGTGGGATCCAGGAAACCGGCGTCGCACACGGTCGCAGCGGCTGGCGCCGCGCCGACCATGGCGCTTCCCTCGGGAATCGACATCGCGCCGTTCGGACCGCTGCGAGCTCTCCGAGTGGAAACGGCTTCGCCACTGGCTCGAACCACGACATGGACCAGCGCCTTCCCCGGCTGCGCGACCGTCACGACACCCGGGTCGGGCGCTGTCACGTCGCGGTTCGAGGAGGTATCGCATCCGGACAACCCAACGCCGATCATCAGTGCTGCTGCCGCGTGCTTCCGAGTCATCTCGCCCCTCCTGGTGAGGTTCGCCTGGTGTGCCTTGCTTCCTTGATCGAGGGTAGCTCGGCGGTGTGAAGCCGCCGTCAACCCCGGCGTCAAGTCTTTGCGTTACAGGGGATTGAGATGGGCGGCCGAATCTTCGGGCGAGGGAGCCTCTGGCCCAGCTGGCGCCGGAGCTCCATTGCCCTGATCCCGAGTCGCTACCAAGTTGCTCCCATCCCAAGGCCCGACTTCGATCAATGGCAACCGTCGCTGCTCAGTCGACCCACCTTCCCGCCGCACCGTCCCCGGCCATCAGCGCAGAGCCCGGGGCATCAGGCGCCCGGATTCGCTCCGCGGTGTTGCTCTCCTCCGCCGCGATCGTGGCGGGGATCCTGTGGGACATCTCGTGGCACAAGACCATCGGCCGCGACACCTTCTGGACCCTGCCGCACGTCCTGGAGCAGCTCGGCGCCATCGTCGCCGGCGTGAGCTGCGGCTGGCTGGTGCTGCACACCACCTTCGCCGGTTCGCCGCGTGAGCGCGCCGAGTCGGTGCGCTTCTGGGGGTTCCGCGGTCCGCTGGGTGCATGGGTCACGATCTGGGGCACGTTCGTGATGCTGACCTCGGCCCCGTTCGACAACTGGTGGCACGACGCCTACGGGCTCGACGTCAAGATCATGAGCCCGCCCCACATGGTGCTGGCGGTGGGGATGATCTCCATCGTCCTCGGCGGAATGCTGCTGCTGCTCGCCGCGCAGAACCGGGCCACGGGCGCCGGGCAGATACGGTGGTTGGCCCGCGGGTTCGTCGTCGCCGGCGGGCTGCTGCTGGTGATGGTGGCCACCATGGTCTCGGAGTACGCCAGCCGCCCGAACAACATGCACCAGCCGCTCTTCTATCAGGTGGCGGCCGGCGCCTTCCCGGTCCTGCTGGTCGCCCTGGGCCGCGCCGGCCGGCTGCGGCTTCCCGCCACCGCGAGCGCCGCGGTGTACATGGGCATCATCCTCGCGACCATGTGGATCCTCCAACTGTTTCCCGCCCAGGCCAAGCTGGCGCCGATCTACACCCGGGTCACCCACATGGTGCCGCCCGAGTTTCCGTTGCTGCTGATCGTTCCCGCGCTCGCGATCGATCTGCTGCTCCGGCGAGTCGGCCGGCGCCGTGATTGGCTGCTGGCCGCCGGCCTGGGCCTGGTGTTCGTGTCGTTGCTGGTCGCGGTGCAGTGGTGGTTCGGAGAGTTCCTGCTCTCGCCCGGGGCCCGGAATTTCTTCTTCGCGGCCGATCAGTGGCCCTACATGGTCCAGCCGGGGCCCTGGCAGCACCGGTTCTGGGGCGTGACCAAGGATGCCGCCGGCAATCTCGACGCGCTGGCGCTCGCGCGAGGGCTGGCCTTCGCCGCGCTCTTTGCCATGGGATCGGCACGGGTCGGGCTCTGGTGGGGCAACGGGATGTCGCGGGTGAAGCGATGAGGCGCCCGGCTGGTCGCGTCCTGGGTCTCGCCGGGCTGGTCGCGCTCTGCTCGGCCCACGTGGGCAGCCCGGATGTCTGGTACGAGGGGTCCGCGGGACCCTATCACGTCGTGGTATACGTCCGCCTCCCGGGGGTGATTCCCGGGATCGCCGACATCAACGTGCAGGTGGTGGACGCCAGGCCCGAGCAGGTGACCGCCATGGTGAACCTGTACAACGCCAGCGCGGGCACGCCTCCGCCGGACCTGGCCCAGCCGGTCGCCGGCGCCGCGGGCTGGTATGCCACCCGACTCTGGATCATGGCGCCGGGCTCGAACAGCGTCACTGTCGCCGTCAGGGGCCCGTTGGGAAGCGGCTCCGCCGTCGTTCCGGTGGCCGCCGTGCCCAGCCGGCGCCTTCCCCTCCAGCCCTGGCTCGGCGTCGTGCTCGGCGCGATGGGCCTGTTTCTCTTCGCGGGGATCGTGACCATCGCCGGCGCGGCGGTGCGCGAGGGCGTGCTGCCGCCGGGAGAATCCCCCAGCCGGCGGCGCATCGTCGGCGCGCGAGGCGCGATGGCAGGAAGCGCGCTGCTCGTGGGACTCCTGCTGCTCGGCGGCTGGACCTGGTGGGACGGCGAGGACCGGGGCTTTCGCGAGCGGATGTACCGGCCGTTCGCCACCGCGGCCACGGTCATCGGGAGCGGCCCGCGCCGGACGCTGCGGCTCGAGATCCAGGACTCCGGCTGGATCATGCGAGGAGACACGGTGTGGCTCAGGCAGCACGGCCAGCGCGCCTGGCCACCGCTGGTGACCGACCACGGCAAGCTGATGCACCTGTTCCTCATCCGTCAGTCGGACATGGGCGCGTTCGCGCATCTGCATCCGACGACGCGAGACTCGGTGCAGTTCGAGGCCCCGCTCCCCGGCCTTCCGGCTGGCCGATACCGGATCTTCGCCGACCTGGTGCACGAGAGCGGGTTCGCCAAGACGCTGGTGACGAGTGTCGATCTCCCGGGCGCGATGCTTCCCGCGGGCGTCGACTCCGCCGGCGACGACGGGATCTATCTGGGCTCGGCCCCCGCCGGGCCGGCGGTCCTGCCCGACGGCGCCACCATCACGTGGGAGGGCGCGAGCACGCCGCTGGTTGCGGGCGCCCCGGCGGCGTTGAGCTTCACGGTGCGGGAGCCGGATGGACGACCTGCTTCGCTCGAGCCATACCTAGGCATGCCGGGACACGCCGTGGTGGCGCGGGAGGACGGCGCCGTCTTCATTCACCTGCATCCCATGGGGACCGTCTCGATGGCGGCGCAGGAGACCTTCACCCTCCGCCGGCTGGGCGACACCGCCACCGGCGCGATCGGATCGCGCATCGCGGCCCGGGATTCCGCGATGGCGGCCATGACGCACGCCTTTCCCGGCGGCCGGATCTCCTTTCCTTATGCCTTCCCTCAGCCGGGGCGGTACCGCATCTGGGTCCAGGTCAAGCGGGGCGGGCGGGTACGGACAGCGGCGTTCGACGCGCAGGTCGGGCCGGCGGCCAATGCCGGCTCATCCTGACGCCGCCGGGGCGATGCGCGTACGCGCCGCCGAGCCAGCGGAGATCGATCATCTGGCGAAGGTCTGGTACGACGGCTGGCAGGACGCGCACGCCCGCATCCTCCCCGCCGAGCTCACGCGGATTCGTACGCTCGAGAGCTTCAGGGAGCGGCTCCATGCCGCGCTCCCGGACGTGCGAGTGGCCGGGCCGTTTCCCACTCCCGTCGGATTCTGCATCGTGAAGGGCGACGAGCTCTATCAGCTCTACGTCTGGGCGGAGGCGCGCGGCTCGGGCGTCGCCACCGCGCTGATGGCCGACGCGGAGGCTCGGCTTGCCGAGGCCGGCGTCGAGCTCGCCTGGCTCGCCTGCGCCATCGGGAACGAGCGGGCCGCGAGGTTCTACGAGAAGTCCGGCTGGCGGCGTGCCGGGACCATGGTGTACCAGCCGGACGCTTCGGATGGCGCGCCGCTCGAGGTCTGGCGCTACGAGAGACGCCTGCCGTAAGCATGGGCAACTTCGACATGGGTCGTTGGAGGCGAGCCTTCCCGAGGAATTCAATGCGGCGACTCGAGTCGATGCTGAGGTCGTGGGCCCCGAGGGGATTGGCGCTCTGGCTCACCCTGCTGCTGCACGGGGGGATCCCGCCACTTCACGCGCAGGACCTCGATGCGGCGGACGTGCGTGTAACGCTGGACTCCGCTCTCCGCCTTGCCCAGCGGGCCGCGGTCTCGGACTTCCCGGAGCTGCCGGACTTCCTGCTGTACTCTATCGCGCCGAGGGTGCTCAAGGGAGACCCGGCCGGACTGCACTGGGAGGTGCGGTGGCAGGCCCGAGCCTTTCCGCACCGCCGGTGGCTGGTTGTCCGGGTCTATATGAACGATGGCCACACGAGGACGGAGCGACGGGAGCATTCCGGTCGCTCGGCGTGCCGGGAAGGAGTTCGGCTGTTTCATCGTCGCGTCGCAACTGGTGGGGCGCATGGGCTCGGGACCTACCCTCTGGCACCTGTCCACTTTGCCGGCGAGGGCCGACGGCCGGGCCGACCGTCATCGTGCCGCACGGGCCGCCCATGGAGCTCACGGCCACCGGCACGGTGGTCCGTCGTGCGCTCGTCCTGATCCTTCACGACTCGGCTCAGCCGCCAGGTAGATCGCCGCCGTCACGTTCCCTTCCGGTCGTCTCCGCCCAGGGTTCAATTGCGACGGTGGAGTACCTCTGAGAGGCGACGATGTCGACACGACAGGCAACCGGTGACCACCGCACCGACTCCCCCAGAATTGGCCCCGACGACCCGCGGTATCGTGCGGTGGTCGAGAAGCGCTTCAACAAGCGGTTCGGCGCCAGCCCGGACTATGTCCGGCTGGTCGGCTCGACCGGGCAGGTGATATCGGCGGTCGAGGCGGCGATCAGGGAAGAGCGGCGCCTCGTCGTGACCAGCGGCGGCCATTGCCTCGAGGGCTTCGTCTCGGATCCCGAGGTGCGGGTCATCATCGATGTCTCGCCCATGAAGCGGGTGTACTACGACCCGGCGATGGGTGCTGTGGCCGTCGAGGCCGGCGCCACCGTCGGCGAGACGTTCCGGGCGCTGTTCGAGCTTTGGGGCGTCGTGATACCGCTCGGCGAGTATCCCGAGATCGGGATGGGCGGGCACGTGGTCGGCGGCGCCTTCGGGTTTCTCTGCCGCCAGCTCGGTCTCGCGGCGGACTACCTGCACGCGGTCGAGGTGGTCACCGTGGACGCGGGCGGGCGGGCCGGCAGCAGGGTGGCAACCCGCGAGGCAACCGACCCGCACCACGATCTCTGGTGGGCGCACACCGGCGGAGGCGGCGGCAACTTCGGCGTCGTCACCCGGTACTGGTTTCGGTCGCCGGGTGCAGCGGGCGAGGATCCCGCCGGGCTGTTGCCCCCGGCGCCCGAGTCCATCACCACCCTCAAGGCGGAATGGAGCTGGAGCGACATCGACCAGCCCGCCTTTCTGCGACTCCTCGCCAACCACGGGCGCTGGTGCGAGCGCGACAGCGCCGCCGATTCGGCGTCCGCGTCGCTCTGGACCCTGCTCGAGCTCCATCGGAAGCAGTTCGGGACGATCCTCCTTCGCGGCGTGAGCACCGCCGGTGCCGCCGCCCGGCGGCAGCTGGATGACCATGTGGCGGCGGTGAGCGAAGCCGTCGGGGCGCCCAAGACCAGGGAGCTGGCACGGATGTCGTGGCTCGAGTTCGCGCTCAACCCGCTTCCCGATCTGTTCGCCGCACCGCCCGGTGGGGTGTCCGTCAAGGTGAAAGATGCTCTCCTCAAGCGGCGGCTCACCGATCGCCAGATCGGCGTGGCGTACGATTACCTAACCCGCCCCGACCACGACGTCATGGGCGGGATGCTCGGGCTCGCGACCTACGGCGGGCGGATCAACGCCATCGCACCGGACGCGACCGCCTCGGCCCAGCGCGGGGCGATTCTCGACCTGGCCTGCACCACGGGCTGGCTGGATCCCCGGCACGAGGCGAAGAACCTGGCCTGGGTGCGGGCGTTCTATGGCGACCTGTTCGCGGAGAGCGGCGGGGTGCCGCTGCCGGGCGACGCGTACGACGGCGCCTTCATCAACCATCCCGACACCGACCTGGCCGACCCGGCCCTGAACACCTCCGGGGTGCCCTGGCACAGGCTGTATTACCAGGCGAACTACGCGCGCCTGCAGCGGGTCAAGGCGCGGTGGGACCCGCGGGACGTGTTCCGGCATGCGCTCGCCATTCGGGCCGCGTGATTCCCTCCAGCACACCTTCGAGTGTCTTGAGCAGTCGCTCCTCCGACACCGGCATCTGCAGAAACGGCTGGTGGGTTCTGAAGACACTGTGGCTATTACGTCTCGCCGACCGGCATGCTGCGCGAGATCGCCCGCGAGGCGAAGCGCATCAGCGTCGATATCGCGCCCAAGCGCCCAGGAGCGGCGAGCGCATAGCTACGACCCTGTCTCCGTGATCTCGCGCCGCCTCATCCCCTACCGCCTCGCCTTCCGCTTCCTCACGCCTCCCCGCGACACCTCCCCCATCACCGCTACCACCGCCCGCTCCTTCGCCTTCGCCTCGACGTCCACGGTGACGTCCATCCCCAGCCACTCACGCGGCACGTCCCCCGGGTCGATGTAGTCCGCGTGCGGCCGCGGATCCCCCGCGCCCCATCCCGCGCGCGGCGAGGAGAGGTGGAAATAGGGCTCCCGCTCCCCCCACGTGGCCGCGGCCCGGGCCGTCGCCTCCGCCACCGACAAGCCGTCGCCCTTGCACCGATGATGGTGCGCGTCGTACACCAGCGGCACCACCAGCCGCTCGCACACCGGCAGCAGGTCCGCCGGCGCGAAGATCCGGTCGTCGTTCTCGAGCGCGAGGCGGCTCCGGGCCCGCACGCTCAGGCGCTCCACCGCCCGCGCGAGCCGAGGC
>JBOHSB010000021.1:0-10647 GCA_050733015.1 Gemmatimonadales bacterium
GCCCGCCGGTGTGCACCAGGCCGCGTTCGACGTCGCCGCGGAGGGATGTCTCGGCATCACGGTCCACGCGGGCGAGGCCGCGGGTGCCGAGTCCATCGCGGAGGCGGTGCACCGCTGCCACGCCGACCGGATCGGACACGGCACCCGGCTGTACGAGGATCCGGTGCTGCGCGACTATATTCGCGACCGCCGCCTGCTCATCGAGACCAACATCACGAGCAACGTCCAGACCCGCGCCGTGCCGCGGGCGTCCGAGCACCCGGTGCGCGGCTACCTCGACGCGGAACTCGCCGTCACCCTGTGCACCGACGGGTGGCTCATGACCGGGGTGTCGCTCAGCGACGAGTACTGGCTGGCCCACACCGAGCTCGGGTTCACCCGGGCCGAGATCGACCGCTGCATCCTCGACGGGTTCGCCAACGCCTTCCTGCCGTGGCCCGAGCGCCAGGCGATGGTCGAGCGGGTGCGCGAGGAGCTGGCGTCGCTTCGGTAGCCGCTTCATCCCGAGCGAAGCGAGGGACCTGGCCGGCGCATGCCCGAGGGCGCGCCGCGGCCCGACATGCTTGAAGCAGGTCCCTCGCTTCGCTCGGGATGAAGCGCGGTTGCATTCACCGATCTTCACTCCGGAACCCAACGCTAGGAGCAGGGCATGCTGATGCGCGGTGATCCCGGTGCCGGAGGTCTGCGCGGCGCCCTCGTCGCTGTCGCCGTGATCGCGGTGGCGATCGCCGGCTCCCAGCTGATCCCTGGCTTTGCCTGGCGCGGGTTGGCCGCGATGGAGCGCCCGGCCGCCGGGCCGGCCTCGATCCAGGCCGATACCACGGCCCACCGCGATTCCGTCGTGGCTCCTCCGACGGTCCCCGGCGTCGCGGTGCAGGCTCCCGAGCCGGCCCCCGCCAGCGGACCCGTGTCGCTGGCGAGCCGGTTGTCCGGGCTGGTCGGCCTCGCGCTCATCCTCGCGATCGGCATCCTGCTGTCGCACAACCGGAGCGCGATCCGCTGGCGGGTGATCGCGTGGGGACTCGGGTTGCAGCTCCTGTTCGCCATCTTCGTGCTGCGGATCCCGGCGGGCCAGGCGCTGTTCCGCTGGCTGGGCAACCTGGTCACGGGGATCCTGGGCTACTCCTACATCGGCTCGGAGTTCGTGTTCGGCGAGCTGGGCAAGCAGCACTCGAGCCTGGGCGTCATCTTCGCCTTCCAGCTCCTGCCGGCCATCATCTTCGTGAGCGCGCTGTTCGCCATCCTGTACTACCTCGGCATCATGCAGCTGGTGGTCCGGGCATTCGCGATCATCATGAGCCGGGTGATGGGCGCGAGCGGCGCCGAGAGCCTCAACGTGGCCGCCTCGATCTTCATGGGACAGACCGAGGCGCCGCTCACCATCCGGCCCTTCCTGCCGCGGATGACCATGTCCGAGCTGATGACCGTGATGACCTCGGGTATGGCCCACATCTCGGGCTCGATCATGGTGGCGTACATCGCCTTCGGGATCGAGGCCCGGCATCTGCTCACCGCCGTCATCATGACGGCGCCCGGCACCATCATGATGTCGAAGCTGTTCGAGCCCGAGACCGAGGTACCCGAGACCTACGGCAAGGTCACCCTCGACATGCCGAAGCAGGACGTGAACCTGCTCGACGCCGCGGCCCGGGGCACCAGTGAAGGGCTGCAGCTCATGCTCAACGTGATCGCGATGCTGGTGTCCTTCGTCGCGCTCGTCGCCTTGGTCAACGGCGGCTTCGGGGCCGTCCACCGCTACGTCGAGTGGTTCCCGGGCAACCTGCAGACGGTACTCGGCTGGGTGTTCCGGCCCATCGCCTGGGCCATGGGCGTGTCGTGGCACGACAGCGGCGTCGTCGGCAGCCTGCTCGGCACCCGCATGGTGCTGAACGAGTTCATCGCCTACGCGCAGCTGGGGCCGATGAAGGGGCAGCTCGATCCGCGCTCGTTCACCATCGCGTCGTTCGCGCTGGCGGGCTTCGCCAACTTCAGCTCGGTCGGCATCCAGCTCGGCGGCATCGGCGCGATCGCGCCCGGGCGGAAGCAGGACCTCGCGCGGCTCGGCATCCGCGCCATGCTGGCCGGCACGCTGGCCAACTTCCTCTCCGCCACGATCGCGGGCATGCTGCTGTGACCGCCACGGGGACCTCGGCCTGGGCTGCCATGGCCGACGAGGCCGCGAGCGCGGTGCGCGAGCGGCTGAACGGACGGACGCCCGGCGTCGCGATCGTGCTGGGCTCCGGCCTGGGCCAGTTCGCCGAGCGGCTGACCGACGCCGTGCGGATTCCCTATGACCACATCCCGCACTTCCCCGCGCCCACGGTGATCGGGCACAGCGGCGAGCTCGTGGTGGGGACCCTGGCCGGCCGCGGCGTGCTGGTGCAGAGCGGGCGCTTCCATATGTACGAGGGCCACCCGGCCGCGCTCACCGCGCTGCCGGTGCGCGTCTTCGGCCGGCTGGGCGTCACGACACTGGTGCTCACCAATGCGGCCGGCGGCATCCGGCGGGGCTTCGAGTCGGGGACGGTGATGCTCATTGCCGACCAGATCAACCTCAGCTTCCGGAACGGGCTGTTCGGGCCCGCGCTGCCCGGCGAGACGCGCTTCCCGGACATGTCGGACCCTTACGATCCGGTGCTGCGCGAGGTGGCTCGGGAGGTGGCGCGGACCCGGAAGATCCGGCTCGCGGAGGGCGTCTACGTCGGGCTGCTGGGCCCGAGCTACGAGACGCCCGCCGAGATCCGGATGCTCGAGCGGCTGGGGGCGGACGCGGTGGGGATGTCCACGGTGATCGAGGTGATCGCGGCGCGGGCGGCAGGCATGCGGTGCCTGGGGTTCTCGGCCATCACCAACCCCGCCGCCGGCGTAACGCCGCACAAGCTCGACCACCTGGAGGTGATGGAGGTTGCCTATCGGGTCGCGGGCGAGCTCGCCGCGCTCATCGAGGGGGTGGTGGCGGCGCTGTGACCGTGTGGTCGAGCGGCCCGTGGCCCGCGCCAAGCCCGGGCGCCGCCGCCATGGCGCGGTGCACGAAGTCGAGTGCGTCGGCCACGGCGGTCTCGAGCGGCCGGCCGAGCGCAAGCCCGGCGGTGACGGCCGCGGAGAGGGTGCAGCCCGTGCCGTGGGTGGAGGTGGTGTCGAGCCGCGGGTGGGAGAGGTGCCGGATACCGTCGGGCGTCACCAGGACGTCGGTGAGGGTGCCGCCGTCGTCCACCAGATGCCCGCCCTTCACCAGGGCGGCCGCGGCGCCGAAGCGCAGCAGCGTCTCGCCGGCGCGCTCCATCGTGGCCACGTCGTGGACCACGCGGCCGGTGAGCACGGCGGCCTCGTCGAGGTTCGGCGTCACCAGCGCGGCCAGTGGCAGCAGGCTGTCGCGGATGACGTCCTCCGCTTCGGTGCTGAGCAGGCGGTGTCCCGAGGTCGAGACCATGACCGGATCGAGCACCAGCGGCTGCCAGCCGTTCTCCCGGATCGCCTTGGCCACCAGACGGACGATGCCCGCCTCGGCGAGCATGCCGGTCTTGAGCGCCGCGGGCGGCAGGTCTTCGGCCAAGGCGGTGAGCTGCTCGCCGACCATCGCCTCGCGCACCGTCTCCACCGCCCGCACGCCGCGGGTGTTCTGGGCCGTGAGCGCCACGATGACCGAGGTGCCGAACACCCCGAACTGCTGGAACGTCTTGAGGTCGGCCTGGATGCCGGCGCCGCCGCCCGAGTCCGAGCCGGCGATGGTGAGAGCGATCTTCATTCCGTGAGCACCTCCAAGGGCGGTGCGCTGCTGACCACCATTCGCGACCTGGCCCGCCGGCGGGGCCGCGAGCGCCGCGGCCTCGCCCTGGCCGAGGGCGTGCGGCTGGTCGAGGAGGCGCTGGCGGCCGAGACACCGGTGCGGGGCGCCGCGGTGTCGCCGGCGTTGGAAGGTACTTCCCGCGGGTCGGCGCTCAAGATCGCGCTGGCTGGCCGCGGCGTCCCGGTGGTCGAGGTGACGCCCGCCGAGCTGGACGCGCTGGCCGACACCGAGCAGCCGCAGGGCATCGTCGCGGTCATCGAGCCGCGCGTGTGGAGCCTGGAGGACATTCCCACGAGGCCCGGTCACGTGGTCCTCGTGCTCGACGCGGTGCAGGACCCGGGGAACGTCGGCACGATGCTCCGGACCGCGCTGGCCCTGGGCGCGTCGGGCGTGGTGGCCCTCAAGGGCACCGCCGACCTGACCAACTCCAAGGTGCTGCGCGGCAGCATGGGCGCGGCGTTCCGGCTACCGGCGGTCCCGACCGAGGTCGACCCGCTCCTCGCCTGGGTCCGGGCGCGGGGCGTCGAGCTGGTGGTGGCCGCGGCGGATGGCGAGCCGCTCGGCCGGCCGCGGCGCGACGGTCCGCCGCTCGCGCTCGCCGTCGGGAACGAAGGCGCGGGCGTGGGACCCGCGCTGGCCGCGGCGGCGAGCCGCCGAATCGCCATTCCCCTGGCCTCCACGGTCGAGTCGCTCAACGTGGCGGTCGCCGCCGGCATCCTCCTGTACGAGGTCACGCGTGACGCCTGACATGCCGCTGTTCATTGCCATCGCCGGAGTGTTCGGGGCGGTGATCGGAAGCTTTCTCAACGTCTGCATCCTGCGCTGGGGCGCGGAGCCGAAGGAATCCATCGTGCGCCCGCCGTCGCACTGTCCCAAGTGCGGCACCGGTCTCCGGTGGTACGACAACATTCCCATCGTGTCCTGGTTCGTGCTCCGGGGACGCTGCCGCGGCTGCCGGGCCCCGATCTCGGTCCAGTATCCGCTGATCGAGCTGCTGACGGCCCTCATCTGGGCGTTCATGGTCTGGCGCCACGGCCCGAGCCTCGAGGCGCTGCGCGGCGCCGTATTCGCCACGGTCCTGCTCGGCATCGCCATGACCGACGCCCGGGCCTACATCATCCCAGACGAGTTCTCGCTGGGCGGGCTGGCCCTCGGGATCCTGTTCGCGCTGGCCGCCGGCAAGCAGGCGCTCGGGGTGGCTCTCCTGGGTGGCGCGGTGGGCTTCGGCCTTCTCTGGCTGGTAGCCATCGCCGGCGAGTGGATGTTCAAGCAGGAGGCGATGGGCGGAGGCGACATCAAGATGATGGCGATGGTCGGCGCCTTCCTGGGCTGGCAGGGAACGCTGCTCACGATCTTCCTGGGCGCGCTGATCGGCAGCCTCATCTTCGTCCCCCTCTCCCTCATGGGGAGGAAGAAGCTGGTGCCGTTCGGCATCTTCCTCGCCATCGGCGCGGCGGCGACCTACCTGGTCGGGCCCGCGATCCTGACCTGGTACTCGGCGTACCTGGGCCGCGCATGATCCGCTTGGTCCTGGTGGTCGCGTTGCTCGGCGTGGCCGCCGCGTGCCGCGGCCAGAGCCCGCGCCAGCGGGACGAGACCGTGCTGCGCGAGCTGGTGGACAGCCTGCGCGCGCCGGTCGAGCGGGCCACGAAGCTCACGTTCCGGACGCCGCCGCGGTCGGCGCTGCGCTCGCGGGAGCAGGTGCGGCGGTACCTGCTCGCCAAGCTCGACCAGGAGCTGCCGCCCGCCCGGATGCGCGGCCTCGAGACCGCCTACCGCCTGTTCGGACTGCTGCCGGACACGCTCGAGCTGCGGGGCCTGCTGCTCGATCTCTATGCTGAGCAGGTGGCGGGCTACTACGACCCCGACTCGGCGATGCTGTTCGGCGTGGCCGGCGCCGAGCGCGAGCAGCTCCATCTGGTGCTGGCCCACGAGATGGTGCACGCGCTCCAGGGCCAGTACCTGCCGCTCGATTCCATCCTCGACGCCACCGACAACAACGATCGCCTGACCGCGGCCCAGTCCATCCTCGAAGGCCAGGCCACGCTCGCCTCCATCGAGGTGCTGGCGCCCGGCCAGCACGTGACCGAAATGCCCCAGTTCTGGGAGATGTACCGCGACCAGGTCCGCGAGAAGCAGTCGCTGATGCCGGTCTTCGCCGGGGCGCCGCTGGTGGTGCGGGAGGCGCTGATCTTTCCCTATCTCGACGGCGCCGAGTTCATGTTCTGGTGGAACACGTCCGGGCCGCGGGACACGCTGCCGTACGGGCCGCGGATGCCGGTGTCCACCGAGCAGATCCTGCATCCGGAACGGTACGCGCGCGGCGACCAGCCGGTGGTGCTGGCATTTCCCGCGGACAGCGGCGTGGCCTACGAGGACGTCCTGGGCGAGAACGAGGTGCGGGTGGTGCTCGCGTCGCTCGCGAAATCCGACGAGGTCCAGACCACCGTCCCTCTCGGCTGGGGCGGCGACCGCTTCCGGGTGTATGACGCCCCCGGCGGTCCGGCGCTGGTGTGGTACGTCGTGTGGGACGACCAGCGCTCGGCCGACCGCTTCGTCCGCACGGCGGGACCCAAGCTCAAGCAGACATCACGCCAGGGGTATCGTGCCGAGTTCGGGCCGGTGACCGTGGCGGGGCGGGCAGCGGTGCGGTACGTGTTGGCGCCGGACGGGTGGGGGCGGTGGGGCACGCTGCCGGAGGTGGGGACGCATGGGTCACCCTGAGCAATGAGTCACCCTGAGCCCTGGCTTCGCTCAGGGTGACTCATCGCTCCGGCCGACTCGACTCACCGGCGTCCTCCGCCACCATCACCGCGGCCATCCCGCCGCGCTGGGCGACGTTCACCACCTGCCGCTGGGACGCCCGCGCGAGGATCGCCAGCCCCTCGGGGCCTGACGCGTAGCCCATGACGTGGTAGTACATCTCGGGCTGCAGCGATCCGTCCTCCGACAGCGTCGGCACCTCGAGGACGGGGATGTGGGCCAGGGACTGGACCACCCACAGCTCCTGGTCGGCCAGCGCGGCGTCGAGCGCCTGGTCCCACGCCTCGGTGGACAGCGTCTGCCCGATCACGACGCCATCGCCCCCGTACCCGCGCGACGGCTTGAGCACCAGGGTCTCGCGCGCCTCGCGGGCGAACGCGACCAGATCGCCGCTGTTGCCGGCCGGCAGCGTGGTCCGGCGCTCGGCGAGAACCCGGGTCCACAGGACATGACGCTGGAAGCAGCGGCGCGAGGCCTCGTCGAAGTGGCGGGCCGCGATCTCGGGGTCCGTGAGGATCTCCCAGCAGGCCTTGTGGTCGAGCTCCGCGGCGATCGAGCTCACCATTCGGTTCTCGCGGAACAAGGTCCGCATTGGCGTCACGTCCACGCGCTCCCGCTCGAGCTCGACCAGGTCCAGAACGCTGTAGTCCCGGTACGCCAAGTCCACCCGTGCGTCCTCGTAGTAGACCTCGCCGTCCTTCATGCGGAGCTCGCACGGGTCCGCGTGCAGCGTGGTCATGGCGTGGCGGTCGCGGAGATACTCCACCAAGCGCCGCTGCTCGTCGATTCCCTCCAGCTCGTACTTGGGCTCCACGAAGCACACCGTTCCGCCGGGCCGGCCCACGGCCTCGAGCTGCGCGGCGAGCTCGGCCTGCAGCAGCTCGCGCGCGTCGGTCAGGCGCCCGAGCCGGAGCCCGCGATCTCGCGCCGCCAGCAGGGGGACGATGATCTCAGCCAGGATCTCCTCGACCGACGGAATCAGGTGCAGCCCCCCGATGCCGGTCAGGTTGGGCTCGACGAATTTGAACGTGTCCTTCCAGACCGGGCTGCTGTAGTCCACCAGCGCATCCAGGCGGCCGAACACCGGATTGCGCACCCGCATGGCGTGGCTCCAGCACTGGCGCAGCCACGCGTCCTCCTCCGGCTCGAGCCGCAGGATGGCGCGGATCGCGGGATCGGCCAGGTAGAGATCGGGCAGGCGGACCAGCGCGTCGTGCAGCGTGCGCACCACCCGGTGGACGTAGTCCACTTCTTCGGGCAGGACGGTGATGGGGCAGGGGAAGACGCGGATGGTCTGCACGGCGCCATCGCTGAAGTAGTCCAGGTGCCGGGCCGTGGCGCCCTCCCGCATGCGCCGGAAGGCGCTCGCCAGGTCGGCGGGTGGCGTGCGGTAGAGCGCCTGCCGGACTCGCGCCGCGAGGCGCGCTCCCCGAAGGCCGAAGATTTCGGCGGGAGCGGGTGCCGGCGGCGGAGCGACGGCCGGCTCGGGGGGAGTGCTGCTCATGGTGGCTCCCGGACTGGTGGAGCAGTGGTCCTGCTGGGGCATTTCATCAAGGTGCGCCGCATCGGCCGATCCGTCGAGAGTCCGCCGGTGCTCACGGCCGACCGGCGAGCAGATGCGTGACCGTGTAAAGGATCAGCCCCACCATCCCGCCCACCAGCGTGCCGTTGATGCGGATGAACTGGAGATCGCGGCCGACCTGGAGCTCGATGCGCTTCGAGGTCTCGTCCGGGTCCCAGGCGCTCACCGTGTGGGCGATGAGCTGGCCCACCTCGTGCCGGTGCTGCTCCACGATCCGAAGCACCGCACCGATGATCCAGTCATCCAGCTTCGCCAGCAGCGCCCCGTCCTCGACCACGGCCTGGGCCAGCGCTGTCAGGCCGCGCTCCAGCCCGCCCGGCGCGCCCTGCTCGGCGGCGGCCACCTGGCGGTCGAGCACCTTCTTCACCTCCCGCCAGAGCGACTCGGTGAGCTGCTCGCTGGTGGGATGGTCGAGCACCTGCTGCTTGATCTGCTCCGCGCGCGCGATCGCCTCGGGCGACTCGCGCAGCTGCTCGATCCAGCTCACCAGCAGCTCGTCGAGCTGCCGGCGGAGCGGGTGGTTCGAGTCGGCGCTCACCTCGAACAGTGTGCGGCCGATGCCGTCCACCACGCGCTCGTGGACCCGGTCGTCCACGAAGCCCGGCACCCACCACGGGCTCTCCTCGCGGACCCGCTGGCGGATCAGCCCCTCGTTCTCGGCCACGAGTCGGGTGAGGCCGTGGACCAGCCGGTCGAGCAGCTGCTGGTGGCGGTCGTTCACGGTGAGGAGCGCCAGCCCGTCGGCGAGCACCGGCGCGATGGGCCGGCGCTTGAGCGGCTCGATGACGCCCCGCTCGAGCAGGGCGTGCACGTCGTCGTCGCGCACCACCGCGGTCGCGCTCCGGAGCGCCCCGGCCGCCTGGCGCACGACGATGCGGGCGTGCTCGGGCTCCTTGAGCCACTCGGCCGCGCGACGGCTGAGTCCCGCCGCCCGCAGCTTGGCGCCCAGCACGTCGGGCGAGAGGAAGTTGTTCTGGACGAAGTTGCCCAGGCTCCGACCGATTCGGTCCTTCCGCTGCGGGATGATGGCGGTGTGGGGAATCGGGATGTTGAGCGGATGGCGGAACAGGGCCGTGATGGCGAACCAGTCGGCCACGCCGCCGACCAGGCCGGCCTCGGCGGTGGCGCGCAGGTAGCCCAGCCAGGGATACGCCGGCTCCAGGTTCCAGGCGGCGATGAACACGACGCCCATCACCACCAGCAAGCCGGTGGCGCGCCGCTTCATGCGGGTCAGCTGGAGCTGCTTGGCCTCGGCGTCGGCGACCTGCGGGATCGGGCTCATCGTCCTCGTCGGTGGTGCCGGCGACGGCGCCGGGCCGCCTGAAAGCTAACCGAGGGCCGCCCGCCCTACGCCTCTGCCTTGAGGATGCCCGGCAGGAGGGCCTCGCACTGCACCGTGCGGGGACCGTTCCGGTCGCAGTAGGCGTACTTCATGTAGCCACGGTCGGTGTTCTCGCCCCAGCCGCGGTAATCGTCGTCCTCGGCGTACATCGAGACGCCGGCGTGCTCTCCTTTCGCGTTGAGGATATAAAAGGAAAGGCTGAAGTTGGGCTCGCCATTGGACCGGCGGAGCCGCCGCTCGACGGTGTTGGCCCGGACCCGCCGGAGCGCCTCCAGCCCGGCGTCCTTCGGGTGCATGCCCCGGCGCAGGTTCTCGACGATGAGGAAGGAGGAGAGGCCGTACAGGTTCGCCTCCCCGCGCCCGGTCGAGCCGGCCGCGCCAACCGCCCCGTCCACGTAGAGGCCGGCGCCCAGGATGGGCGAGTCGCCCACCCGGCCCGGGATCTTCCAGGCCAGGCCGCTGGTGGTCGTCACGCCGCCGATCTCCCCCTTGGCGTTGATGCCGTCGCAGTTGACCGTGCCGTGCACTACCCGCGAGTTGAGCAAGCCGTCGTCGAACAGCGAATCGAGCACCCGGCGGTCGTTCGCCGCCCGGCGGCCGGGGTCCAGATAGTGCTTGGGATCCGAGCGTCGCTTCCACTCGAGCCAGGCGCGGCGCGAGTGCTCGGTGTTGAGGTCTGGTTCGATGGCGAAGCCGAGGCCCCGCGCGAACGCCTGCGCGCCCGCGCCGACCAGCAGGTGGTGATCGGTCTGGTCCATCACCGCCTGCGCCACCTTCGCCGGTGTGCGCACGCCCTCGAGGCCGGCGACGCCTCCCGCGCGGCGTCTGGGACCATGCATGCAGCACGCGTCGAGCTGCACCACGCCGTCCGCGTTGGGTAGCCCGCCGTACCCGACCGAGTCCTCCTCGGCGTCGAGCTCGAGGATGGTCACCCCCGCGATCAGCGCGTCCAGCACGTCGCCGCCCCTGGTCATCTGCGTATACGCCTGCTCCACGCCGGTGACCGGACCGCCGTTCTTGAACCAGTTGCCGTTCATGGAGGCGATCACGACCGGTTCGACCGCGGACCGGTGGATCGCCGGCGCAGCGAGCGGCGCCCGGAGCGGGGCGGCCGCCGCCATACCCGCGGCGGCGCCCCGCTTCAGGAACTCGCGCCGGGTTACCCCCATCAGT
>JBOHSB010000022.1:0-1856 GCA_050733015.1 Gemmatimonadales bacterium
GGGCCGGGCCGGGTGTGGATCCGGCACACGGTCAGGTCCAGCGTCGTGCGGATGACGTTCTCGATTGCCGCAAGCGCTTCATCGGCCCGAGCCACGTTGAGCGTCTCGGCGCCGAGCGTGGCGAACCGGTCCACCTCCGCCGCCCTCCGCTCGGCGACCGCGGCCTCCACCTGCAGGCGGTGGAGCATCTGGGCCGCAACGGTGCTCACCACGAGAAACGTCGCCAGCACCAGCCAGTTGAGCGGATCGGCGAGGACGAGGGTGCCGTAGGGCGGAAGGAAGAAGAAATTGAAGAGCAGAAAGGCGAGCGTGGCGAGCGTCAGGCCGAGGCGCCGCTGCCCGTGCAGCGTGCCGGCCAGCACGACCAGCAGGTAGAGCAGGGCCACGTGCGCCTTGTCGAGGCGCGCACGAAAGGCCAGGAGCGCGAAGGTGACGGCGACGAGGGCACCAACCCATGTGAGCCAGACGGCCCACCCGCTCCCTTCGCGGCCTAGCCTCGTACACCCCCAGCCTCGGCCGCGGTGACGAACCGGTAGCCCACCCCTGGTTCGGTGATGATATAGCGGGGACGGAGCGTATCGGTCTCGATCTTCCGGCGGAGGTGGGCCACATAGACTCGCAGGTACTGCTGCGCGTCGCCGAACTTCCGCCCGCTCCACACCTGGGTGAAGAGATGCTGGTGCGTCAGCGTACGTCCCGGGTTCGTCATCAGTACTCGCAGCAGGTCCCACTCGATGGGCGTCAGATGAATCGCCTCGCCGGCACGGGTGAGTGCCCGTGCGTCGGCATCGAGCACCAGCTCGCCGATCTCGATGCGGCTCTCGCCGGGCCTGCCGCTTCCCTGCGCCCGCCGGAGCAGCGCCCGCGCGCGAGCCTGCAGCTCGATGGTACTGAACGGTTTGGTGACGTAGTCGTCGGCGCCGGCATCGAGCAACGCCACTTTTTCCTGCTCGGAATGTCGCGCGGAGAGCACGAGGATGGGCGCGGACGACCATTTGCGGATTTCACGGCAGACGTCGGCCCCGACGACGTCGGGCAATCCGAGGTCGAGAATGATGAGATCGGGGTGCTCGGCCGCGGCGAGGTCGATGCCTTCGGCGCCGGTGGCGGCCTCCAGCACCCGGGCGCCGTTATCCTTGAAGGCGTTCCGGACGACGCGGCGAATCTGGGGCTCGTCGTCGATCACTAGCAGCGTCTGCGGCATGGGTCGGCAACGTAGCCCGGGGCTGAACCGGGGTCAAACGCTGCACTGCCGAGTCTTTTCGGCTGCCCTCGGCGGGACGGTATCTTCGACCTGCGCGTACTGAAGAAATATCGAATCGCGGGTGTCTCGCTGGGACGCCACGAAGGCCGGCCGGTTCGTGCAGGGCCTGGGACCGGGTCGCGAAGGACGCGTCAGTGGGCCGCCAGTTCCTCCCACCGACCCACCCGGGCGCAGGCCACTGCAGCGTCCGGCAGCGAGCTGGTCCCGCCCGGAGCGGACCGCCCGGCGCAAACCGTCCGGAGCGAACCGCCCGGAGCGAACCGCCCAGCGCGAGCTGGCCCGCGCGTGTCCCACAACCAATAGCCAAAGCTCATGGCCCACACCTACTGCGACATCGCCCCGGGCCACGAGTGGCACGGCCCCTACCACGACCGCGAATACGGCTTCCCGCTCCACGATGACGCGGCGCTGTTCGAGCGGCTCGTGCTCGAGATCAACCAGGCCGGCCTCTCCTGGCTCACGATCCTCAAGAAGCGCGAGGCCTTTCGCCGGGCGTACGATGGCTTCGATCCTGAGGTCGTGGCCGCCTATGGGGCGCGCGGCCGTCGCCGGTTGCTCGCCGATGCCGGCATCATCCGCAACCGGCTCAAGG
>JBOHSB010000023.1:0-9695 GCA_050733015.1 Gemmatimonadales bacterium
AGGTAGACGGTGGCCATGCCGCCGTGCCCGAGCTCGCGCTCGATGGTGTAGCGGTCGCTCGACGGCGGGTGCATCGCGGGAGGCGGATCGGGCGGCGTCACATGCGAGTGGAGAGGGACGCCTGCAATGTGGGGCGGGTCGGGCGCGAATGCCAGGACGGCGCGGTAGCAACCCAACGCCTGCGTGGCGGCTACTGCAGCGTCCCCGGAGGGCATGTCGTCGCCGGCCGCGCGCCGGCACCACACCGATGGCTCGCCACCCGCCGGCCCGTTAGAATTCTGCGACCATGACGACATCCCAGACGACCGCACCGGTCCCGTCCACGGACCCCGCCTTCCTCGCGCGCCTCCGCGCCGCCACCGCGCTGCTGGAGGAGCTGGTCGCCGACCGCGCCCTCCTCGCCGGCGTCCCGCCCGACGACCAGCGCCGCCTGCTCCAGGCCGCGGGCCACGTCTACTCGCCCGACGCCCTCGCCCGCCGCCGCCTGGTGCGCGCCACCATGCGCCAGCGCAGGGCGACCAAGGTCCGCCGCGAGGAGGGCGTGCTCGACGCCACCGGCATCCGGACACTCCGCCGCCAGCCGGTCTACACCAGCCCCAACGTCTTCCCGCCGGTGGAATTCGAGCAGCGCGAGGCCGCCGACGATCCGGATGCCCGCGAGCCGATCGAGCCGCAGCACTGCTACGTCTGCAAGGGGAAGTTCACCGAGATCCATTGCTTCTACGACCAGCTCTGCCCCGAGTGCGCCGCGTTCAACTACGCCAAGCGCACCGAGACGGCCGACCTCACGGGCCGGGTGGCGCTGCTCACCGGCGGGCGGGTCAAGATCGGCTACCAGGCCGGCATCAAGCTGCTCCGGGCCGGCGCCCGGCTGATCGTCACCACCCGCTTCCCCCGCGACTCGGCGGCGCGCTACGCCCGGGAGCCGGACTTCGCCGACTGGGGCCACCGGCTCGAGATCTTCGGGCTCGACCTCCGCCACACGCCGAGCGTCGAGGCCTTCTGCGACGAGCTGCTGGCGACCCGCGACCGGCTCGACTTCATCATCAACAACGCCTGCCAGACGGTCCGCCGGCCGCCCGAGTTCTACGAGCACATGATGGACGGCGAGCGGGCCGCGCTCCACGGCATGCCGGAGCCCGTGCGGCAGCTGCTCGGCAGCTGGCAGGGCTGGCGCGGCGCTCACCTGCATCTCGACGGCACCGTCGGCGCTGCCGATCCGGGCACGGCCCTGACGCCCGCCGCCTTCGAGCGCCGTCTCCCGAGCATCGCCGGGCTGGTCCACCCGGCCGAGCTGTCGCAGGTGCCCCTATTAGAGGAAGAGCGCGAGCCGCGGCGGCACCTGTTCCCCCGGGGCCGGCTCGACCAGGACCTGCAGCAGGTGGACCTGCGCGAGCGCAACTCGTGGCGGATGCTGCTGGCCGACGTGCCGTCGGTGGAGCTGCTCGAGGTGCAGCTGGTCAACGCGATCGCGCCCTTTATCCTGAACGCGCGGCTCAAGCCGCTGATGCTCCGGACGCCCGAGCGCGATAAGCACATCGTCAACGTCTCGGCGGTGGAGGGGCAGTTCTACCGCAACTTCAAGACGACGCGGCATCCGCACACCAACATGGCCAAGGCGGCGCTCAACATGCTGACGCGGACGGCGGCGGCGGACTATCAGGCGGACGGGATCCACATGAACAGCGTGGACACGGGGTGGGTGACGGACGAGGACGTGGCGGAGATCGCGGCGCGGAAGGTGGCGGAACATCGGTTTCATCCGCCGCTGGATGTGGTGGATGGGGCGGCGCGGATTGTGGATCCCATCATCGCCGGTGTGAACACCGGCGAGCACATGTGGGGACGGTTTCTGAAGGATTTCCGGCCGACTGATTGGTAAGGCTACCTTTTCACCGCTCGTCTGTCTTCCTCCTGTTAAGGCTTGGCCGCCGCCCGTCCGCCTTCCTCGTCGAACTCCGAGACATCCGGCCGCGAAGCGACACTTATCGCGCGGCCTGCAGATCCGAGCGGTGCACGGGAATGGCCTGGGTGGGCTGAAGGGCGAGCGGGTGCGCGAACCTCATCCGAGCAAACGCGGCGCTGGCAAGGCGGGTTTCGGGCTCGATCAAGTGCCGCCCCCAAGACGGCTTGAGATACGCTTGAAAGGCGTGCGTAGGTTGGGGGACGTTCCGGTCCCCCACCGACCCCTCCGTCAGGAGGAATCCATGCTTCGCCCGCCATCGGTGCACCTGGTGCTCGGCCTTGGCCTGCTCGCCCTCGCCGCTTGCGGGGAGAGCGACAGCCCGACCCAGCCTGCCACCGAGTCCGCCCCTGTAACTCCTCCACTCGCGGCCCTGACCTCGAACACCTGGACCCTGAGGGCCCCATACCCGGAGGCCGCCGGTTTCGGCATGGATATCGCCGCCGGGGTCGTCAACAACTCGGCAGGACAGCCCATCGTGTACACCTTCGGCGGCGCCGATGAGGAGGATTGCTGCGCGATACCCATCGCCAGGTACAACGTCGCCACGAATACCTGGAGCGTGCCGAGCCGCGAGCCTGCGGTCTTCGAGTTCAGGACGAACGGGGTCGGGCAGATCGGGGGCAAGCTCTACTTCTCGGGTGGCTACGACAAGAGCGGCAGTGAGGTGTCAATCACGCCTGGTACATGGGCGTACGACCCCGTCAGCAACGCCCTGACTCGGAAGGCCGACATGCCCAAGGCCACCGCCAACGGCATCAGCGCGGTCATCGACGGCAAGCTCTTCGTGCTCTCCGGCACCTGCTCGATTGAGTTCATTGGCGGCGTGTTTTGCGATTCGCCGTTCTACCGTCGCGTCTTACGCTACAACCCCGCGGCGGACCACTGGGTGTCAAAGCGTCTGGCTCCGCACTTTCACCGGAGCGGGGCGGGGGGTGCGATTGGCGGGAAGTTCTATGTCGCCGGGGGCATAGATACTCTGGGTGCTCCAGTCACGGCGCTCGACGTGTACGATCCGCTGACCGATACCTGGAAGACGCTCGCGCCGTTGCCCATTGGCGGGAAGAACCACGGGGCCGTGATCCAGGGCAAGCTCTTCGTGATCATCTCGACCTTCACCAACGAGCAGGTCACGAACCAGGCCTACGTGTACGACCCGACGACCAACCGGTGGAACCCGAAGGCCGCCCCCAAGTTGAACCACGACGCGGTCGTGCTGGTGAGGCTGGACGATAAGCCCTACCTCCTGGCTGTGGGAGGAGCCCATGTCAGCGGAGGCAACAACGTCCCGAACGACAGCGAGCTGTACACCCCGTAGCCACGCTGCGCGCGCGGGTTGAGATGGCGGATCGGCGATCGCGCGGAGGGTGCGTGCCCAGCGCGGGTGCGCCGCACGCCGCGGTGTCGTGCTCCGAATCGTCTGACGCCCGACCGGCTGAGCGTCCGGCTCCAGCACCGGCGGACGCGCTCCCGCACCGCCCGCCGGCGCTTCGAGTCTCGCTCAGCCGCCGTGATGGTGCCCCGCGTTGGCCGCCTGCGCTCCGGCGAACTGGCAGCTCACCTTCGGGTTCCAGGGCGAGAAGATCCCGCTCGAGTTGTGCCGGCCCACCCAGATGTGCAGCCCCCAGACGCCGGCCTCCGGTACCTGCGAGAACTCGTGGCCCAGCAGGGTCGGCGGGGCGGCAGTCGCCGGATGATCGGTGAACGGCACGATGTACTCCACGCCCACGAACCGCGGTTTGCCGTTCTTCTCCGGCTCGTACAGCAGCAGCTCGGGCTGGAGCAGGTTCACCGCCCCGCCGTCCTGGATGTACGCGAGATTGCCCCAGTGGAACCCCATCGCGCCGACCCCCGGTTGGCTCGGCAGGTCGGCCGATGTGAAGCAGGGAGTGATCGGGGCGGCCCAGCCGGCCCGGACCGCCGCGTCGAAGTCGTGGAACGGTGCGACCAGCCGGCGCAGTTGCGCGATCTGGCTCGCCTCCGAGGCATTGGCGGTTGCCGGTGCGGCGACCGCCGCTGCCCCGTCGGGAGCCAAGGTACCCTGATGTTCCTCGCAGGCGAAAAGAGCGGTGACGAGGCCGAGTACGATCGGAATGCGTGCGCGCATGGATACTCCCTGGCGAAAGCGAGGACCAAGTGGGTTGGGACGCACCAAGGCCAGCGAGTATAAGGAGAGATTGTTAATCAGGGATTAACTGGGGCAGCACCGCGGTTGTGCGCCGGGTGGGGGCCTCGTCTGCCGGCGCGCGGGCGCGGGACGGCCCCCTTCGGGGCGCCACAGTCGCCGGCACGCAGGCGTTAGGTGGCCACCGGCGGTTGAGGTCGTGCCGTCGACTGACGCGCCCCTACGGGAGCCATCCCGCTCCCCCGCGCCCGAAGATCGCGAACGGGCTAGCACGTCGCAGCCAGCATCGACGCCAGACCCGGCGCCCCGATCCCACGCGCGACCTCGAGCGCCGGGGCCCACATCCTGCAGGAACCGTCGCCGGACGACGACCGGGTGAGCAGGAATGCGCGTAGTCGCAGGCGCCAGAAAGTCATGCCGAAGCCGCGGGGACCGCTCTCAAGCCTCCCCGGCCGAAAGGCGCGAGTGATGCCGGATCGTCCCCCTCTCGTCTCCATCGTCGCGCCCTGTCACAACGAAGAGCCCAACGTCGAGCCGCTGTACCGGGCCATCCGCTTTCACCTCCATTCCGAGACGTGGCAGTACCAGCTCGTGCTGGTGGATGACGGCAGCACCGACGGCACCTGGCCGGCCATCTGCCGGATCGCGCAACGTGACCCGAGGGTCCGAGGGGTCCGTTTGGCCCGGAGCTTTGGCCAGCAGGCGGCCATTCTGGCCGGGTTGAAGCACGCGCGCGGCGAGGCCGTGGTGACCATGGACGCCGATCTGCAGCACCCCCCCGCGCTGATCCCGGTCATGGTGCGGCACTGGCTGGCCGGAACCCCGCTCGTGCTGACCCGCCGATCCGACTCGGCCGATGTCGGCCGGTTCAAGCGCACCACCTCGGCGCTGTTCTACCGGATCTTCTCGACTTTGACGGGCGTGCCGATGGCAGCCGGCACCGGCGAGTTCCGGCTGATGGGCCGCCAGGTGGTGGACTACCTGCTGGCGCTCCAGGAAGGGGAGTACTTCCTCCGGGGATTGATCGGCTGGACCGGACTCCGGAGCGTTACGCTGCCGTTCGACGCGGCGCCGCGCCATGCCGGCGAGACCAAGTACTCCCTCCGCAAGATGGTACGCCTTGCCGTGTCGGGCGTGACCGCCTTCTCCCTCACCCCGCTCCGCATCGGCACGGGGCTCGGCCTCGTGACCGCGTGTCTGGCGTTTCTCGAGCTGGGGTACGTCCTGATCCAGGCTTGGCGGGGGCGGACCGTGCCGGGGTGGGCGTCGGCGGTCGGCGTGACGACGCTCCTGTTCGGCGTGCAGTTCATTCTGCTGGGCCTCATCGGCGAGTACCTCGGACGGGTCTATCTGGCCAGCAAGTCCCGCCCACCGTTCCTGGTCGAGGCCACGACGGATGCGCCCGGTCGGTTGCGGAGCGTGAGCTCCGAGAGGCGAAGGTCCCAGTGGGAGCGGCGACGCCGCCCCATGTCGCCGTAGAGCTCGGTCGAGTACACGGCGTACCCGGCGTCGCGATAGGCCGCCGCCACCGCCGCCGTCTCACGGCCAGGCGGCAACGGGTCCGGCAGCGCGACGATGACCGCGACGCGCGCCTGCCCGTCGCGGAGATAGTCGATCTCCTCGGCGGCCAGCGCGAAGCGCACGATGGGTTGCACCCGGGTCACGCTGTCGGCCAGTGAGAGCACCTGGTCCTCGACGTACGGATCGGTGTAGCTGCCCAGGAACGCCGCCCGGGGCTCGGCGCGGTCGGCGAAGGCGCGGGCGAGTCGCTGGTCCACGGCGACCGCGCGGGCGGTCAGGCGCCCGCTCCGGATCAGGTTTCCGCTGGTGGTGACCGTCGAGGGGTTCGGCGGGAATGCCCAGTAGTTCACCGCGGCGAGCAGGGCGAGGGCGGTGTACCGCCAGGGCGAGCGGAGCCGGGCGAGGACGATCCCGACGCCCAGGGCCACGGGAATGGTGGACGGGAAGTGGTGGCGGGCGCTGTCCCCCGGGCGGACGAACCAGAACGCCACGGGCAGCGAGGCCCATAGCAGCAGCAAGGCGGCCAGCGCGTACCGGCGCGACCGCACCAGCAGGAGCAGCGCCACGGCGAACACCGGCAGGGTCAGGGCCCCGAAGCTCTTCACCAGCTGCACCGCGTGCTCCTGGGTGAAGGCGCGGAGCGGCTGGACCGGAAAGGTGCGCGTCCACGTCCCCGCGTAGACCAGCGCGCCGGGTGATGCCTGCAGCAGCCCCCTGACCACACCGAACAACACCGCGATGGGCGCCGCCTCCATCAGCGCGAGCAGGGCAACCGTGCGACCCGACCAGCGCCCCCGGTACAGCAGCAGCCCCCAGAGCGCGACCGCGCTGAGATAGACGTCCGCCTTGAGCAGGATCGCCGCCGTGAGGCAGAGCAGGCAGGCGAGCAGGGTCGGCGATGCTGCACAATCGCCGCCGTGGCCGGCCAGCCAGCGGTCGAAGAGCCAGGCGGCCAGGACCATGAACAGCGCGGCGAGCAGGGTCGGAAACCCGTACAGGCCGCCGTGCCAGAAGGCGGGAACGAGGGTGAGGAACAGCGTCCCGATCAGGGCGGCCGGGTGACCGGCGACCCGCCGAAAAAGGAGGTACAGCGGCACCGGGATGACCACCGCGGCGATCAGATTGATCGTGTTGAGCGCCGCTGCCGCGGGCGCCAGGCTGCCAACGGTCCCGGGGAGCAGCACGGTGATCAGGTAGATGTAGGCTGGGCTGATGTAGTACAGGTACTGCGACAGGGCCTCCGTGCGGAGACCGGCGCGCTTCCAGAGGAGCGCGCTGTCGACTAGCCGCGCGACGTCCTGCTCCCCATACAGGTCGCCCAGCCGCGCCGGCAGATGCACCGCCAGCGCGAACAGCATCAGTCCGAGGAGTATGGCGGCCGTTCGGGCGGCGGGAGGGGCGAGCGAGTCGGGTGACGGGGAATCCTGCTGTCCCATGGGTGGACGCCGACTCCCGCGCATCAGACGGACACTGGGGCTGGAGTCGCTGACCGAAGCGATCGGTCGGAGAGATGGAGCAGGCGGCGGGCGTTCCCGGAGAAGAACTGGGTGAGCACGGGCGCCGGCAATCGAAGCGTGCGGCTGGTGTAGTCCCACCACCCGGCGTACTGACGCTCGGCCTGCTTCTGCTCCTCCCGTAATGCCGCCGGAGCGATGCCGGCCTCCGGGCCCGAGCTCGAGCGGTCGGTGCCGAAGAGGATGCGGTCCGGATAGGCGAGGAAGAACCGGCGGACCCGCTCGACTGGCAGCCGCTCGATGTCGCCGAGCCGATCGGCCACGTCCACGTTGAAGTTGGGGAACGAGTCGAGGCATCGGCTCAGGCCATCGAGATCGTCGGCCATGCTGCCGAAGTGAGCGCCGATGACGGTGAGGCCCGGGTTGCGGCCCAACCAGCGATCCCGGGCGGCGATCACGGTCTCCCACCGCGGCACCTCCGGATGGAGGTAGGGATAGTGGTCGGGGTTGCTGCGGAAGTACTGGTAGTTGGGGCTCCTCGGGTCGAGCACCCGCCAGCCCTCGCGCGGGTCGGCGCTGTGCTCCAGGACGGGGATGTGCCGCGCGGAGAGGAAGTCCCAGATCGGCTGGAGCCGGGGGTCGTCGATCTGGACGAATCGGCCGCTCCGATCCCGGACCATGAGGCCGAGGTCCTTCCAGACCTTGAGCATGACGGCGCCGCTGGCGAAGTCCGTCCGGAGTTGCGCGAGGGCCCGGGCGGCGAACTGAGGCTGGTCAATCGCCGTCGGATCGAAGGTCGTCGCCACCCAGAACCGATCCGGCGCAGCGTGTGCCAGCGCGAGCACGCCGGCCCACCGGCGGCGCACCAGGCTGTCCGGCTGGCCCAACGTATAGTTGAGAATCACCGCCCGAGCGTGCCAGCGCGCGAGCATCGGCACGAGATAGCTTCTCGGCGCGAAGTAGTGGGTGTGGACGTCGATCTTCTCGAAGGCGTCCTGACGCGGATCGGTCGCCGGTGGGCTGCTCCGGCAGGCCACGAGGCCCAGCAGGCACAACACTACGTAGCCGGAGTCGCCTGATCTCACCGTTCGTCCGCCTCATCGTCAGGGCGTGCTGAACACCGCCAGCCCGGAGATGGCGCACGCTTTGTGCCGAATCCATTGGTGGACCTGGGACGAATTTGCCTGTAGCAGGACCGCACGTCGTACACCGGGCTCCGATGTGCGCCGGCGCGGGGGCGCCGAGATAGCTCCCTTCGGGCGCCACAGAAGCCGCCACGCAGGCGGAAGGAGACCACCACCAGTTAGGTGGTGTGGCGTCTCCTGACGCGCCCTGCGGGAGCCATCCCGTCGCCCCCGCGCCGCGACCATCCCGGAACGTGGCGCGCGCCGGGGTGGGGCCTACCGCGCAGTCTTGCCCTTGAGCCCGTCCAGCCAGTGCTGCGCCACGATCAGCTCGCTCTCCTGCGCCGACTCCCCCTCCCGCAGCATCATGAACCGGTGGTCGTCCGCGGTCACGTCGTACGACGGAATCGGCCCCAGCCGGAGGAACGGCGCGAACGAGAACAGCACCCGCTGGTCGCCCACGGCGAGGGTCGCTCCGGGCCGGATGTCGGCCGCCACCAGCTCGTTCTTGCCGTTCACGTAGTAGAGCTGGCGGCCGCTCTTGCTCCAGATCGGTTGGCTCCCGCCGGCGGTCGAGACCTGCCACTTGGCCGAGCTGGTCTCGGGGAACGGCCGCACGTAGATCTCCATGGTGCCGGACTTAACCCGCCAATTGATTGGTGTGTGCTAGGAGCGGCCGCATGCGCTCGCCGCTGATGTGTCCGACGTTCGCCCCGTCGGGGAATCACCCGTAACGCGACCTCCTCGGGCGCGTGCGTGTCGCAAAACCGAAGCTCATGCGAGAATACGCGACACCACAGGGAATGTAGTGCTCGCCTGGTGTGATCCCCACAGCAACAGCTCAGCAACGACGCTTGTGCCCTGCATCACCGCGGCAGCCAGGGAGGCAAGTAAGTTGGCGCCGGAAGTTGTGGATGCTCGCGCAGGTCTTGTCCACCTTGTGGACTCTAGCGGTGCTTCCGTCGCCCTCATGCGAGAAGTCAACCTCGTCCGACCGATCCCACCCCCGGGTCCTGCATCCCTTCCCGCGACTTTCGCGCATACAGCCTACAAGAAGAGTGGGCGGCAAAGGGGGTACCGATGAGCGTTCCTGAATTTAGTGGGCGAGTGCTGCGCATGTCGGTAGCGCTCACGGCCGTGATCGCGACCACTTGCACGGATGTGGACGATGAAAAAAGCGTCGCCGGACCGGCGGTGCCGGTCGGCCCGCTGGCCGCCGTGGTGTCGGCCTATGACATCCACAAGGTCGGCGCCTCAGCCATCACCATCGACGGCAACCTGAATGATTGGGCCGGCATATCCCCCATCACCATGGCCGACGACCCGGCGAACGGACGGGGCGCGGCCAACAACAGCGCCAGCGTGAAGCTGGCATGGGATGCGACCTACCTGTACGCCGCGTATGACGTGAGCGACACCGAGTTGCTGGCGGTGCAGACCGCTCACGACAACGCCGACATCTACAAGGACGATGCCGTCGAGCTGTACATCGACCCCCAGGGCGATGG
>JBOHSB010000024.1:0-3271 GCA_050733015.1 Gemmatimonadales bacterium
GCCCTGGCCCTCGCCGGCTGCGGCGACGACCCGGTCGCCCCCGACACCATTGCCAACGAGCCCGTGCCGGCTGCCGCCGGTGCCGGCGATGCCGCCGCCGGCGGCGAGGCCGTCGAGCCGGTGACCGCCGCGCTCACGTCGGTCCCGATCGTCTTCATGTCCTATCGGATCGGTGATCACCCCGACATCTACCGCATGGACGCCAGCGGCAACGCCGTCAACCGGCTCACCACCTTCTCGGGGGACGAGTCGGCCCCGGCCTTCTCCTGGAATCACCAGCGCATCGCGATGGTGCGCCGCCGGCTCGACGCCTCGAAGGTCGAGCACGAGGACATCTACATCATGAACGCCGACGGGAGCAACAAGCACTGGGCGCTCGGCTCGCCCCACAGCTTCACGATCATGGACCCGTCCTGGTCGCCCGACGGCGCCCGGCTGGTCGTGACGGTCATCGTGCAGAACGATCCGTACCTCGCGGTCATGACGCCCTCGACCGGCGCGTTCAGCTACGTCATCTCGGATGGTCACCTGGTGCAAGGCAGGAACGCGTCGTTCAGCCCGAGCGGCAAGTCCCTCCTCTTCGTTGACCCCACGGGGCTGAAGATCCGCGAGGCGTATCTCGACGGCGACGGCTACGACCTGGTCAACGCGGGGGTGTCGGTCGGCAAGCCCACCTACTCGCCCGACGGCAAGTCCTTCGCCTACAGCCGGGCGCTGCCGGGCAGCAGCAACATGGAGATCTACGTCCAGAACCGCGCCACTTATGTGTCCAAGCGGCTCACCTTCTCCTCGAGCTTCGACGGCCAGCCGACCTATTCGCCGGACGGGACCAGAATCGCGTTCGAGAGCCAGCGCTCGGGAAAGACCCAGATCTGGACCATGAGCGCGACCGGCGGCACGGCGACCAGGGTCACCCATACGACGACGCTCGAGGCCTCGCCGTCGTGGTCGCACTGAGTCGTAGTCGCACCGGGCGGAGGAAAGAACGGGGACGCGGGCGAGGACACTTCCATGGTGAGCCCGCGTGCCCGAGCTGGGGTTCGGTAAGTGACTGTTTTCCGGCGACGTCGACGGTGGAGGTATACCGTCGACTATTCGTTGTGGAGCATCAAGCGCTTCACCCCGAACGGGTCGGTCACGACCGCGCTCACCTCCTGTTCGCCCGACGGGGCCAAGCTCGCCTTCATGAGCATGCGCTCGGGGAAGTCGCAGGTGTACACCATGACAGCTCGACCGGCGGGGGAGTCACCCGGCCTGAAGTAAACCGCCGGCCTCGGGGGGCGAGGCCGGCGTTCGTGGTGCGGGCTGCCACATCGCGCGTGATGTCCCTATCGGTGAAATCCCCGATGGAAGCCGGAGTGGAACCCCGGCACGAAGACGAACCCCGCGCCGTACCGCGGCCCGAAACCGTATCCCCACCACCCCGGCCATCCGTAACCGTAGTACCACGGATCGTAGTCAAGGCCCCAGGCGTAGCGCGGCTGCGCCGCTACCACATAGGTCGCGACGTCGTAGTCGAACCCTCCCCGGTCGGGCCGCATCCGCTGCACGATATCCCTCAGCCGGGCTTCGGGGTCGGCCTTTGCATCCTGTCTCTGACCGGTCAACGCCGCGGTGTCCCAGTGTCCGTCCTTCTCGAACTGGTCGAACCGGAACGGCGTCCGGGAATAGGCAGCGAGCACCGTGCCGTTCCCGATGGTGTCGTCCGCCACGAAGGCCTCTCGGCCGCCGCGGCCCTTCAGCTCATACTTCTTGCCACCCGTGATGCTCTGCTCGTCCGCGGGATCGACCGGGAACAGGACCCGCACCCGGCCGTCGATATCGGCACGCAGCACCACCAGGTACCCGCTCTCGGCCGACTTGGCGTAGACCTTGGCTCGGTCCCCATAGGTGTAGTCGCCACTGGAGTTGAACCAGACGTGTACCGGAGGATCGCTGGGCGCGGCCCGAGCTGCGGCGGTCGGAACGGCGGGGGCGGTTGAGGCAAGCAACAGCAATGGTATCAACATATGACGCTCTCTACTCCTTGTGTCTCCTGCAAACAAACGCGCTGAGTATTGTGTTCCGAACCTCCCGCGAGCCACCGCTCGAACCTGCCGGGTCTGCATGGCGACGAGCGGACGGTCGAGGTGTGGAGCCCGGCGGACGACTTCCCCACGATCGAGCGTGAGCGGCTGCAGTGGCAGCCGGCCGCCCCAGTCGAGCCGTTCACCCGCCGTCTCGCGGAGCTGTTCCGACCACTTTGGAAGTGGTTGGGCCAGGCCCGTATTCGGGGCAGCTCCTGCATTTCCCGCGATCCGCCCCGATGCCCGGGCAGACTGCCGGATCGCCCGGGTAGCAGCCCTTTCCAGCCCGGCGCCCTCCCCCAAATCCGGCGTGTCGCAAGGCCGCCCCCGCCGGCCCGGCTGCGACGCCATCCGCCCGCCTCCCGCCCGCCAACGCCGGCCGTCCGCCCGCAATGCGACTGCGGCCGTGTGACTTCCGGCCCCGGGGCCCGGGCGCCACCGCCTCCCCGACCGCCGCCCACCGGACCGGCCTGCTTCCTGCACCCGCGCACCCATCGTCACGGCGTCGCCGTCCCCACCCCCTGCAACCGATGAGGCTTTCCGATGCGAGCAATGCTCCGTGTCACGTCCGTCGTCGCGCTCGTGCTGGCGGCGCTCTCCCCCCGGGTCGCCTCTGCTCAGGGCCACCCGCAGACCCGGCAGGGCTTCTGGTTGAACGCCGGCGTGGGCTACGGCAGCCTCGGCTGTCAGGACTGCAGCGGGCGCGAGGGCGCCCTGAGCGGCGGTCTCGCGATCGGTGGTACCCTGAGCAAGAAGGTGCTGCTTGGCGCCGGCACCAACGCCTGGAGCAAGAGCGAGAACGGCGCCCGCCTGACGGTCGGCACCCTGACCGCGCTGATCCGGTTCTATCCCTCCGCCACCGGGGGGTTCTTCCTGACGGGCGGCCTGGGCGTCGGCCAGGTGCACGCCGAGGTCTCCGGGCTCGGCAGCGCGACCGAGACCGGCGTCGGCGCGCTGGTCGGGCTGGGGTACGATTTCCGGGTCGGCCAGAACGTGAGCCTGACGCCGTTCTGGAACGGGTTCGCGATGAGCTCGTCCAACAGCGACGCGAACGTTGGCCAGCTCGGCCTGGGCATTACCGTGCACTAGCGGTCGCGCTCGTCATACCGCAGACGCGGGCGAGCCCCACGAGTCGAGGCGCTGTGGCCGACTCGTGGGGCTCGCTTGCTTGGGGGGCCTGCGTGAGGCGACCGGGTCAGCGCAGC
>JBOHSB010000025.1:0-50612 GCA_050733015.1 Gemmatimonadales bacterium
CCCCGCCGGCGCAGCCCCTGCCAGCGGTCCGGCCTCGCGCTCGCCATCGCCGGCATCGTCGCGCATATTCGAATCGTCACCGCCCTCACCAGCCGATCCTTGTCGGGAGGCCGACATGGGTACTCCGACCAAGCTGTCGCACGTGCGCCGCCTCGCCGCCTCGCTCACGCTGGCCATCGCCGCCGCCCAGGGCGCGGCCGCTCAGGACGCCGCCCAGGGCACCGCGGCCCAGTTCCAGGGCGTGGAGCGCTGGGACGGCGTGGCGAAGCTCGTTGTCGATATCAACCTGATGGGGGCCTCCAAGCACCGCTCGAAGACCGTCAAGTTCAAGCTCGACAAGCATCGGGTGGACGGCACCACCGAGACCTGGCAGGGCAAGGTCAAGGGCAACACGAAGGACGAGGACAGCGCGGGCCCGTTCAGCGCCGACGTGGTCGGCGGCGGCGACGGCGACCTGACCCTGACGCTCGGCATGAACGGCGACGTCGCGCGGCTCGACGTGCACACGGCCGCGAGCAAGCGCAAGATGAGGATGAAGGCCACGGGCGTGACGCTGCAGTCCATGGACGTCGCGCAGCCGGCGCGCGACACCCGCACCGAGCTTCCCATCCCGGAGGACGCCGAAAGCCTGGTCTTCGGGGGCGATGCGGACAACGGAGGCGTTCGCGTGAAGAGCGTGGTGACGCTCACGCCGAACGAGATTCCGCTCAAGGCGGTCCTGACCGCCGGGTCCGCCGTCCGCGGGGCGAGGGCGATGCTCGATGGATCCAGGTCCAAGGGCCGCATCCGAACCTTCAAGTGGACCCTGACGCCGCAGGGTTCCTCCGGCGCAAAGGCCACGACGTTCGAGACCCGCGAGCGCACGGTGCAGCTCGTGCTGCTGGAGGACGTAAAGGTGGACCTCGAGGTGAGCAACGGCCGGAAACGGTCCTCGACCTCCGGCACCGCGAAGGTGCGTCCCCGCCAATGGGCCACGAAGTTCGTGCAGAAGCGCGATGACGGCGTGCTGGAAGGCGAGCGGCTGGTGTCGGAGGACGCCGTGCCGCTCGCGGTGAACCGGTTCGGGCAGGACGCCTGTGCCGTCGAAGGCCCGGGCTCCGGCCATGGGCTGCACACGACCAACCCGGTCACCTGGAAAAACGATCCAGGCGCGGGCTATATGATGCAGGCCGTCAGCGATCCGGACCGCCCGTTCGACGGCTACTGGTACGTGAAGGAGCAGGCATTGATCGTCGAGCGCCGGGCGCTGTTCAACCCCGATCTCATGCCCGGCTCGCCGCTGTTCGCGCAGAACGCCGCGAAGGGCACATCGGAGCCGTTCGGGCGCCTCGTCGCCTCGACCCGGGCGCACGAGTACATGCACGGCGAGCTGATGCGCCGCGAGCTGGCCCGCGACGATCCGGCCACGCGCATCGAGCGGCTGGTCGAGCCCGGCGAGGACGAGCTGGCCACCCGCGCCGATATGGAGATCCGCGAGACCGAGACGCGCCTCCAGGAGGGGGAGTTCCACGAGCAGGAGGTCCGGAGCGCCATGCAGAAGCAGTTCTCGAAGGGCGGCACCGTGTGGGTCCGGGACGGGCGCGGCGGGTTCGCGTCGTGGACCATCGCGTCGTTCGCGGACAAGGCGAAGTAGGTGGTACCTGTCTCGCCGCGTCTCTGTGCCCTCTGTGCCCCTGTGGTAACCTGCCCGGCCCCGGCCGGCGGTTCAGTGCGGAGCAGCGATGATATCGCTGGCGTCCCGCCCCCCTCCGGGTTTACTTAACGCGGTCCCTATACCTCGGACCACCCAAAGTCGCTCGATCAAGAGGCCCCATGGGCGTGCCGGACGGCCTGCGCGATGCCCTCGCCGACCGCTACGTCGTCGAGCGCGAGCTCGGGCGCGGCGGCATGGCCACCGTCTACCTCGCCCACGACCTCAAGCACGACCGGAAGGTCGCCGTCAAAGTTCTCAGGCCCGAGCTCGCCGCCGTCCTCGGCGCCGAGCGGTTCCTGGCCGAGATCCGGGTCACCGCCAACCTCCAGCACCCCAACCTGCTCCCGCTGTTCGACTCGGGCGAAGCCGCCGCCCCCGCCGGCTCCGCCCCCGCCCGCTTCCTTTACTACGTCATGCCCTACGTCGAAGGCGAGACCCTCCGCGCCCGGCTCGAGCGCGAGGGCCAGCTCCCGGTGGACGAGACCGTCCGCCTGGTGACCCTGCTCGGCAACGCCCTCGCCTACGCCCATGCCCACGGCGTGATCCACCGCGACCTCAAGCCCGACAACATCCTCCTCCAGTCCGGCCAGCCGGTGATCGCCGATTTCGGCATCGCGCTCGCCGTCGCCCAGGCCGGCGGCCCTCGCGTCACCGAGACCGGCCTCTCCCTCGGCACCCCGCACTACATGAGCCCCGAGCAGGCCGCGGCCGAGCGGGAGATCGACGCCCGGTCCGACCAGTACGCCCTCGCGGCCGTGACGTACGAGATGCTCTCGGGCGAGCCGCCCCATACCGGCCCCACGGCCCAGGCGGTCATCGCGCGGCTCATGACCGAGCCGGTCCGGAGCCTGCGCGCCACACGGCCCGGCGTGCCGGTCGAGGTGGATCGCGCGGTTGCGCGGGGGCTGGCCAAGTCGCGGGCGGACCGGTTCGGCTCGGTGGCGGAATTCGTCGCCGCGCTCACGGGGCCCGCCGATCCGGCCCAGGGTCGGCCGGGCCGGCGCGCGTCGCGCTGGCTGCTCCTCCCGGCCGCCGGCCTCGCGATCGCGCTGGCGGTATTCGGCATCGGCCGCCTGCGAGGCGCGGGTCACGCGGAGGGAGCCGGCCCAAGCGACAATCTCCGGGTGGTGGCGGTCCTCCCGTTCCGCAACCTCTCGCGGGACACCGCGCAGCAGTACTTCAGCGCCGGGATGACCGAGGAGATCGCCACCGAGCTCTCCCGCGTCGCCGCGCTGCGGGTGCTGAGCCGCGCCGCCACGGCGCAGTACGACACGGCGGGCGACCGGCTCGAGCGGATGTCGCGCGAGCTGGGCGTGGGCAGCGTCGTGGACGGCAGCGTGCGTCTGGCCGGCGACCGGGTCCGCATCGCCGTGGAGCTGACCAGCGTGCGGACCGGCCAGTCGCTCTGGTCGGAACAGTACGACCGGCAGCTCTCCGACCTGTTCGCGGTGCAGGACGACGTCGCGCAGAAAGTCTCGGCGGCGCTCGCGGCCAGGCTCACCCCCGCCGAGGCCAAGCGGATGGCCCATGCCCCGACCGCCAACATGGCGGCCTACCAGCTCTACCTGCGGGCCCAGGACCTGAGCCCCACGCAGCGCGCCGCGAATCTGTCCCGCGCCGAGCTGCTGCGGCAGGCCATCGCGCTCGACTCGGGATTCGCCGACGCCTGGGCCCAGCTCGCGCGGAATCAAATGTTCCGGAGCGTGGCGGGCGAGCGGATCTACACCGACTCCGGGTTCATTGCCGCGCGCACGGCCGTGGCACTCGACCCCGAGCTGGCCGACGGCTGGTTCGCGCTTGGCGACCTGGAGAGCGTCGTCTTCAAGCTGTCCGATGCCCGGCGCGCCTACCTCAAGGCGCTGGAGCTGAACCCGAGCCACGGCGGCGCCATGGCCGACCTGGCCAACGTGTACGTCGCGCTCGGACGCTTCGATGAGGCGCTGGACTGGTCCCTGCGCAATCAGCAGCTCAACCCCAACCAGTTCCATGCCCCCTACCACGTCGGCCTCGGCCTGATGCCGCTCGACGACGACTCGGTCACCGGCCGGTACCTGCTTGCTGCGGAGCAGCGCTTCCCGGACGAGCCCAGGATCCAGGTTCTGCTGGCGTGGCTAGACCTGAGGCGCGGGCTCAACCAGGCCGCCCTCGAGCGGATGCGGCGCATGGTGCAGAACAATCCCGACAACACCGAGGGCCCGCCGAACCTGGTCGAGCTGGCGGTAGTGGTGGAAGCCCCCGATGCCGAGCGGCTCATCGAGCCGCTGGCCCGGCAGGACCCCGAGGCGGCCGGGCAGATGTTTCCCGAGTCGCTCCGGTCGCTCTATGCCCTGACCCTGTACCGCCGGGGGGACACCCGTCGCGCCGCCGAGCTGTGGCAGGCCTCGACCGCGGCGGCGCACCGACACCTCGATGCCGGCGAGGAGAGCTACAACGCTCCGATGGAGCTGGCCGCGATCAGCGCCATCGAAGGCCACACCGACGCGGCCCTCGAATCGCTCGAGCGCGGCTACCGGGCCGGATGGAAGGACGCCCGGCTCCTCAATCTCGACCCCTTCTTCGCATCGGTGCGGCGGGAGCCGCGGTACCAGGCCCTGATCACGGCCATGACGCAGGACGTGGCGGAGATGCGGAAGCGCGCGGCCGCCGCGCATCCGTCGCTGTTCGGCCGGCGTCCGGATCAGGCGTCCTGAAATACCGGTACGCCGAACATCGTGCTCGCTATGACTTGGCCGTGAAGCTCACCTTGATGTTCACCGTGCCCATCGAGCCGTCCGCGTTCATGGAGGTCAGGCCCGTGCAGGCGTACTCGCCGGTGACCAGGTTGGCGGTGACCGTCGCCTTGCCCGAGCATTCGGACTTCTCCCCGGGCATGATCCCGCCGGTCGCAGTGAACTTGCCCTGACCGACGATGATCCCGGTCTCCTTGGTCTCGCCATAGGTCACGAGCACGTTCGGCTCCGCCGACCCGGAGGCGCCGAACTGCAGCCAGGTCGACGTGCCGTCGCCGAAGCTCGCCTGCGTGTTGATCGGGATCTCCGACGATATCTTGGCGGCGCCGGTCACGGTCAGCTTAGCGCTGCCGCCGCTGTACGTGCGCCCGCTGATGGTGGGGAAGGTATCGGCCTGCGCGGCGGCAGGTGCGGCAACGAGGGACGCCACCAGACCGATGGCGACGACGAGGGGAAGGAGCGGAAGGCGGCGCATTGAATGCTCCTGCTGAGGTCGGGAGTGAGGGTGCCAGGCCCGGCGCGGACCCGGGATCTCACATCCCGGCTCCCTTGAGCCGCGCCACGGTCAGCTCGAGGTCCTGTTTCCGGAGCTCCGCTGCCCTCGGGGTGAGCGCCGAGACCACGTCGGGCGGGACCCGGTCCTTCATCTGCTCCAGCTGGGCCGCGTTCCCGCGCGTCATCTCGGCGCGCTGGTCGGGCGAAAGCTTCGTGGTGTCCAGGCCGCCCACCGACGGCGCCAGGTAGCTCGCCGCCTCTGACAACGTGGTGCGGACCAGGTTGTAGCGCTCCCGATCCACGCCGGCGGCCTGGGCCCCGGCCTCGAGCGTGTTCATGTCCTGCATGCCCGTCAGCGCGGTCATCGTGTCGTCCGCGGTCTTCGCCTGCTTGAGTCTGGCGACGGCTGTGTGCACGGCCTCGAGCTCCGCCGCCATGCCCTTGGCCCAGCGGTCGATGTCGGGGACGGTGACGGGCGTCTGCCCGGCGTCGCGGGACGCCTCCGCCGGAGCGGCGTCGGCGGGGACGGCTTCAGCGGCGGCGGTGTCCGCGGAGGCGGCGGGCTTGGTCTCGCGGGTACCGCAGCCGTACAGGGTGGCCACCAGCAGGCCGGCGGCGACGGTTGGAAGCAGGCGATCGAGCTTCATCGGGCTCCATTTCCTTTCAGGTGCGGCAACGGTCGGAAGCAGGCGATCGAGCATCATCGTCATATCCCCGCGCCCCCCCAAATTACTTCGACCCCCGCTTGTTCAAAGCGACGCATCATCCCCGTGATGAAGTTGTTGGCCTCCGCTTCACTGTAGAAATGGTGGAACTGTTCACGTGAGCGCAGCCCGTTCCCGGTTCGGAACGAGACGTTCACAGTGCCCGCATCCTTATCTCGAAGGATGTTTGCCTCGACGGTCGCCTGGTGCAGACCCTCGTCAGTCACGGCCATCGTCGCGCCATAGCGGGGATCGATCTCCCACCAAGCATAGCGTTTGGCCCCTGCGACTTGAATCGCCCGCGCCGGGGCGATCACGAGTTGGCCGGCGTCGAGCGACTCCTCGAGTCGGGCGCGGCCGTCCTCCGGCAGATCGTCTCCCAGGGCGGGGCCGCCCCGCGTGACCAACACCGGGGACACCTTCTGCGCGCTCGCGAGCTCGAACAACAGGCTCGTGCCGAACACCGCGTCATGCGGATCGGCGTTTGCCCCTCCCGCGGCCGCCCCCACGACAACTCGCTCGAGCGTGCCGTCGACGACCCCTCGAAGGACCTGAGCGAGAAACAGCTGCTCCTTCCGAAAGCCGGGATTGACGGCGCGCGCACGCTCCCGCCGCAGGTCGAGGCCGAGGTGGGGCCGCCCATTGACGGTGGTCAGCGCGACGATCGTCAACCGCGGCGTGTCGGGGTACAGGCGAGTGACGGCCCCTGAGCGGCCAACGATCCGGTTCGTCAGTGCGTCCGACACCGCAGTGTAGCCTAGGGCGACCCGGTGCAGGCCGGCGCCGATGTCGAAGCGATCCGGGCTTCCGTCCGGGCGGTCAACCAGGTGCATCAGGTGTACGGGGGCCACGGCACCGGTCGTAAAGAACAGGTCGTACACGTTCGTCGTGAACTCGGCAACGGGCAGGGAGCTCGCGGCCGCGGTGATCTGCGCATCGCTGAGCGCCACCCCGGCTTTGCGGCGATGCTTCCCGACATGATCGAAGACGTCGCGGACTACCGTCTCGCCGCTCCCGTCCGGATTGGCGAAATCCAGCTCGATGGTCTCCGCCGTGACCGTGCCGGCGGCCTCTTCGGCGCTGCCACCGAGCGCATCGACCATCGATACGGAGGCGTTGCCTGCCGCCGGCGGCTGCAGCCAGAACCACTCGCCCTCGATCTTGGTCGGGCCGACGAGTAGGACCGGACGGAGCCGGTTGGCCTCCGCGCCCGTACCCGCCACGTGCCCGAGGAAGACGTCGGTGCCGGACAGGTCGGCTGCTCTGGCGGAGTACTTGAGGACCTCGCGCGTCGCCAACCCACCCGCGACCGCCTCCTCGATCCGAACGCGAAGCTCGATATGGTGGAAGATCCCGTCGGGGAGGATAGTGAGCCTCTCCGCGGGCTGCGCGAATACCTGGCCCGGAGCGGCGGTCGCAAAGGACGGGTCCAACGCGGTCCAGGACCGTCCGTCCGGCGAGGACTCGACCCAATAGTGGTCCCGCGCCTCCTGGGCGAGGGACTGCAGCGAGACCGGCAGTCCGCTTTGAACCGGACGGCCGGCCCGCTGCAGCAGGTCCACGACGAGCCTCCCATCGCGCTGGACGGCCGCCATGAACTGCTCGGTGGCGGCGCGGGCGTCGGGCGACGCCCCATCGTCGGTCTGAGCGGCAGGCGATGCGCGGGGGGCCCACATCGAGGCGACCAGCCGCTCGGCATCCGGCTCGGGCAGCGTGCCGCGGACGAACCTGACCCGCTGGCCCGAGCTCGCGAGCATGGCGGCGAGGAGAGCGGCGCGGTCGACGGAATTGCCCGCCATGGCCAGCAGCGTGCCGCGCGAACCGCGCAACGCGCCCTTGTATGCCTCGAACGCGACCTCGTCGCGCACGTACGTGAAGATCCGCGACGGGTCGCGTCCGAGCGCGGCGGCAACATGCGCCGGAGCGACATGCGACAGGTCGAGCGTGCGCGGTACCGGCAGCTTCAGCGCGTCCACGGCCGCGCGACGCAAGCCTGGCCCGTCAGCGCCGAGGGTGAGGATCGAGTCCGGTATCGGCGGCTGAGCGGGGGCCGCCGCGGTCGGCGCCGCGGTCGGCGCCGCCATCAATGCCGAGTCGGCCGGCGCCGCCGCTGAATCGGCGCGCGGTGACTTGCTCGACGGCTTGCAGGCCGCACTGGCCCACCCAGCCGCCATCACGAGAGCGAGATACTTCATCCGATCACGCGACCACATGTCGCACCCCCTGGGGTCTGCCCGTGGCATCTCCGGCCGTCGTTTCGGTCACGAGGTTCCTGCTGGCGCTCAATGCTGAATGACGAAGCGGTCCCCCTGGACACCGAGTCTGAGGACCGTCGTCTGGTCCGGCACGATCGTCACCGGCTCCTCGAGCTGTTGTCCGGCCGCCTGGATGCGGACCCGGTAGTCCCCTGCCGGCAGCTCACGGGACAGCTCGCTCGACTCCCCCGACGCCAGCACCTTGCCTGCCTTGTCCAGGACGTCGTACGGCAGGTGCTGCAGCGCGGCGAGCCTGATGGCGCGCGACAGCTGCTGGCCGTCCTGCGCCCCGTAGTACTGGCCACCCGTCGAGGCCGCGAAGCTCCCCAGCTCGGTCTCGACCTGCTTCCCCGTCAGGGTGAAGCCCACGATGTTGAGTGTGACCTTCACCCCCGACGCCTTGATCTCGCGCGCCGCCGACTGCGGATTGCCCTTGCAGCTCTCCTCGCCGTCGGTGATCAGGATGACCGACCCGCCGCCGGCCGCCTTGAGGTCGTCGACGGTCTTGAGCACCGAGCGCACCAGCGGCGTCTCACCCCGCGGCTTCAACGGCGAGGTCGCCTTCACCAGCCGCTCGCGGTCGAGCTTGCCCATCGGCACGAGCAGCTCGGTGTCCTGGCAGGTCTGCGCGGACTTGGACGGATAGCGATGGCCATAGACCCTGAGGCCCACGTTCAGGTCCTCGGGCAGGGTGGCCACGACGTCCTGGAGGACCTGGAGCGCCGTGGTCCAGCGAGTGCCCTCGCCGAGCTTGGTGTTCATCGAGCCCGAGACGTCGAGCACGATCTCGAGGTTGCGCGCAGCCTTATCGCCCTGCTTCACCACCTGGAGCGCGCCGGTCGGATCGGGCCCGTACGAGCCGGCGAGACCGATCACCGCCCACATGGTCGGGGCAAAGATGGACTTGCGCTGACTCTCGGTGTGCACCGCCCTCCATGTGCCGTTGTCGGGCGACGTGTCGCTCACCGTCTGCGTCTTGAGCAGATACTCCACGCCGCGCCGGAACATGTCCGAGCGAACGCTGACGCCGGCCTGCTTGAAGGCGTACAGCACCTGACCCGTCGCGAAGGCGTTCGAGCTGTCCACGGCCGCGGATTCCTTCCAGCCGCCGTCGCGCTGCTGCTGGGCCGCCAGCTCCTCCACCAGCGACCAGGCCTGGCGCTTGTGGTCCGGCGTGCCGTAGTGATCGAGGGTGACGATCTTGAAGACCCGGTCCTGAGTGGTGATGGGATCGAGGGCGGCCATCCAGGCGAATCCACGCTCGGCGGCCTGGCCATACTTCGGATCCGGGGAATGCGCGGCCGCCCATTTGAGGGCCACGAGCGCGTTGCCCATGAGCATGAGCTGCCCTTGCAGGATCGGCGGGTCCGGGTTCCCGTCGAACGGAATCGAGCCGTCCGGCGCCTGACTCCTCACCAGATAGTCGACCAGGTTGAGGAGCTCACGGTCCTTCGTGCGCCCGCTCGCCTCGTCCGCCTGGGCATAGCCCATCGCGCCGAACGTCGCTGACGTCAGTTCAGCCTGTTGACCGATCCGGCCCTCCGGCGTCGTCTGCTTGCGCATCAGGTCCGTGAGGACCTGCATCCCCGGCACGCTCACCCGGTAGCCCTGCTTGAGGGCGACCGCCTGACCCATGAGCGACTGCGCCTGGACGTGGCAGCCGAAGCATCCATCCGGTGGGGGCTGCCAGTTCACCGCCGACTGTTGCAGCCAGTCGAGGCCGCGCTGCGCCGCTTGGCGCGGACTGCCTTTCCAGAACTTGACCCGCGGCTCGCGCTCGAACAGCGGGACATACCCCTCCCGCGCCGACTCCAGGACCCGCAGCTCGGCGATCTCGACCACGCGCGCCGTGGCGCCCGCGATCAGGCGAAGCTTCACGAACCGCGCTTGGGTGGCGGGGAAGGTGACGGTCTGCTCGGTCGCCTTGGTGTCGAGCGTGGCCGCCGCGACCCGAGTGAAGTGTTCGGGCGCCTGGTCCATCGCCGTCCAGACTTCGACCTGCGCCGGAGCGGTCGACGAGTCGTTCTCGACCGTCACCGTCGGCGGCTGCGGCACCACGAGGGTGATGGCGCCGATCAGCGCCGGCTTCCGCTCGTAGAAGGAAAGGACGATGTCCTGCGGATACGTGGTCCAGTAGGTCGGGTTGTACATCCCCCCCGGCCACCAGTTGTCGGGCGCCCGCCACGTCGGCGTGAGACGGCCATCGATCAGCCTGCGACCGCTCAGCCCCGGTCCGTAGAACCCCGTCAGCTCCTCGAGCGCGCCACCCATGTCGGCCGCGACCAGATTGACGTCGGTCAGGGTCGCCGGCGCCTCGGGCTTGGCGGCGGCCGCCGGCGGCGTCGGGGCCGTCGCGGGAGGTGCCGAGCCGGGGCGATCGCTCGCGGGCCCTTTGTCGCCGCCCTTGGCGCACGCCGTGCCCTGCAGGAGCGCGGCGCCGAGCATCCCGATCAGGCCCAGTCTCGTGCGGCGCGTCATACGCTCACCACCGCGGCGCGAATCGCGCCGCTCGATGCGAGCGGCGCCCGACGAAAGTGCAGCTGCTGCAGGTCGCGATTGAAGTCGGCGATGTCGCCCTGGAAGGCAATCTTGGCCATGCGGCACCTGGCTCGAGAGTCGTCGATCTCGGCATCGTGGCTGGGGCCACGGTGCAGCGAATGGCTTCACTGTGCGCGGCGCCCGGATGGGAAATCCACTCGACCATGTGTGGCCGAGGAATTCCTGGGATGGCGCGTGCCAGCGACAAGCCGCAAGAGCCGAAGTGGTGCACGGCGTCTGATACCGACTTCGGTCTGATCGCGAATGTGAGCAAGGGGACCAAAACGGTCCGGGTCTATGTTATGGCCAGGGGGACAAAATGGCTAGAGCGGCGAACTGCGGCCTCGGTCGACCGCCTGAACCCGGGCGTCCCGGACCCGCGTAGAGAAACGAGCGGCCTGGGGCTCGCAGATCCGGTTCGATCAGACGATCAGCGGACCTTCACCGGTCACGCTCCGGGCCCCACCTCGCCACTAGGGCCAAAAAGCCGGCGCAGCGTCAGGCGCGCGATCCAGCGTCTGAATGCTGCTGCTCCCGAAGTGTGGCCAGTTATTGGCCCGGGCCACCCACGCGAAGTCCGACGGGAGGCGATCCGGAAGGCGCTCGCGCCGGTGGCGGCGGACCGGTTCGCAACCGCGGCGCAGGTCGCCCAGGCGCTGCATGCGAGCACGTCCGAGGTGACGACCGCCGCTGCGCCAACCTTGCCCGCCGCCGCCGCACTGCCGCTACGACGTCGCCCGGTCCCGGTCGCCGCCGTCGCGCTGACCGCCGGCCTCCTCATCGGCGGCGGCCTGCTGTTCGCCTGGCGGCACTCCGGCGCAGGCGCCGAGGCGCCGGCCGGCCACCGGGTCGTTGCCGTGCTCCCGTTCGACAACCTGGGCGACTCGGCCGACGCCTACTTCGCCGACGGCGTGAGCGACGAGGTGCGCAGCCGGCTCGGCAAGGTCGCGGGGCTGGAGGTGATCGCCCGTGGCAGCTCGATCGAGTATCGCCGCACGACCAAGCGCCCGACGGAGATCGCACATGAGCTGGGCGCCGACTATCTCCTCACGGGCACCGTGCGCTGGGACAAGGCTGGCAGCTCGAGCCGGGTGCGGGTCATCCCCGAGCTGGTAGACGCGCGGCCGGGTCAGGCGGCGCACTCGCGGTGGGGCGAGCAGTTCGACGCGGCGATGACCGACGTGTTCCAGGTCCAGGGCGACATCGCGACCAAGGTGGCCGACGCGCTCGGCCTGGCGCTGGCCGACAGCACCCAGCGCGAGCTCACGGCCAAGCCGACCGAGAACCTGGCCGCCTATGACGAGTTCCTGAAGGGCGAGGCGGCGTCGCAGGCGATGGGCGTAACCGATCCCCCGAGCCTCAGGCGAGCGATCGGGTTCTATGAGCGTGCGGTCGCGCTCGATTCGCTGTTCGCGACGGCCTGGGCGCGGCTGTCCCACGCCCGAACTCGTCTGTACGCGAACGGCGTTCCCGACCCGGCGTTGGGCGAGCAAGCGCGGCTCGCGGCGGAGCGCGCCCGCCGGCTCAAGCCGAAGGAGCCCTTGGTCTACCGAGCCTTCGGCGCGTACTACACGAGCGTCAATCCCATCGACCTCGATCACGCGCTCGCGGAGAACGAGCAGGGAGTCCGACTGGCCCCCGACAACGTCGGGCTGCTCGGGGCACTTGGGGTGACCGAGTCGAATCTCGGCCGCTGGGCCAGCGCGGCCGTGCTGATTTCGCGCGCGGCGCTGCTGGATCCACGCTCGGCCATCACTGCCAGCCAACTGAGCGATGTGCTCACGAAACTTCGGCGGTACGCCGCGGCCGACTCTGCCGCCGATCGGGGGATCGCGCTCGCTCCTACCGATCCGGGAGTGGCGTGGCAGAAGGTGTTGGTTGCTCTGGCGCGGGGCCACCTCGACAGCGCCCGGGCGGTGATTCGCGCGTCCGCGCGGCAGATCGATCCCGGGGCCCTCTTCAGCTACCTGGCGACCTATCAGGATCTTGGCTGAGCGCTGGACGACCAGGCGCAACGGCTGGTGCTCACCTTGTCGCCGAACGCGTTCGACAACGACCCGGCGAACTGGGCGATCGTTCGGACCCAGCTCTATCATCTCCGGGGTGATCGCGGCCGGACGGCCATCTACGCGGACTCGGCCCGGAGCTCGTTCGCCGAACAGAGCCGGGCGGCGCCTGAGGACGCGCAGCGCCACGCGTTGCTCGGGCTGGCCCTGGCCTATCTGGGACGGAAGGAGGAAGCGGTGCGGGAGGGCCGGCGAGGGGTGGAGCTGAAGCCGATCAGCCTGGACGCGTATACCGGTCCCTACATCCAGCTCCAGCTCGCCCGGATCTACCTGCTGGTCGGCGAGCCGGAGAAGGCGCTGGACCAGCTGGAGCCGCTGCTCCGGATCCCGTACTATCTCTCGCCCGGCTGGCTGCGGATCGATCCCACCTTCGATCCGGTTCGAAACAACCCGCGGTTCAAGAAGCTCGTGGAGGGAACCGCGTAGACCTCCAAAGCCCGTCATCACGGTCGAGGAGGCCGTCCGCGGTGAGCTCGAGGTGATTGCCTGCCGGGACGGACTGAAAGGCACCGGCACACCCCGACCCGCGTGCTCGGCAACCTGACCTTCCGCCATGTGAGCGCCGGCGCCGGCGACACCTGCGCGGTCATCACGGGTGACCGAGCCTGGTGCTGGGGCGGCGACCAGTTCGGTCAGCTGGGCGACAATGATGTGGTGCCGTGAACGTCTGACCCCGCATGGGCGCTCTTTGCTAAAGCGAAGTACCGCACTATTGGCCGTGCAGCGTGCCCCCACCGCTCGTGGTCGTACGTACTTCCAGGTCCATGTCATGTTTGCGACAGGCTTCCCTCTAGAGGCTGTCGCAATTTCACTCGTTGCCGTCACGGATTGACCCTGGCTCAGTTCGGGAGCGCCGCGTAAGTTCAAAGTGATCGAAGTTGCGTGCCACCTTCCCATGACGGGAGGAGGTCCTCATATGACAGGGGGCGAGATCAAGCTCGAACCCGGACCTTCGCTCGGTGACATCAAGAACGCCCCGACGGAGACTCCTGTTGAAGCTCCCCCGGTCAAGCCGTCGCCGTTCCGCCTCGACCGAGCTGGAGTTGACCTGGCGAAGTTCGTGTTGTGGATGATGGCTGGCTTTGTCCTGCTCATGCTCGCGTACATGGTCTACGCCGAGCACCAATCCGACGTCATCCTGACCACGACATTCACCCGCTTTCAATCCAGTCCGGCCGACAGCAGCGCCTTCAAGCTCGCGGTCCAGCAGATCGACGCATTTCAGAAGTCCTCGAGAGACTTCCTTCACGAAATCCTGAACATGGTTCTTCTCAATGTCCTCTTGCCGGTCCTGACTGCGCTCCTGGGCTATGTGTTCGGAAAGCAGTCCGGCGAGCTGAGTTCCGCCAAGGAAGAGGCCAAGGTCCCTTGACAGGTGGATGAACTATGGAGATATTATGGACGTTAGATGGATACCAATTGGGACCATAAATTGTATCTGCACACAGGACAACAACTTATGCCAGAGATCCGTTTCGTGGTAGACCAGGACTACCTCCAGCAGTTGCAAGAACTCCTCAGGGAGCCGAAATCCACGGAGGTAACCCGCTCTGCTCTCACCCTACTCAAGTGGGCAGCGGAAGAGGTCAGGAATGGAAGAGTCATTCTCTCGTCGACCCCTGACGGTGGTGATGTAAAGCGACTCGCGATGCCAGCGCTAGATAGTGCCGCCCGCGCCTCTTCCACCTCATCGGCTTCATCCGCCACCCGGTAATTCTCTCGCATAGGGGGGCAGGGACTAACGTCCTCGTGCGATAGTCCGTGACCACCTTTGAGGCGAGAGGGGAGCCGCCACGTCCGGGTCTGCATTACCTGCACACGAGTGGCATGGCCCTGCCTTAGGCTTACAACCGCATCATACGAGGGGGCGTCAAGCGGATTTCAGGCGCGCCGGAGGAGTTTGGAGCGCCACCATGTCGCCCAATCCGAGATCGCCATGACCGACTGCCGCTGGAGGCGCGGCGTCGTGGCCTGGACTCGGCAGGATCCTCCACTCACCATCGCAGGCCGGTCACCCCGCCCCCGGCCGGAATCCGAATCCCGCCAGCCCGAGCCTCGTCGAGCCGGATGACGGTCGCAGGCCGCTGTCCCGCGAGCAGGAATGGACCGGCGGGAAGGTGCCTGGCCACACGCTCCATCAGCATCGGCCCCGCGACCCCCGCGGCGCCGGCCGCAAGGAACAGCAGGCTGGCCGGCGCCGCGGGGTGGGCCACCGCCAGGACCAGCACCGCGGCGACGAAGAGCGGATGGTAGAGATAGATCGGATAGGACGACGCTCCGATCCGCTCGAGAACGGACACCCGCGGCAGCATCTCCAGGGCGCAGAGACTCGCCGACATGCCGATCAGCAGATGCAAGGCGGAGCGGTGCGCCAGGGGATCGATCGGCGCCGGCGAGCTGGTGAGCACGAGGTAGGTATGCAGTCCCTGGGCGACCGCCAGACACAGCAGGGTCGCGAGCACCGCCCGTCTCGAGCGCAGCTGACCCCGAAAGCGATGCGCGCCGAGCCCACAGAGAAAGAACGGGAACAGATAGGTGGCGTTGTGGACGCCCAGGATGTTGCGTGCCTCGAACGGCGCGGCGGCGTAGAGCGCCACCGCCGCCGCGAACACGGCCAGGAATCGCGGGAACGTCGCCAGGGCGCCGAGCCACTCCAGCGCGATCAGCACGGTGAACACCAGCAGCAGGGCCTGCACGAACCACAGGTGCCAGTACGGAAACACGTAGATCGTCCAGAGGTCCGACAGCGGTGGGACCGGATGGTGCATCACGGTGTGCAGGACATACAGCACCGTCGAGGCGACGATCAGCGGCACCCCGAGCCGGCGGAGCTTCTTCCCCATGAACCAGCGCTCGTCTCCGGCCCGGAGAGGCCGCCAGGCGTAGACCAGGCCGGAGAGAAAGGTGAAGGCCGGCATCCGCATGTGCACGAACAGGTTGGTGAACAGCCGGTAGGCGGAATCGTCGGCCACGTGCAGCCCTGAGGCAGCCGTCGAGCCGATGGCGTGAAACGCGACCAGGAGCAGGCAGGCGAGACCGCGCATGGTTTGCACCCGGGCCGACTCCAGCGAGTCGACACGGCCGTCGACCCGGCTCTGGGGCGACGGTCCACGCCGCCAGCCGATGCGATCCATGGAAAGGCGCTGCCAATCCACGACGTGCAACATTGTGCGCTCCAGCCCCCCGAGCGGACTACCGTCCTTCGCGATATGGCTTGCAGTGGGTGATTGAGTCCGGGTGGGCGCAAAAGGCAGGCCCGGAAGCGGAGGCGCGTCGAGCGAGAAGCGATCAACTATCGTGTTGCGGCATGGTGGCTTGCCACAGAGGGCCGGGACCAGTGCCTGGGGGTGTGGAGACCGTGCTCGGTCGGATCGTGGCTCGCCTGCCGCATGCTCACGGCACCGATCCCCGAAATCGTTCCCACCCGCCTAGCGGCGCCCGCCTGCCCGTCAGTCACGTACGGGTGTCGATCTGCCCGAGCCCCGTTCGACGTGCTGATAGAGGCCCCGACCGTCCACCCCAGCGGAGCGCGCCGCCCCGATGTTCCTGGCTTTCGACCACCGCCCCTCCGACTCCCCGTTGATCGACCGCGTCTGGCGCTGCCGCAGCGCCCGCGCCGGCACCTTCCTCTCCGTCGCCGCGACGCACTCCGAGCTGGTCGTCACCCGACACCGCGGCCGCCTCCGCGTGACCCTCCGCGGCCCCGAGACCCGCCCCTCGGCGATCGGCGTCCCCGCCGAGGCCCTGAGCCGACGCCGCCGCACCGTCCAGCGCCACTTCCTGCTGGCGACCGGCATGACCCATCGCACCTGGCGCCAGATCCAGCGCGCCCGCCATGCCGCGGTTCTGCTCCGCTCCGGCGCCTCCATCGCCGAGGCCGTGCACCAGGCCGGCTACTACGACCAGGCGCACCTGACCCGGTCGCTCACGCGACGGATCGGCACGACCCCGGCCCGGATCCAGCGTCAGGAGCGGCAGTTGTCGTTCCTGTACAAGACCCCCGCGTGGGCCGACGGTAAGTTGGTCGGTCTTTATCCCGGCGCGGAGCCGTCATGAACCCATCCGACCGCATCACCGCCTACATCGACGCCCTGGGCGACTGGCGCGGCCAGACGCTCGGCCGGCTACGCACGCTGATCCGGTCCGCCTCGCCCGATCTGGTCGAAGAGTGGAAGTGGAACACGCCGGTGTGGTCCTGCGGCGCCAATGTCCTCGCTGCGGGCGCGTTCCAGGATCACGTGAAGCTCAACTTCTTCAAGGGCGCGTCGCTCTCCGACCCGCGCGGTCTCTTCAACGCCGGCCTCGAGGCCAGGGCGAGCCGGGCCATCGACCTCCGCCAGGGCGACCGCCTCGACGAGGCGGCGCTCCGGGATCTCATCCGCGCCGCGGTCGCGCTCGAGCGGAAACCGCCGAAACCCAAATCCAGGAGCTCCCGCTGATGCGCCGCACCGGTCTGGTCCTGAGCTGGCTGGTCATCCTGTTCTGTCTGTTCGATGGGGGAGCCCGCCTCGCGGGATTCGCCCCCTACGTGCAAGGCATGCCCAAGTTCGGCTATGACGTCGCGCTGGCGCCCTGGATCGGGCTCAGCCTCCTCGTCTCCACCATTCTCTATGCCGTCCCCCGTACCGCGGTGCTGGGCGCCATCCTGCTGACCGGTTACCTGGGCGGCGCCGTCGCGACCCAGGTGCGGGTGGGCGACCCGTGGTTCCTCTTTCCCGCGGTGATGGGCGCGCTGGCCTGGGCCGGCTTGTGGTGCCGGAACCCGCGCGTACGCGAGCTGCTGCCGTTGGTGGGATGAGCGGATCGGAATAGCCACTGCGTCAGTGGCCAGAGAGGTGCCTGCCATTACGCGAACACCACCGCCCAAGGTCGCATCTCTCGGCGGCGCTATAGGGCCCTCCTGTCAGGCTTCCGTCGCGGCAACGAGCTCCTTGAGAGTCGCCACGAACGCCGCCGCGCGCGACGGTGAGAGCCGGCTGAGGTACCGGGCCTCCAGCTCCGCGCGCACCTCACACGCAACCTGCAGGAACGCGCGTCCGCGCTCCGTGGGTTTGGCGAGGACCGCGCGCCGGTCCAGCGGATCGGCCACGAGGGTCACGAGGCGCTTCGCCGCCATGTCCCTGGCCAGCCTCCCCGCGTACTGCTTGGTCGTCTTCAGGGCCGAGGCCACGTCCGACAATCGCGTACCGGTCTCCTCCGTCTCGCACAGGAACTGGACGTGGGACAGCATCAGGCCCTTCCAGCCGCGCGTCGCGTACCCTCGGTTGGCAGCCTCCTGAAAGCGCCGATACACGGTGCCGAACGCCCGAGCCGGCGAGTCGGCCATCTCCCGTCGCAGCTCCGACCAGGCAGGGCGGCGTCCCCTTGACATATAGTAAACCTAGGTTAGTAATTGGTAAAGTGAGTTGACTAAATACTAACCCACCAACCGGACCGCTGTCCATGAAGATCACCGCCCTGTCGACCGGACTTCTGCGCCTCAAGCCCACCTTCCTCGAGGGCAGCCCGGCCCACGGCGGCCCGGTCGGCCTGATCCGCGCGCTCCGGCGGGATCCACGCTGGACTGCACCATTGCCGATGTGGTCCTGGATCATCGAGACGGGGACCGAACGGATCCTGGTCGACGCCGGGGGCCGGCCGGGCCTGGGCGGCGGACCGACCAGAACCAGCTTCCAGATCTCGCCGGCCCAGGCGCTGGTTCCCGAGCTGGCTCGTCGGGGCCTCGCGCCGGGCGACTTCGACCGCGTGCTGCTGACGCATCTCCACGCCGACCATATCGGAGGACTTGCGGCGTTCGACCAACGGCGGGTGTGGGTGGCCAGACAGGAATGGGCTCCGGTGGCCCGTTTCCCCGGTCGCCTGCTTCGCTTCCTGACCGCCCCAGTGCCCCGGGGCTTCGTTCCCGGTCTCTTCGACTTCGATGGCCCCGCCGTGCTCGGGTTCCCACGGAGCTGGCGGGTGACGTCGGACGGCTCGATCGTCGCGCTGCCGACGCCGGGACATAGCCCAGGACACACGAGTTTCCTCGTGCGAAGGCCGGAGGGAGACGTGTTGCTCGCCGGGGACGTGACGTATGACCTCCCGGCCCTTCACGACCGGAGAGACCAAGGCTTCATTGCGAAGGTCGAGGAGCATCGCCAGACCCTGTCTCGAGTGCTGTCCCTCGTGCAGGGGGGTGTTGCTTACCTGCCGAGCCACGATCCTGAGTCGCCCGCGCGGCTGGCGGGGCGCACGTCGGGGCAGGAGCGGGCGGCGGAGGGAGTTGGTGCGGGGGGCGCCTGAAGCCGGTCACCGTGCGCCCTGGGTTCAGTCCTTGGGCGCCGTCAGCGCCACGAAGTCGCGCCGCTTCCTCAGCGGCACGAAGGCCGGGTCGAGATGGATCCACCCCGGCCACGCCCCCGCGTCGAGCGCCTCGCGTGTGCGCGCGACGGCGCTGTCGGGCCGGCCGCGCAGCACGGCCAGCCGGGCACGATAGACCAGCGCGGACCAGCCGACCCGCGCGACCGGCTGGACGGCCAGCCACCCATCGAGGCTGTCCGCCCGGGCCGTATCCTCCCGCTCGGCCGCGAGCGTCGCCAGCTCGCCGACCACATCCACGTTGCTGGAGTCCTCCAGCAGGAGCTGGCGCGCCACCTGTTCGGCATCGGTCCGCGCGCCCGCCATGTCCAGCGACCAGGCGGCCACCAGCCGCTCCTCGAACGTAGCGCGCTCGTCGGGGGGCCGGCTCCGATACCAGGCCACCGCGCGCTGGGCCGCCTGGCGGGACGCGATCGTGTCGCCGTGCACCGCCAGCTCGCATCCCACCCACCAGGCGATCCACGCCGGCGTCGCCGAATATTCGGGGCGCCCGTCGGTGTAGGGCCCGAGCCCAAGGTCGTTGGCGGTTTCGACCGGAAGCGTCATCGCGGTGTCGAGCAGCGCCAGTACCGCGGTGGGCCGTGACAGCGCGGCGAGCGCGGCAGCCCGCAGCCACGCCCGGGTGAGCGGAGCGCCCGGCGTCATGCGGTCGGTCACGGCCAGCTCCTCCCGGTAGCGTCCGAGGGCATGGAGGGCTCCGGTGAGGCCGGCCCAATACGAGACGTGGGTCGAATCGGTGCTCCACGCCAAGTCCACGGCGGGGTTGACGCGCCTGAGCAGCTCCAGCTGCAGCCCCGGGCGGTTGGCCCAGCTCGCCGCGGCGGCGGCGGGGCCCAGATCGGCGGGGGAACGCGGGTCGAGGTCGGCGCGCTCGAGCGTGAGCCGGAGCATCTCGTCGTTCCGGGCGCGGCACCTCGCGTCGATGATCCGGAGCGTGAGCCGGTCTTTTCGGTCGAGGGCCGGCTTCCGCTCGCCCAGCGCGCGCCCGATGGAGTCGCTGAGATCGCAGCGATTGTAGTTCGAGGCCGTCATCGAGGCGGCCAGGGCGGCCGGGTTGAACACCGTATCGCGATGCGCCGCGTCGAGGAACAGGCGCTCCGCCCGCTGGCCGTCGCCATGCCAGAACGCGTCCCATCCGTCCACGTAGTCGCGGTACGCCTCGAACGGCGGGACCTCCGCGCCGCGGATGTCCATCGTGGCGCGCACCTCCACCGCGGCCGCGACCGCGCTCATCACCCGCGACCGCAGCTCGTCCAATCCGACCACCGGATTGCGCGCGCTGGACCGGATCGGTCCCACCACGGCCGCCAGCCGGCCGGTCTTCGCGTTGGTGACCGCCGCGTTGAAAAACAGGGTGTCGCCCGTGCGGAAGTAGCTGCCCGCCACCAGCACGGTCGCGCCGGTACGGCGCGCGAGCGTGGCCGGGTCGGCGGCGTTGCTGCCGGGGAGATGACTCTGCACGTACACCGCCCGCGGGTCCACCACGTCCACCATCTCGACCTGGATGATGCCCTGCGCGAGCCAGTCCTGGGCCATGCGGCCCACCGACGCGAGGGCCGAATCGCCGGTCCGGTTTTCGAAGACCTCGACCAGCACCCGCGCGCGAGGGGCGGCCGACCGGTGCGCGGCGCTCATGGCACGAACCCCGGCCAGGCCCGCAACCGCGGCGATGCCCGCCACGGCCGCGACCAGCGCGCGGCGGCGGCGCGGCGCCGAGGATGACCGCGGTGACGCGGGTATCACCGCCGCCGAGTCGGAGCGCGCGCCGACACGGACGGCCGGGGCCGGCTTCCGCCCTCCGTCCTTGATCCGCGACGCCAGCGCCAGGGTCTCGCCGCTCGGCGTCGCGTCGAACTCCGCCGCCAGCCGGCGCGCGGCCGCGTCATATAATCGAAGGGCGCCGCCCGTGTCGCCGCCCTGGTCGAGCAGCGTCATCGCCCGGCGGAGCCACCCTTCGTCGCCCGGTGCCAGCGCGCAGGCGCGCTGGGCCCACCCCGCCGCGCTCAGCAGGTTGCCCGTCTGTTCCTCGCGCTCCACCAGTCCCCTGAGCGCCCGCATCACCAGCTCGCCCACGCGGCGCCGCTCCGCCGAGAGCCACTCCTCGAAGGCCTCGCCGGCATTGGCCACGTGCAGGCCGGCGAGCAGCTCGCCCCGGAACGCCTCCACCGCTTCCTCATAGCGTCCCGCCGTCACGGCGTCCGCCAGTCGGGTCACGTCGCAGGTGAGCCGGGCCGGATCCACGGCTACGGCGTCGTCGCCCCGGGTCACGATGACCCCGTCGCCCAGCGCTTCCCGCAGATGGTAGAGGGTGTTCCGCAGCGCCCGCCGCGCGGCGAACTGGTCCATCTCGGGCCAGAACATCGCGGCCAGGCTGTCGCGTCGGTGGTATCCGGTGCCGGCGCCGATCGCGAGATAGGCCAGGAGCGCAAACCGTTTCGGCTGCGCGGGTAACGAGCCGAGCTCCCGCCCGTCCGGGCCGCGGACGGCATGGGGGCCCAGCAGGCTGAGCTCGATCATGGACGTGTCCGAATGTAGGGCCCGCTCCGTCGCGCGGCAAACGACGCCTGAGCGACGGCTGGACGACGCACGCCGCCGCAGGTTGCCGCCCGAAACACCGCACCCCACCCGTTTCGACGAGGAGGACTCGATGCGCCGACTCATCCTGGCCGTCGCGGCCGTGGTGCCGCTCGGGGCCTGCGGCGGCGGCGTCTCGTCCCGCGGCCACCATCCCTGCTCCCTCATGACCGGCGCCGAAACCGCGGCCTACGTGGGCCCGCTCGCCAGCCCGCCCTACCGCGCGAGCGACGGGGCCGCGGACGCCAGGGGAGACGAGTGCATGTACCACGGCAAGGACGGCCGCGAGGTCGCCCTCCGCCCGGAGTGGGAGGGCGGGGCGCTCACGGGCAAGGTGCTCCAGGGCGTCCCCGACGCGCTCGGCGGCGTGCTCGGCAAGGCCGCGCCGGGCCTAGACAGCATGACCCACATGGTGATGAAGCCGGAGTCCGGCGGTCCCTGGGACAAGGCGACCTGGATTCCCAGCGGGGCGCTGTTCGCCAGCAAGGGCCCGGCGCAGGTCCAGGTGGACGTGAGCGGCGCCAGTGGAAAGGAAAGCGACGCGCTCGCCATCGCGAAGATCGCCGTGCCGCGCCTCGCCCATCCGCTCGACTACGACGGCGCCGAGGCGGTCGCGCTCGCGCCCAGGGCGACGGCCCATCCGGCGCGCGCCTGCGACATGGTGCCGCGCGCGGCGATCGAGGCCGCCATCGGCCCGCTCGACGGCGCGCCCACGTCCGACGCACCCGAGACGGAGTGCACCTGGCGGGTCCACAGCCCGGAGGGCGAGCGCACCTACGCGGTCGGGTTCGTGTGGCAGGGTGGCGGGAAGAACTACCGGATGCTGACGCACGGGATGTCGATGGTGGGCGGGATGCTCGGGATGCCCGGCGGCGCCTCGGCGCTCGACTCGATGAAGCTGCCGCCGAACGTGCAGTCGATGGTCGGCGGATTCATGAAGTCGCTCGCCGGCAGCTCGGAGGGCGGCGGCTCCGGCAGCGCGACCGGGGCCGTCGGGACCGTCGGCTTCAAGACCGACACCGCCCTCAAGGGCCCGTGGGACAACGCGGCGCTGCTGCACGGTACCCAGCTCGTCGCGGTGCGTCACGACGTGTTCGTCGGCATGACCCTCACGTCGGCCGACTACGAGAAGGCCAAAGCGCTCCTGGGTGCGATCTGCTCCCGGCTGTGACCGTCCGACGCCACCGGCCCGGTCACGCTCGACCTGACGTTTCTAAGGGCCGCATAACAAACTGAGGAGCACCCATGCACGGACCACGAAGACGTTTCGACTTGCTGGGGACGGGACTCCGGCGCCTGGCCCCCGTCCTCCTGCTGCCGGCGCTCGCCTGCTCGCCGGCACGCGGAGCGACCGACAGCGTGACCCCGCCCCACACCCGGGTCTACTACATCGCGGCCGACGAAGTGCCCTGGGACTACGACCCCGGGAGGCGCGACGAGATCGCCGGCCGGCCATACGCCGATTCCGCCTTCTTCGCGGGTGCCCGCCCATCGCCGGTCAGCACCGTCTACCGGAAGGTGCTCTACCGGGCGTACACCGACAGCACCTTCCGGACGCTCGAGCCCCGGCCGCCGCAATGGGCGCACCTCGGCTTCCTCGGCCCCGTGATCCACGCGGTCGTCGGCGACACGATCCGCGTCGTGTTCCGCAACAACGCACACCGGCCGTTCAGCATGCACCCGCATGGCGTGTTCTACGGGAAGGACTCGGAGGGAGCGCCGTACCACGACGGCGGCAGCGACGGGCGGACCGGCAACGGCGTGCCGCCGGGCGGGACCTTCGTCTACTCATGGCCGGTGCCCGAGCGCGCCGGCCCCGGACCGATGGACGGCAGCTCGGTCCTCTGGATGTATCACTCGCACGTGGACGAGGTTCGGGATATCAACAGCGGCCTGCTCGGCCCGATCATCGTCACCGCGCGCGGCATGGCCCGGCCCGACGGGACCCCCCGGGATGTGGACCGCGAGATCGTCGCGGCCTTCGCCCAGGTGGAGGAGAACCTCAGCTGGCTCACGGACTCGAACAAGGCGAGCCAGCACCTCCCGGGCGATGCGGCGCACGCGAGGCCCGTCCCCAACCCGTCGGAGACCGACGCGGGCTACCCATGGTTCGTGAAGTTCACCATCAACGGGTACATCCATGGCAGCCTGCCGCTCGCCGACCTCACGCTGCGGCAAGGCGAGCGGGTACGGTGGTACGTCATGTCCTCGACCAACGACTTCGACGTGCACGCCCCGCACTGGCACGGCAATGACGTCCTCGTGGGGGGCATGCGCACGGATGTGCTCTCGCTCCCGTTCATGGGCATGGTCGTCGCCAACATGGTGCCCGACAACCCGGGCATCTGGCTGTTCCATTGCCACGTGTCGTTCCACAACTCGGCCGGCATGGCAGTGCGGTACCGCGTGACCTCCTGATGGCGGATCCGCACGCCGACTCCGGGGCAAGAGGCTCACGCCAGGGTTGATATCAAGGTTCCGTTTCCTGGTGCCCGGGCTCGGAGATCCGCTCGACCACCCGTCCCAGCTCACTCTCGCTGACCGCCTTGTCCCTCACCGCGAGATCCGCCTGAGCGATCATGCCTACGCAGTCCCCCCGCCCGTCAACCACCGGCACCCGCCGTACCTGCGCCTGCATCATGATCTGCTCCACCGCCGCGACGTCGTCCTCCGGATGGCAGGACCGTGGGTCGGTGGTCATGACCTCCTTGACCAGCGTCTCCGGCCCTCCGCCCTGGGCGACGCACCGGCAGGCGATGTCGCGATCGGTCACCACGCCGATCAGCCGCATGGCGCCCTGCTGGACCACCGCGATGCATCCGCAGTCGTGCTCCAGCATGAGCTGTGCTGCGTCGCGCACGGTGCTCTCGGGCGTACAGCACGCCGGCGCCTTGGTCATCAGTTCCTGGGCCTTCATGGAAGCCTCCTTTGGACAGCGGTAAATCTGCCGCGCAGAACCTTCGCCTCCCCCGCGGTGGCCCGCGCTTCATAGGTGCCGCTCAGAGAATCACCGGACAGCCGGGCCTCGGTCCGCGTCACGACCTCGGTCCGGAGGGTGGGGCTGCGGTGCCGCTCCGACTCGTACACCAGCGAGCTGTCGCTTAGTGAGACGAGCTTCACCGCGTACTTCTCACCCGACCGGAACGCGATCTGCCCCGTGAGGCCACCTCCCGGAGATCGACTCCAGGCGAGGGTGAATCCCTGCGGGCGGGTGCCGCCCGAGTCGTACCCTTGGGCCTCCCAGGTACCGATGAGGCGGGCGGCCATGGCGGCGGTGTCCGGCGCGGCGGCAGCCGGAGCAGGGGATGCCGCGGGCGCGGCGGGTGTGGTATCGGCGGGCGATGCCTCGCGACCCTTGTCCGCCCGGCCGCAGGCGGCCGCGGTCAGCAGGGCGCAGAGCAGGAAACGCATACTCACCTCTGAAGTCGCGTCGGCCTCGTCAGGCGCTCACCGCGAAGTGCAGCATCTGCGGCTGCACCAGCCGCTCGAAGTCGCGGTAGGACATGCGCACCAGCTGGGTGTGCGAGCCCGCGTTGAACGCGATCTCCTCGTCTTCCGCCAGGGTGTCCGCCACATAGACGTCCATCTCGTACAGGTTGCCGAACGGCGGCATCGCGCCCGGCTCACATTCGGGGAACCGGTCCCGAAAGACGTCCTCCCTGGCCAGGGTCACCCGCTGCGCGCCCAACGATTCCCGCAGCTGCTCGAGCTCGACCTTCTGTGAGGCCGGCAGGACTGCCATGGCCAGCCTGCCGTCGATCTCCACGATGACGGTCTTGGCCAGCTCTTGTCCGGGGATGTGGGTCGCCGAGGCGACCTCCTGCATGGTGAACGCGGGGGAATGCTGGATGACGACGTACTTCACGAGGTGGTAGTCGAGGTATTCTCGAAGCGCCTGGACCGGCATAGGTCCTCCTTGAACCGGGTCCATCCCGAATCTGCCACGCTGTACCGGCCCACGCCACATCCTCAGGGCAGGTGAACCCGCGCCGGCCGCGGCCATACCGGGCGGGTATGACGCCGGTCTCCTTGGCCGCCGACCTCTGGCCGCGCTGAGGCACGATCGGAAGGTCGCGATCAAGGTGTTGCGGCCGGAAATTGATCACCGCGCGGTCTCCGGCGGCCCTCCCCTTGACGCCGCCGGACCGCCGAGTCTTCTTGTGTCTGCCAGCTCCCGCCGGCTCCCGGGGGAGCCCTGGACCTTCCCGCGCCAACCAGACACACCATGCTCCGCACCACGCTCCGTGGATGTTCGGCATGTCGGCCAGCCCGTCGCATCGACGGCCGGGCGGCGGCTGCCCTGCCGCGCCCGAGAGAAGGAGGGGTCACGCCATGACGTTCCCGCACGTTGTCACGTTCGCCGCCGCCGCCGCCATGCTCGCCAATGCCGCCCCAGCCCCCGCCCCCGGCTCGGGCACGGGGCTCACCCGCGCGGACACCGTCCCCCTCTACACCGACCTCGGCTCCCACCACAAGCGCATCTCCACCCGCGTCCCGGCTGCGCAGCAGTACTTCGACCAGGGCCTGCGACTCACCTACGGCTTCAACCACGCGGAGGCGATCCGCTCGTTCACCCGCGCCACCGAGCTCGATTCCGCCTGCGCCATGTGCTATTGGGGCATCGCGCTCGCCTACGGGCCGCACGTCAACGCGCCCATGGACTCGGCGAGCGGTGTCGCCGCATACGCCGCCGCGCAGCAGGCGCTCGCCTTGAAGTCCCACGCCCCGCCGCGGGAGCGCGCGTACATCGAGGCGGTCGCGCAGCGCTACGAGGCGACCCCGCCCGCCGACCGCGCGCGGCTCGACTCGGCCTACTCGCGCGCGATGGCGAAGGTGGCCAAGGCCTACCCGGACGACCTCGACGCCGCGACGCTGTATGCCGAATCCCTGATGGACCTCCGCCCGTGGAACTACTGGAAGCCGGACGGCACGCCCTACGAGGGCACCACCGAGATCGTCCGCCAGCTCCGGCGGGTCATCGCCACCAACCCGAACCACCCCGGCGCCTGTCACTACTACATCCACGCCGTCGAGGCGGTGGACCCGAAGGCCGCCGTGCCGTGCGCCGAGCGGCTTGCCAAGCTCATGCCGGGCGAAGGCCACATGGTTCACATGCCCGCGCACATCTACATCCGAGTCGGACGCTGGAACGACGCCGTGAAGGCCAACCAGCACGCCATCCACACGGACGAGGTGTTCATCGAGGGTCAGAAACCGAAGGGTGTCTATCCGCTCGCGTACTACCCGCACAACATCCACTTCCTCGCCTTCGCATCCACCATGGCCGGCCGCAGCGCGCAGGCCATCGAGGCGTCGAAGACCCTCACCGGCAAGGTCAACGTCGACGCCGCGCGCCAGGTCGGGATGCTGCAGGAGATGCTGCCGTACCACACGCTCACGCTCACAACGTTCGGCAAGTGGGACGACGTGCTCGCCGAGCCGCTGCCCCCGGCGGATATCCGCTTCTCCTACGCGATGGCCTACTACGCGCGTGGCGTGGCCCACGCCGCCAAGCAGCAGTGGGCCGAGGCCCACGCCGCGCTCGACACCGTGACGGCGATCAACGCCGCCACGCCCGATGCCGCCGAGTCGAAGACGGCGCTCGCCATCGCGGTGCACGCCCTGACCGGCGAGATCGCGAGCCGCCGCGGTGACCTCGACGCGGCCATCACCCACTTCCGGGAAGCGATCAGGATCGAGGACGCGGGCCTCTACTTCGAGCCGCCCAAGTGGTACTACCCGGTCCGGCACTCGCTCGGCGCCGTGCTGTTGAAGGCGGGGAGGAACGCCGAGGCCGAGCGGGCTTATCGCGAAGACCTCAAGCGATTCCCCGAGAACGGTTGGGCCCTGTTCGGCCTGGCGCAGGCCCTCAAGGCGCAGGGGAAGGACGCCGAAGCGGCCCGGGTGGACGCGCGCTTCCGCAAGGCGTGGGCGGACGCGGATGTGACGCTGGTGGCATCGAGGTTCTAGTGAAGTGATGGGGCGCGGCCTCGAGCCGACGGTTGTCCCTGAGCCAGCTGGTCCTGGATCGCCTCGCTCGCGCCCGCCCACGGTCTGGACGCCGTTGGAGCGCCCGCTACCGCGGACGCCGGTCCACTACCCGGACCGCCTTGCCCTCGCTCCGGGGCACCCGGTCGCGTTCCAGCACCTGGACAGTGATCGAGAGCCCGGTCTGCTCGCGCAGGGCGTGCTGAAGGCGGGATTGCAGCAGGCCGCGGTCGAGACCCTGCCGGGCCGGCTCGCAGAGCAGGCTCAGCTCATCGAGCGCGCCCGGCCGATCCACCACGAGCTGGTAGTGCGGCGCGACATCGCCGACGCTCAGCAGAATCCGCTCCACCTCCGACGGGTACAGGTTCACCCCGCGGATGATCAGCATGTCGTCGTACCGACCCTTGATTCGGCTCATTCGCACCGTGGTGCGGCCGCAGACACACGGCGTCACCTCGAGTGACGAGATGTCACCCGTGCGATAGCGGATGAGCGGGAGCGCTTCCTTCGTGACCGGCGTCAGCACCAACTCACCTTCCTGCCCCGGCTCCAGCGGCTCGCCGGTCTCCGGATCGACGATCTCGGGCAGGAAGTGATCTTCCTGAATGTGTGAGCCGTTCCGTGCCTCGATGCACTCGGCCGACACGCCTGGTCCGACGATCTCCGCCAGTCCGTAGATGTTGACGGCGGCAAGGCCCAACCGGCGCTCGATCTCACCCCGCAGCTCCTCGCTCCAAGGCTCGGCGCCGAAGATGCCCACCTCCAGCTTGAGGGTCCGCCGGTCGATCTGTGCCGTCTCGAGCGCCTCGGCGATGCACAGGGCGTAGGAGGGGGTGCAACAGAGCACCTGACCACGCAGATCCTGCAACAGCGTCGCCTGACGCTGAATCAAACCGCCCGAGATCGGCACCACCGTACAGCCCGACAGTTCGGCGCCCTGGTGGAGGCCGAGTCCACCGGTAAACAGGCCGTAGCCGTACGCGTTATGGACCACCATGCCGGGCCGAACGCCGGCCAGCGCGAGGCAGCGCGCCACCACCTCCGACCACATCGCAAGATCGTTGCGGGTGTACCCGACGATCGTCGGCTTGCCCCGAGTGCCACTCGAGCCGTGGATCCGGACCAGCTCGGCCACGGGGACCGCGAACAGCCCGAAGGGGTAGTGCTCGCGGAGGTCGATCTTCCTGGTGAAGGGCAGGTGGCGCAGGTCGGCGAGCGAGCGGATGTCATCCGGGGAGGTGATTCCGGCGGCGCGGAGCCGGCCGCCCAATGGCGGAACCCGCGCAAGCACCCGTGCCACCGTGGCGCGGAGTCGCTCGAGCTGCAGCGCCTCCATTCGTTCGCGGGTGAGGGTCTCGACCTCAGGGTTCCACATCCAGCCGCTCGAGCGCCCCTCGCAATCGAACCAGCAGCTCTCCGATGGCGCTCTCCGACACGCTGCCGACCGAGAGCCGGAACCACCCTGGCTCACCGTCGAAGCCGAACGCCTCGAACGGCACCGCGGCGAGGCCGGCTTGCTCGAGCAGGTAGCACCGCATGGCCTCCGTCGAATCCGGGGCCTGACCTCCGGTACCACGCCCCTTCGGCGGGCCGAACCGCACGCTGAGATACATGCCGCCCGAAGGGGCGACCACCTCGACGGGCAACCCGTCTCGCCGCATCGCCAGCATCCCGCCATGCAGCTGGTCGAGCCGCCCGGCGAGACCGATCTGCATCGTGCGACGGGCCGCGGCGACCGCCTCCGCGTCGGCCAGCATCTCCGCCGTGCCGACCTGCGTCGGCCGCGGAGCCCAGGCGCCTACGTGACCCAGAAAGGCGTTGAACTGGGGTGAGAGATTCGCTGGCGGGCACACCCAGCCAACCCGCAAACCGGTCGCCGCGAACACCTTGGAGATGCCGTCCACCAGAATGGTGTAGGGCGTCACCTCAGGGCGAAGCACCTGCGGCACGACGTGCGAGAGCCCGCCGAAGGTCAGCATCCAGTACACCTGATCGTAGAGCAGGTAGAGCGGCGGTTCTTCCGAGGACCGCCGCGCGTTCTCCGCCACGACCGCGTCGCAGATGGCCCCCAGGGTCGCCGCGTCGAACGCGGTGCCGGTGGGGTTGAGCGGGGAATTGAGCACCAGGAGTCGCGCACCTGGGAGGACGGGTGCCAGCATGTCCGCGGTCGGAAGGAAGGCGGTGTCACTGCCGCACTGGATCGGAACCGCCGTGGCTCCGGCCAGCTCGCAGTAGCTGTCGTTGTTCCAGGACGGTACCGGGAACACGACTCGATCGCCTGGTTCGAGCGTGAGCTGATACGCGGCGAACAGGCCGGGGCGGGAACCGCCGGTGATCACGATCGAGCTGGCGGGAATCGCGAGGCCGAGTTCGCGGGCGTAGAGCGCCGAGATCTGCTCCCGGAGCGCCGGGATCCCCACCGACGGTGGGTAGTTCGTCTCTCCGCGGCGCAGCGCGGCCTCGATGCGCTCGAGCAGCAGCCGCGGAATCGGGAACTCGCGCGGGTCGAAGTCGCCGATACTCAGGTTGCAGATCTGCCGCCCGCCGGCCTGGAGCGCCCGAACCTCGTCCGCGATCGCCAGAATGCGCGACCCGACCAGGCCGGCGAAGCGGCCGCGGGTCCGGGTCACGCCGCGGGAGCCCGCTTCACGAGCGTGAGGATGGTGTAGACGGCGACCGGCTCGGCGCTCTGGTTGGTCACCTCCACGTCCCACGCGACGACGCCCTGGGGCACCTGCCCGTCACCTGTGTCTTTCGCCGTCTTCTGTTTGCAGGTGAGCCGGGCACGGATGGTGTCGCCGGGGTAGACCGGCTTCACGAAGCGGAGGTTGTCCAGCCCATAGTTGGCCAGGACCGGTCCCGGCGCGGGGTCCACGAACAGCCCCGCGGCGGCGGAGAGCACGAAGTATCCGTGGGCCACCCGCCGCTCGAACAACGAGGCCTTCGCCGCGACCTCGTCCATGTGGGCGTAGAAGAAGTCGCCGCTGATGCCGGCGAAATTGACCACGTCCGCCTCGGTCACGGTTCGGCGGTGGGTGACCCAGGTCTCCCCGATGCGCAGCTCCTCGAAGTGCTTGCGGAACGGATGGACCCCGTCGCTCAGCTCGGGGCCGCCATTGACCCACTGGCGTCCGACCGCCGTGAGTGTGGCGGGGGTCCCTTGCAGCGCGGAGCGCTGCATATAATGAAGGACACCCCGGACGCCGCCCATCTCCTCACCACCTCCGGCGCGCCCGGGCCCGCCGTGGATCAGAGAGGGCAGCGGCGAGCCGTGCCCGGTGGACTCCTTGGCATTGTGGCGATTGAGAACCATGAGTCGGCCGTGGTACGCGGCGGTGCCCAGCACGACCTCGCGGGCCACCCCATCGTCCGCCGTGACCACCGACCCGCAGAGGCTGCCGCGGCCCAGCTTGGCGAGCGCGACCGCCTCGTCCAACGTGCGGTACGGCATCACCGTGTTCACCGGACCGAACGCCTCCACGTCGTGCGGCTCGGTCTTCCCGAACGGCGCGTCACAGAAGTAGAGCAGCGACGGGAAGAAGGCGCCCTTGGCCGCGTCGGCGCCCACCACCTCGAAGCGATCCGGGTCGCCGTAGACCCGCTCGCACGTCGCGGCGATCAATGCCGCGCTCCCGCCGACCTCGCCCACCTGTGCGCGGCCGGCCAGCGGCCCCATCCGGACCCCGTCCACCGACGGGTCGCCCAGCGTGGCCCCGGCGAGCCGCTTCGAGAGCGCCCGGACCACGTCCTCGGTCATCCCCTCCGGCACCATGGTGCGCCGGATGGCGGTGCACTTCTGCCCCGCCTTGACGGTCATCTCCTTGGTCACCTCTTTGACGAAGAGATCAAACTCCTCCGAGCCCGGCGCGGCATCGGGGCCGAGGATGCAGTAGTTGAGTGAGTCGGCTTCGAGGTTGAACCGCACCGATTCGCCGATCACGCGCGGATGACTCTTGAGCTTGCGGCCGGTCGCGGACGAGCCGGTGAAGGTGACGACGTCCTGGCAGGTCAAGTGGTCGAGCAAGTCACCCACGCCGCCGCAGATGATCTGGAGCGCGCCCTCCGGGAGGATCCCCGCCTTCACCATGTTGCGCGCCAGCCGCTCGGCGAGGTACGACGTCACGGTGGCCGGCTTGACGATCGCCGGCATCCCGGCGAGGAAGGTGGGAGCGAGCTTCTCCAGCATTCCCCAGCAGGGGAAGTTGAAGGCGTTGATGTGGACCGCCACCCCCTCGAGCGGCACGCACAGGTGCCGGGCGAGGAAGGTGCCCCCCTTCGAGATCCGCTCAACCGATCCGTCGACGTAGAAGGTCTCGTCGGGGAACTCGCGGCGCCCCTGGCTGGCGTACGCGAAGAAGGTGCCGATGCCACCCTCGATGTCGATCCAGGAATCGGCCTTGGTCGCCCCGGTGGCCGCGGAGACCTGGTAGAGCTCCTCCTCCCCGGCCATGAGATGCTGGGCCATGGCCTTGAGCATCCGGGCTCGCTGGTGGAACGTCATCGCCCGCAGCTTCGGCCCGCCGACCCGGCGAGCGTAGTCCAGCATGCCATTGAAGTCGAGGCCCTCGCTGGTCGACTCCGCGATCTTCTCGCCCGTCACCGCGTGAAACAGCTCGGTCGCCCGGCCGGTCCCGGTGACCCATTGACCCTGCGCGTAACTCTGCAGTCGCATGCCTTACTCTCCGTCGGCCGGGGCCGCCTGCCTGGTCTCGTGCCATGTCTGGTACGACGCCTGCTGCTCGGGACGCTCGGGCGGCATCTGGCGGAGCGGCTCAGCCGGTTGCAGCGAGCCCCTGAGCCGCTGCGGCAGCCCCTGGTAGAGGCGGGTGCCCTCGGTCTTCCATTGGAGCATGGCGTCCGAGACCGGCTTCACTGCTCGCGCCGGGTTTCCGGCGACGACCGTGCGTGGCGGGATGACCATGTCGGCCGGAACGAAGCACAAGGCGCCGACGATCGATTCGGCGCCCACCACGGCCCGATCCATCACCACGGCGTTCATCCCGACCAGCGCGTTCCGGCCGATCCGGGCCCCGTGTACCACCGCACCGTGGCCGATGTGCGCGCCGGCCTCGAGCACGACGGTCACGCCGGGGAACATGTGGATCGTGCAGTTCTCCTGGACGTTGCAGCCGTCCTCGATGATCACGCCACCCCAGTCGCCGCGAATCGCCGCCCCGGGTCCGACATACACGTCCCGCCCGATCACGACGTTGCCGGTCACGGTGGCATTGGGATGAATGAAGGCCGACTCGTGGACGACGGGGATGAAACCTTCGAACGCGAAGACGTTGGGCACGCGCCCTACACCCGGGCGATGATCGTCGCCATGCCTTGCCCCACTCCGACGCACATCGCGCAGAGTGCGTACTGCCTGCCGATCTCCTTGAGCTCGTGGGCCGCGGTGAGCAACAGCCGGGCGCCGGACATTCCGAGCGGGTGCCCGAGGGCGATGGCGCCGCCGTTGGGATTGAGTCGGGGGTCCCGGTCGTCGAGGCCGAGCTGCCGGACGCAGGCGAGCACCTGAGCCGCGAAGGCTTCGTTGAACTCGATGACGTCAATGTCGGGGAGGGTGAGCTTGGTCTTGGCCAGGATCCTGCGCGTCGCGGGAACCGGCCCGAGTCCCATGGTCCGGGGCTCGACGCCCACGACCGCGCTCGCGACGATGCGCGCCAGCGGCGTGAAACCGAACTCGCTCACCGCGCGCTCCGAGGCCAGCAGCAAGGCGCACGCGCCGTCGTTGATCCCCGACGAGTTGCCCGCGGTGACGCTCCCCTTGCCGTCGGTCCGGAACGCGGGTTTGAGTTTGCCGAGCCCCTCCAGGGTCGAGTCCGGGCGGGGGAACTCGTCTTGCGCGAAGAGGCGGCCGGGCTCGCCCCGGGAGGCACCAGGCACCGCGACCGGGACGATCTCGGACTGGAACCGGCAGCGCTGCTGGCTGGCCGCGGTCTTCTGTTGCGACCAGAGGGCGAACTGGTCCTGGTCCGCCCGGCTGATCCCGCACTCCGTCGCCACATTCTCCGCGGTCTGGCCCATCGAGTCCACGCCGTAGAGCTCGCGCATCCTGGGGTTCACGAAACGCCAGCCCAAGCTGGTGTCGAACAGCTCCGCGTTACGGGCGAACGCCTGACTCGACTTGGACAGCACGTAGGGCGCGCGCGTCATCTGCTCGACACCGCCGGCGATATAGACGTCGCCGTCGCCCTCGCGCACGGCCCGGCTCGCGTTCGCCACCGCGCTCATGCCGCTGGCGCACAACCGATTCACGGTCTCGCCCGGCACCGAGACGGGCAGCCCGGCGAGGAGCAGCGCCATGCGGGCGACGTTGCGATTGTCCTCGCCTGCCTGGTTGGCGCACCCGAGCATGACATCGGCGATACGCTCCCGATCCAGATTCGGGTGACGCTCGAGCAGCTTGGCGATCACGTGCGCCGCCAGATCGTCGGCCCGCACGTGGGCCAGGCTCCCGCCAAAGCTGCCGATCGGCGTACGCGCGCCGTCGACCAGGTATACCGGTTTCATTCCTCAAATCTAGATATATTCTTCGGGCCGCGCACATGGCTCCGTCGAGAGGACCGTCGATGACCTATAGGTTCATTCTGTTGGAGGTCGATCAGGGCGTCGCGCGCATCACCTTGAACCGACCCGACGTCCTCAACAGCATCCACACAGCCATGGCGGGCGAGATCCAGGAAGCCCTGGCGCATGCCGCGCGGGAGCGCGAGATCCGCGCCGTGCTCCTGACCGGCATGGGACGCGGCTTCTGCGCGGGCCAGGACCTGGACGAAGTTCGCCCCGGTGGAACCGTGAATGACTTCGCGGCCCACGCCCGGAAAGCGTACACGCCGATCGTCCGCGGGCTGCGAGCGCTCGAGAAGCCGGTGGTCTGCGCGGTCAACGGGGTCGCCGCCGGAGCCGGGGCGAATCTGGCCCTGGCGTGCGATCTGGTCCTGGCCGCGGAGGAAGCCTCCTTCGTGCAGGCGTTCGCGAAGATCGGCCTGGTACCGGACACCGGTGGGAGCTTCTTCCTGCCCCGACTGGTGGGGATGGCCCGAGCGACGGCACTCGCGATGTTGGCCGAGAAAATTACGGCGGCGCAGGCGGTGGATATCGGGCTGATCTACCGGGCGTGCCCGGCCGCCTCTCTCGCCGAAGAGGCGTCGAAGCTCGCCGTCCACCTCGCCGCTCAACCGACGCTCGGCCTCGGCCTCACGAAGCGGCTGCTGAACGCAGCCTGGGTCAACGACCTGGACACGCAGCTCGAGCTCGAGGCCGAGTGCCAGGGCGCCGCCGGACGCAGCGCGGACTACGCCGAAGGAGTGGCGGCGTTCCTCGCGAAGCGGAAGCCGGTCTTCACCGGACGGTGACGCGTGCCAGCCTCGGACCCAGAGACCGCTGGCGTGGGTGTCCTCGGGGCGGGTCCCATGGGCAGCGGGATCGCTCAGGTCGCCGCCGTCGCGGGACACCCGGTCATCCTGCAGGACCTCGATGAGGGGGCGATGGCCCGCGCGCGCGCCGGGATCGACAAGGCGCTCGCCCGGGAGACCGAGAAGGGCCGCTTGACCCGGTCGGCCGCCGAGGCGGCGCGGGAGCGCGTCCGGTACGTCGTGGGCAGCGACCTGCGCGGGTTCGCGCCTTGCCGGCTCGTCATCGAGGCGATCGTCGAGCGGCTGGGCCCCAAGCGCGAGAGCTTCGCCGCGCTCGAACGGGTGGTCGCGCCGGACGCGATGCTCGCGACCAACACCTCGGCCCTGTCGATCACGACGATCGCCGGCGCCTGCCAGCGCCCCGAGCGGGTGGTCGGCCTTCACTTCTTCAATCCCGCGCCGATCATGCCGCTGGTGGAGGTGGTCCGCGGGCACGCGACGCCGGACGCGCTGGTCGATGCGGCCTGCGCCCTGGTCCAGCGCTGGGGCAAGACCACCGTCGTCGCCGCGGATACCCCGGGCTTCATCGTGAACCGGATCGCCCGACCATTCTACGGCGAGGCGCTCCGGATCCTGGACGAAGGCATCGCCGATTGCGCGACCATCGACTGGGCCATGCGGACGCTCGGCGGCTTCAGGATGGGACCCTTCGAGCTGATGGACCTGATCGGCAACGACGTGAACTTCGCGGTGACGTCGGCGGTCTACGAGGGGTTCTTCTTCGATCCGCGCTACAAGCCCTCGCTCACGCAGCGACGCCTGGTCGATGCCAATCTGCTCGGACGCAAGACCGGCAGGGGCTTCTACGACTACCGCGACGGTGCGGTCCCCCCGGCACCGACGGAGGATCCGGCCCTCGGGCGATCGATCCTGGAGCGGATCCTGGCGATGCTGATCAACGAGGCGGTCGACGCCGTCTTCTGGGGCGTCGCCACGCCGGCGGACATCGACCTCGCGATGGTGAAGGGGGTGAGCTACCCCAGAGGGCTCATCGCGTGGGCCGAGGAGCTCGGGTATCCGGTCGCGCTCGAGCGCCTGGAACGGCTGCAGGCGGAGTACGCGGAGGATCGCTACCGGCCGAGCCCGCTCCTCCGGCGCCTTGCCGCATCCGGTGGAACGCTCCGCAGGTGAGCTCCCTGCCGGCTGACCCCGAGCTCCGCGCGGCGGCCATCGTCCGCCACATGCTGGCCCATGACGTCTTCAGTCGGTGGCTGGGCGTGGAGATCGTCCACCTGGAACCGGCCCGAGTGACGCTTCGCATGGCCGTGCGCCAGGATATGACCAACGGATTCGGGGTGTGCCACGGCGGGGTCACGTTCGCCTTCGCCGACAGCGCGCTGGCCTTCGCCAGCAACACCGGGGGGAAGGTGACGGTCAGCATCGAGAACAGCATGACGTACCCGGCGGCCGTGCGGGTCGGCGACCTGCTGCTGGCCGAGGCGGAGCGGGAGGCGAGCAGCCAGCGGTTGGCATATTACCGAGTACGAGTTACCAGGGGGGATGGCGCCGTGGTCGCACTCTTCCGCGGCACGGTGTTCCAGACCGACCGGGAGCACGACGTGGGGCGAGATGGGAGTGAGTGAAGCGCGGGCGCCCGGCGCCGCCGGGGTCGACCCCACGATCGACTGGAAGCGGGTGTTCTACTTGAGCCTCGCCTCGCGGGCGCTGGATGACATCGAGGAGACCCGCCTCGTCCCCGAAGGGAAGGTGCTCTACCAGTTCTCGGCTCGCGGGCACGAGATGGCGCAGGTCATCCTGGGCAGCCTGGTGGACCGCCCGCACGATGCCGTGGGGGCCTACTACCGGTCGCGACCGATGCTCCTGACGCTCGGCCTCTCGCTGGAGGACGCGTTCGCGGCCCCCATGGGAAAGTCGGGCGGCTTCAGCAACGGCCGGGACATCGGCGTGGTGTGCAATCTGCCGAAGGCGGACGGCCCCATCGTGCTCCCGATGTCCGGGGACGTCGGCTCCCAGTACACGCCGGCGGTCGGGTGGGCCCAGGGCGTGACCTACCATCGTGAGGTTCTGGGCGACCGCGGCTACGACGGCTCGATCGCGGTGGTGCTGGGCGGCGAGGCCTCCGTCGCGACCAATGGCTTCTGGTCGGCGCTGACGATCGCCACCACTCTCAGTCTGCCGGTGCTCTTCTATATAGAGGACAACGGCTACGGCATCTCGGTGCCGTCCAGCTTCCAGACGCCGGACGGCGACATCGCGGCCAACCTCGCCTCGTTCCGAAAACTCCTGGTGCGGAACGGCGACGGCTCCGAGCCCACTGAGGCCGCTCGTCTGCTGGAGGAGACGGTGACCCACGTTCGGGCGGGCAAGGGCCCCGCCTTGCTCCGGCTCGCCGTGCCGCGGTTGAGCGGGCATTCGGCGCAGGACACCCAGGCGTACAAGAGCAAGGAGCGGCTGGCGCAGGAGCAGGCCAGCGATCCGCTGCCCAAGCTGTATCGGCTGCTTCGGAGCGGGGTGCTGTCGGAGTCGGACATCGCGGCGGTCGAGGCCCAGGCCAAGGCGGACGTGGACGCGGCGCTCGCAGCCGCGCTGGCGCGGCCTGAGCCCGAGCCGTCCGACGTGACCAGGCACGTGTATGCCGCCACCCAGCCCGATGGTACCCCAGAGCTGCAACTGGTTGGCGGGCTCGCCCCGGCTGGACACCGATTCCCGCCGGGCAGCGAGGTGGCGGTGCCCGAGCCCACTCGCATCAACCTGCTCACCGCCATCCGGCGGACGCTGGAGCACGAGCTCGCGACCAACCCGAAGATGCTGCTCTTCGGAGAGGACGTGGGCCCCAAGGGTGGCGTGCACGCCGCCACGATGGGGCTGCAGGCGGCCTTCGGCGAACGGCGGGTGTTCGACACCAGCCTCTCGGAGGAGGGCATCATCGGTCGCGCGGTCGGCCTGGCGCTCTCCGGTCTCCTGCCGGTCGCGGAGATCCAGTTCCGCAAGTACGCCGACCCCGCCACCGAGCAGCTCAACAACTGCGGCACGATGCGGTGGCGAACGCACAACCGCTTCGCCGCCCCCATCGTGGTGCGGATGCCGGGCGGGTACGCGCCGAAATGCGGGGATCCATGGCACAGCGTCTGTGGCGAAGTGCTCTGGGTGCACGCCACCGGATGGCAGGTCTGCATCCCGTCGAACGCGGAGGACGCCGTGGGTCTCCTGCGCGCGGCGCTCCGGAGCAACAACCCGACGATCTTCTTCGAGCACCGGGCGCTGCTCGATGGGGCATCGGCCCGGCGGCCCTACCCGGGGGACGACTTCGTGCTTCCCCTCGGCAAGGCCAGGGTCGTCCTCGACGGCGACCGGCTCACCGTGGTCACGTGGGGCGCCATGGTGGAACGATGCGAGCGCGCCGCGCGCGAGCTCGGGGAGTCGATCGAAGTGCTCGACCTCCGCACCGTGGCGCCGTGGGACCAGGCTGCGGTGCTCGCCTCGGTCCGGAAGACCCGGCGCTGCCTGATCGTCCACGAAGACACGCTCACGGCCGGATTCGGCGCGGAGGTCGCCGCGGTGGTCGCGGAGCAGGCGTTCCTGAGCCTCGACGCGCCGATCTCCCGCCTCGCGATTCCGGATGTGCCGACGCCGTACAACCTCCGACTGATGGAGGCCGTCCTTCCCAGCGTCGAGGGGATCGCGGCCAAGATGCAGGAACTGCTCGAGTTCTAGCAGCCCCGCTTCGGCCCCTTCGCTTCGCTCAGGGTGACAGCTAGGACGTAAGGAGACCTAAATGGCAGAGTTGGTAGCGATCGCGGCGCCGGCCGAACAGGCAGAGGGGACCGAGATGGTCGTGGGGACGTGGCTCAAGAACGTGGGCGAGTCCGTTACCCGGAACGAGCCGCTGCTCGAGATCACCACCGACAAGGTGACGGTGGAGATCGCCGCACCCGCCACCGGCATCCTCCGTGAGATCCTCAAGTCGGCGGACCAGCCGATCCAGGCCGGTGAGGTGCTGGGCCGGATCGAGGTAGGCGCGGTCGAGGCGGGTGGGCGTGCGAAGGCAGACGGGGCAGCACCGGCGCGCGAGTCAACTGCGGCAGGCGCGCCCGGAGCAGTGGAGCTGACTGCCGCGGTTCGCCGGTTGCTCGCCGAGCATGGCCTCGAGGCGTCGGCCATCAGCGGCACCGGCCGGGGCGGGCGGATCACGGTGCAGGACGTGGAGGCGCACCTCGCCTCACGCGCGGGCACACCGACCAAGCCTGAGCACGGTGCCTACCCCAGCCGGAAGGTGCCGCACACCGGGATGCGCCGCAGCATCGCGCACCACATGGTCCAGAGCGTCGCGGTCGCGCCCCACGTCACCACGGTCTTCGAAGCCGACCTCTCCGCGATCGTCGCTCACCGTGAGGCCCACCGCGTCGCCCTGGAGGCGGACGGGGTCAAGCTCACCTACACCGCCTATTTCATCCGCGCGAGCGTCGCCGCGCTGCAGGCCGTGCCGGAGGTGAACAGCCGGTGGCACGACGACGCGCTGGAGCTGTTCGACGACTGCAACATCGGGGTCGCCACCGCGCTCCCGCAGGGTGGCCTCATCCTGCCCGTCATCCACCGCGCCCAGACGCTCGACCTGGGGGCCACCGCGGAGCGGCTGCAGGACCTGACCCAGCGCGCCCGAAGCGGAACGCTCGCCCCGAGCGACGTGCAATACGGCACCTTCTCCATCTCGAACCACGGCGTGAGCGGCAGTCTCGTCGCGGCGCCGATCGTCATTCCGCAGCCACAGTCGGCGATTCTCGGCGTCGGCAAGCTGGAGCGGCGGGCGGTGGCACGGGAGCGGAGCGGGAAGGAGGTGGTGGAGGTGCGGCCGATGTGCTACGTGACGCTCACCATCGACCATCGCGTGCTCGACGGCTATCAGGCGAACGCGTTCCTGACCCGCTGGGTGGCGGAGATCGAGGGCTGGCGTTGATGTAGATGCATGGTTTACCTGCCGTCGGCCCGGGCATCGAGTCCGAGCCCGGGACCCGACCCCGCGGTTGCGGAGCCCCCCTCCGCGAAGGCGCCGCTCACTGACGCCAACCGGAGCCACTCCCCCTCACCCATAGTCCCGGGCCCCACGCTCGGGGACCGTTCGCGTGGCCCGGTGTCCCGGAGGAGCGACGCCCATGTGGCCGCCACTGACGGAGGCACGCGTCCCCTCGAGGCCCGCGGTCGCGGCTCGGCGGGGCCGGGATCCCTCAGGCGTCTGGCGTGTGACGGGCGCGAGGAGGTGGAAACCCGTGGCCTTGCGGTTCCGGCTTGCGCCGGGGTTACGAAGATCGCGAAACGTGAGGTGAGGCGAGGCTACGGTATGGCAGTGGTCGCGCGGCGTCAAGGACCATTTGGCCCACGCTGAGGTATCGGTGGAGTGACGGCGGACGAGCGCGTGTCGCGTTCTGGCGAGTGTCGCAGCGAACAGGTCGCAAATCAGGCGATGCGTGTCGCAATTCGGGCGCGGCAACTGGCAGAACGGTGTGTCGTCCTCTCCGAGTCAGCCGCCTGCAGCGCGCGAGGCTGTGTCGTCCCTTCCGTCCCCACGCCCGCTCCGTTCCCGCCCGGGCAGGCCTACCCGCCTTCGCAGGGCCTCAAATCGCGGATCCGAACGAACGGCGTCGTACGCCTGGTCGACATCGAGCAGGAGGGCGGAATAGCTGCGCTCCTCGACGGCCCTTTCGAACACCCGGAACGCGCTGTCCCACTCCCCCAACGTCGCGTAGGCCCCGCCAATGAAGTCACCGAAGTAGCCTCTCGGTCTCTCCTCACCCACGCGCTCGACGAGTTCTCGGAGAAGCCGCCGGGCTTCCTCTCGATTTCCCATCAAGGCGTGGTTCCATGGCAGGAGAAATGGTGTCGTACTCCCCGGCAGATCGGCAGCCTGGTTGAGCGCAGCCAAGGACTGGTCGTACTGCCCCAGCCGGATATAGTTGAGGGCAAGAGTCTCGTACGCGCCGGCAAAGTTCGGGTCCAGTTCCAGGGCGCGCAGGCTGGCGGCCACTCCTTCCTCAGGGCGCTTGGCGTATGACAGAATGTGGCCCGCGCGGGCATTGATCACAGGTGAGAGGGGCTCCAACTCGATGGCTCTCTGAGCCTCCTGTGCGGCCTCCTCATCTCGCCCAGTGGCAACCAGGAGCCACGCCAACCAATGGTGGGTAGGTGCCGCGTTGGGCTGGAGTTCCAACGCCCGCCGAAACTCCCGCTCCGCGGCGGCCCAGTCCCAATCGTAGGCGAACGCGACGTAGGCCGCTGACACGTGGGACTCGGCCAGCATGGGATTGATCTCGAGGGCCCGCGCGGCTGCGACGCGGGCCTTGGGGTACGCTTCGTGAGGAGAGAGCTGGCCATAGATGGCCAGCATGTGGTACGAGTCGGCCAGCCCCGTGTGGGCCAGGGCGAAGTCATGATCCCTCTCCAGCGCTTCCCCAAAGCACTCGACGCCCTTTCGCATGCCATCCGGGGTCCGCTTGTTCCAGAAGAATCGCCCCTTCAGGTAGAGCGTGTACGCCTCCACGTTGCTGGTCGGCGGCAGCACCAACGGGTCCGAGCTCATACCCACCAGCTTGGGCCGCAGCGTGCTCACGATCGATCGGGAGAGCTCGTCCTGCACCTCGAACACATCGGCCAAATGGCGGTCGTACGTCTCCGACCAGAGGTGATAGCCGTCGCTGACGCTGACGAGCTGTGCCGTGACCCGTAACCGGCTCCCCGCCCGGCGCACGCTTCCCTCGAGTACGGCGCCGACATTGAGGCGCTGGCCAATCTCTCGGACATCGACCTCCCTGCCTTTGTACGCGAAGGCGGACGTGCGGGAGGCCACCCGCAGACCCTCGACCCGGGTGAGCGCGTTGATCAGCTCCTCGGTCATGCCATCGCTGAAGAACTCGTTCTCCGGATCCGCGCTCATGTTCACGAAGGGCAGCACGGCCAGGGTCGCGAGTTTGCGGACAGGAGCCGTTGCCGCGGGTGTCGACCTCGTCTGATCCAGCCCCAGCTCCGTCGCCGTCAGACACTCAGCGAGATCGGCCGCGCGCTGGAAGCGGTCTTCCGGCCGCTGGGCCAAGGCTCGCGCCACCAGGTCTTCGACCGTGCCGGGTACTTCGATCCGTGCGGAGTGGAGACTCGGCGCTGGGTCGATGAGCCGTTGGGCCAGGATCGCGAGGGGGGTGGTGCCGACGAAGGGCGGCTGACCAGCCAGAAGCTCGTAGAGCACGCAGCCAAGCGCGTACACATCACTCCGCCCGTCCAGAGGGGCATCATTCGCCTGCTCCGGACTCATGTACGCCGGCGTACCGAGCAGAATGCCGGTCTGGGTGAGGTTGGTGTCCGCTGCCGCGGTTACCGCCCGCGCGACCCCGAAGTCGGCCACGATCGCATGGCCGTCCTCGAGGAGGATGTTCTCCGGCTTGATGTCCCGGTGGATGATGCCCTGGCGGTGGGCATAATCGAGCGCGTCAGCCACCTCCCGAGCGAGGCCGAGCGCACGCTTGAGCGGCACCCTTGCTTCGTTATTGAGAAGGTCGCGAAGTGAGCCGCCCTCGATGTAGGGGCCGACATAGTAGAGGAGCCCGTCGGCCTCGCCCGAATCGTAGAGCGGAAGGAGGTGAGGATGATGGAGCCGGGCGGCGACCCGGATCTCCCGAAGAAAGCGCTCGGCGCCGAGCACCTCGGTGAAACGCGGCTCGAGCACCTTGAGCGCCACGACCCGGTCGTGCCGGAGGTCGCGCCCGAGATAAACCACCGCCATACCACCGTGGCCGATCTCGCGCTCGATTGTATACCGACCCGAAAGAGCAGTCTGAAGGCGATCCAGCAGGTCGAGCACGGAACTATCCCGAAAGGATGCAGCTACGATATCATCCCGTCCCGGCGGTAGCTAGACCGCTCCGATGGTCCCTCCCCCTCAGGATTTGCATCTGAAGCACGGACAGATTGTTCCCACGGCCGCTATGCCCGGATCGCCGCCGCCAGCACCGCCGGGACCTTCATCCAGCTGGCTTGCTCCTCCATCGCCGACATCCGCGGCATGAGCAGGTGGGCGCTCCGATGGCTCAGCGAGTAGGCCGGCTTCGGCGTCATCGTGAGCGGGTGACGCATCACCGCCTTCTCGATGCCCTCCAGCATAGGAGTGTTGTGCACCCATCCCGCCCCGCTCTGGATGTCCGCGGAGGTGGAGGAGGGATGCGCTCCCCATGGTGGAGTACAGAAGGCGAACAACAGCCCTGACCAGGCGTTCACCGTCACGGCGCCATACCGAAGCCGCCCGATCGCCCGCTCGACCGCCGCGGCGGTGGTCTTGTCCTTCATAGTCTTGGGATGGACCACCAACCCGGCCGCGAGCGTGCCCCAGAGCCGGTCATTCGCGAAGGTCACCGCCCGCTCCAGAAACTCCACCGGATCCGCGCTCCCCACGGAGGTCTCCACCAGGATGGGCGCGAACGATTCCTCGGTGAACAGCGGTTCGGCTTTGGCATCCGGCTCGATGTCCACGACGGTCCAGGGAAGCGTACCGGTCGCCTTCCCACCGATGTTCGCCCCTCGATGGTTCGCCGTGTACCGTTCCCACCGATCCCGAGCACCCGGGTAATAGGCCAACCGGTCGGCGGCCTTCTCAAAGGCTTGCCGAAGGCACTTGAGGAACTGCTCCCGAAGCGGCCAGCCCCGCGGCAGCACGACAACCTTATTGGCGTTGCAGTCGAACGAGGCGTTGAAGGTGAGTCCACTGACTACATCCTCGGCCTGGTACATCAGCTCCTTCTCGGTATAGGCGCCGGGCACGACCAGCACGGGCGCCACCCCGCCGAGCTCGGCGGTGACCGGCTTGTCGAGCAGGGGACGGTTCTCCCGCTTCCTGGTATCCCGCTCGGCGCCGGGTGGCCCCCACACGATCGCGTCGTAGGTCTTATCCGACCCGGTCATGTGGATCTCGTCCACGCCTGAGTTGTGGACCAAATACCCTCCCTCGTCCGCTCCGCCGTAGACGATCGCGAGGTAGCCGGCTTGAATCGCCTGCGCGTAGGCCCGCTCGAGGTAGGGACCGACAAAGGCGTTCACCGGGTTCAGCTTGAGAATGCACGCCTTGCCCTCGTTGAAGATCTTGGTGATGACATCCAGCGAGGGAATGCCGCTGATGTTTCCAGCACCCAGCACCGCCACCACCCGGCCATCATGCGACCGACCCTTGTAAAAGCGCGCCCGGGAGGCATGCAGGTCCTGCTCGGTGATGCCCGGTTGAAGGTGGACATCGATCCGCACGCCCTTGAAGAGAGTCCTGTCAATCGACCCGGCGGGAAACACCTGGGCGGTAAGCCGCCCGTCAGCGGTGCGGCCCACCGGCCCTATAGTCGAGTTGCCGGTGTGCTTGATCGAGAGCAACGCCTGCTGCACCAGTCTCAGGTGGCGGACCACGAACCAGGGCCCGAGGGTCCACTCTTCTCCCTCGAGCGGCGTACCGAGGGGAATGCCCTTGGCCGCGCAGGCCGCGTGAACGCTTTCCGTGGCAATCGCGAGATAGCCTGCCTGCATCGACCGGGCGAGCGCCACCCGGTCCTCGAGTGAGAGCCGAACCAGGCGGGCGGCGCCCTCACGCACCTTCGCTACAGCTTCATCGAGCCTGGTCGCCGAGCTGGGAGGCGGCGTTGCCGGCTGGGCCGAGGGTGCGGCGGGAGCGGGTCTGGGGGGAGCGCTAACTGGTACCATGGTAGTTGCCTCCGTTGGGGCCAACCTGGGGCCCAGTACCACCGCCGTCAAGCCATCGCGGAGCGGCTGCTTGCAAGCGTCGCCCGCGGTACCTACACTAGGCCGGACCCGTCAGTCCTCCATCAGTAGCCGATCAGAGAGGCGTCAGATGGCGCCGCTGCTCCGACTGAGACTCCTGGGCACCCCAACGATTGATGCGGCGGCAGAGGGGACCGAGATGGTCGTGGGGACGTGGCTCAAGAACGTGGGCGAGTCCGTCACCCGGAACGAGCCGCTGCTCGAGATCACTACCGACAAGGTGACGGTGGAGATCGCCGCACCCGCCACCGGCATCCTGCGTGAGATCCTCAAGCCGGCGGACCAGCCGATCCAGGCCGGTGAGGTGCTGGGCCGGATCGAGGTGGGTGCGGCTCCGGTAGCCGGGCCTGCTCCGGAGCGCCGGCCCGCCTCGACGGGCGAGCCCGCGGCTGCGGAGCTGACCCCCGCCGTCCGCGGCCTGCTCGCTCACCCCTGGTCGGAAATTTTCTAGGCGTGGAGTCGGCGCCGATTCGCTTCGATCGCTCGGGCGCCTGGGGCTCAGCTGGAGGGACATGAGCGGAAAGAACCATGGACAGTACGCCCCGTTCTCCTGGCGTGGCGCTTAGCCCTCCATCGGCCGCGGTCGCCACACCCCGCGACCGTCTTCTCATCTGTGGCTGCATCCTCCTCGTCACCGCCCTGGCCTGGGTGTATCTCATTCACCTCGCTCGGCACATGGAGTCTCCCATCGACGCGGACATGATGGCGAAGATGGGAATGGCGACGAGTCAGCCATGGACGGCGAGTGACGTGTTCTCCACGTGGGTGATGTGGTCGGTGATGATGATCGGCATGATGGCGGCGTCCACGTTACCGGTGCTCCTCCTCTTCGCTGGCGTGCACGCTCGGCGCGCGGAGGGCGGCCGATCGCTGGCCGTGCTGTCCTTCGGGCTCGGCTACTTCGCCGTCTGGCTGGGGTTCAGTGCCTTTCATATGTAACCCGGCCTTCAGCCGTCGGTTACCGAGGCACGACGGCCGGCTCTTGAGGATCGCGCGCCGGCTCACGATCCAGTGTCACCCCCTACTGCGCTCGCATCGTGATGACCGGGTCGTTCCTCACCCCTTCCTGGTCCACGGCGGCACGATCGAGTTCATCCGGGCATAAGCCACCAACTGGCCCAGATGTTCGTGCAGGTCGTTGAGGGTATAGGTCGTCGCCGCGCGGGGCAGAGTGCGCTGCCCGTAGTACCTGATTGGGGTGTTGATCGTCGCCCGCGACAGCCCGGCCAACGTGGTGCTCAGACTCTGCATGGCCCGGTCCATCACGGCGATCAGCTGGTCGTCCGTGAGCTTCTTGAGCCGCGCCTCCTCGGCGTCGAAATCGGCCAGCGATCCTGCCGGCAAGGGGCGGCCGAACATCGCGGTCTCAGTATTCCCCTCCGCGGCGATATGGGCAAAAACTTCCCGGAACGAGCGCGTCCCCTTCATCGGACGCCAGGTGAGCTTGTCGGCGGGCACCGCTTTGGCGAGTGCCATGAACTTCTTCCGCAAGCCATCAATGTCTTCCTGCTGGACCTGACGCCAGGCGGCGAATTCGGCCGAGTCACCTACGGCTGTCTGCGCCCGGAGCGGAGCGCCTGGAAACCCGGTCAGCCCCACCACCAGAACGAGGGCCGGGGCGGGCCAGAGACAAGGCCTAGGCATGCTATCCTCCCTTGAAAGGGAATGGTGTGCTGAGTAGTTGCTCGTACGAGACGGGACGGGGAAGGTTCCACGGGTCGCGATCTGGGTTCGATCGTCCCGAGCGAAGCCAGCAGGGAGTGTCATCGGGGTCGTGCCCGCACCAAATGTATGGTCCGCTGATCGCCCACGGCGAGCGGCGCACCGCCGCATGGGCTCCGCCCGGCCTGGCGGGCCTACTGCGCTCGCATCGTGATGACCGGATCCACCCGTAACGCTTGGAGCGCCGGAATCCAGCTGGCCGCGATTCCGACGGCCCCGCACGCGCACTCCCACCGCGCCCGATTCGTGTCCGCCGTCCAATCGGCCTCAGTCCGGGTACTCGTCCTTCCGCCACGAGCGGGGCTCGGCGGGTTGACTCTTCGGCGTTCGGTCGAGCAGGAAACTGTAGTACGGCGCGACGAACGGGTCCGGCGCCGAGACCGTATAGGTATGGTAGACGGTCCCGTTCTCTCGCGCGAAGCTGATCCAGCTCGGGTTCTCCCGCAACCCGTCCTTGAGCTCGGCGCCGATCTGGCGTGACCACTCCTTCAGCCAATCAGGCGGGTTGTCGATCATCTTCTTGACGTCGGAAATTTGCTGCGATTGCTCCTCGGTCAGCACGAGTCCGAAGTCGAAGGCGAAATCGGTATTGTAGGTAGAGACGTAAGAGAAATGCCATCCCATCCGCCGCTTGTAGGCGCTCAGTCGCTCGATCGGTGCACGCGAGAAGCATAGCAGCGTCACGTCGCAATGGTTCAGGTGGACGAGCGAGCCGTCGAGCCCGTCGCCTACGCTGGTGCAGCCGGGGCAGGCGCCGAGCGTGTAGTCAGGGCCAAACATGATGTTGTAGGCGAGGAGCTGAGAGCGCCCGTCGAAGAGCTCGGCCAGGCTCTTCTTGCCGCCCTCGGTGTCGAATTCGTACTCCTTCTCGACACGGACCCACGGGAGCTCGAGACGCTTTTCTTTGATCTCCTTGTCTCGTTCCGCTTGCTCGGCCTCGAGCTTGGCGAGCTCGTCGCGGGCCACTTGCCACTCCTCGCGGGTACCAATCTTGTGCTCAGGCATGTCCTTCTCCCCTTCGGTTCGACGCTGTGGTACGGGATGCAGGCGTATGCCAAAGAGGGCAAGGTCGTCTGCTTCTTCCAGAGCGCGCAGAAGTTCAAGACCAGGTACGCGACGCTCGGTGACGGCCAGCTGTGGCCCCCCTCCTTCGCGCTGAAGGTGCTGACGGCCGCGGAAGAGGCGACGACCGCCGAGCTGGTGAAGAAAGCGTGAGCTGAGGGCTCAGCCCGCCCCGGGCCGCGCGAACTTGAGGTGGGTGACCTCGCGGGTCGCCGCGGTCCGTACCGGGCGGAGCCCGTGCAGCTCGGTCCCGGTCCCCTCGAACAACCGCTCTCCGCCGCCGAGCAGCACCGGCACGAGGTGGAGCTCCATTTCATCCACTAGCCCGGCCTTGAGGTACTGCTGCGCCGCACTGGCGCCGCCGGCGAGCGTGACGTCCTTGCCTCCCGCCGCCTCGCGGGCTCGGGTGAGCGCTTCCTCGATCCCGCCGGTCACGAAGTTGAAGGTGGTTCCGCCTTTCATCGCGAGCGGTGGCCGGGCATGGTGTGTCAGCACAAAAACCGGGTGATGGAACGGCGGGTCGGCGCCCCACCACCCCTTCCACGGCTCCTCCCGCGCCTCCCACGAGCCCGGGTGGCCGCCGAACATGTTGCGGCCCATGATCGTGGCGCCGATGTTGGTGAGAGACTCGTCGATCACTCGCGTGCTCTCGTTCACCTCGCCGCCCGGGAGCCCGTGCGCCTCGCGCCAGGCCGCCAGGCCGACAACCCACTCGTGGAGCTGCTCCCCGCCGATGCCGAGAGGGTCTTTCAGGCTCTGCCGGGGGCCGGCGACGAAGCCGTCGAGGGACATCGAGATCGTGAAACGCAATCGTGACATGGCTAGTCCTGGTGCTAGATCGCCTTGAACTCCTCGAACGGCTGGTGGCAGTGGTGGCAGTAGTGGATGGCTTTGCAGGCAGTGGACCCGAACTCGCTCTTGCGCTCGGTGTTCGAGGAGCCGCAGTAGGGGCAGGGGGCGTGACGCACCGACGACAGCAAGGGAACCAGCGCCTGCTCGACGACGGCGTTGCCGGGAGGAGCGATGCCGTAGGCCTTGAGCTTCGCCTTGGCCGCGTCACTCAGCCAGTCGGTGGTCCAGGCCGGCGAGTACACCGTCCGGAGCTCGACCCGGTCGTAGCCGTTGGCGTTGAGCGCGGCTACGATGTCCTGCTCGATCGTACCCATCGCGGGACAGCCGGAGTAGGTCGGCGTCACCTCCACCACCACCGCGCCGTCGGGTCCCAGCTCCACCCTCCGAACGATCCCGAGCTCGACGATGTCCAGGGCCGGGACCTCGGGATCCGGGATGCCACGCAGCACCTCCAACAGGGCCTCCTCGGCGCCTGCCCGACTCACCATTTCGCCCCCGCGTGCGAGCGCGCGAGGATCTGCATCTCGGCCAGCAGGTGGCCCAGGTGCTCAGTGTGCCGTCCCTGGCGGCCACCAGAGTGCATGTAGCCCTCGGGTGGCAGTGTGAGGGTCGCCCGGCGAGCCACGTCGCTCACGACCTCACGCCAGGCGGGCTCGAGCGCCGCCGGCTCCGGTGCGCCCGCGCCCGCGAGCCGCCGGTCCACCTCGTCGGCCGCGAACAGCTCGCCGGTGTAGGGCCAGAGCTCGTCCAGCGCCGTCTGGACCCGCCGGTGACTCTCCTCCGTGCCGTCGCCCAGTCGAACGACCCACTCGCCGCTGTGGCGGACGTGATAGCGGGCTTCCTTGTAGGCCTTGGCCGCGATGCCGGCGAGCTTGGGGTGGGCCGCCCGTTGGAGGCCGTCCAGCAGCAACACGCTCCAGGCGTCGAACAGGAACTGGCGTACGATGGTGCGGCCGAAGTCGCCGTTGGGGAGCTCGACCAGGTTGATGTTGCGGTACTCGATGGCGTCGCGGAAGTAGGCCAGGGCGTCCTCGTCGCGCCCCTTCCCTTCGACCTGGCCGGCCAGCTGGAGGAAGTGCGTCGCCTGGCCGATGAGATCGAGCGCGACGTTGGCGAGCGCGATGTCCTCCTCGAGGACGGGGCCGTGGCCGCACCATTCGGACAACCGGTGCCCCAGGACCAGGCGATCGTCGCCCAGCCGGAGCAGATACTCGAAGAGGGCCTCCTCCTGCGAGTCCCGCACTTCACTCCACCCGCACGCCGCGGGGCGTCTTATAGAACTGCGGGTGACGATAGGGCTTGTCGTCGGCGGGATCGAAGAAGGGACCGCGGTCCTCCGGGCTCGACGCGACGATCGCCGCGCTGGGCACGACCCAGACGCTCACGGCCTCGCCCCGACGCGCGTAGACGTCGCGGGCATTCTGCAGGGCGATCTCCGAATCCGGCGCGTGCACGCTCCCGGCATGCTCGTGCGGGGCGCCGTCCTTCGCCTGGGTGAACACCTCCCAGAGCGGCCACTGGTCGCTCCCGGGCTCGTTGGCGGCGGCGGCCATGGGCTCCCCGCCGGCCTCAGGCCGCCGGCGCCGTGCTGCGGCGGCGCTGCTTCTCGGCGAACGCCGCCGCCGCCTCACGTACCCAGACACCCTCGTCGTGCGCGGCGCGCCGAGCCGCGAGGCGCTCCCGGTTGCAGGGGCCGTTGCCGCCGATGACCTGTTTGAACTCCGCCCAGTCGATCTCGCCGAACTCCCAGTGCTTGGTCTCGGCGTTGTAGCGGAGCTTGGGGTCGGGCAGCGTGAGTTTCACCGCCTGGGCCTGGGCCACGGTCAGATCCACGAACCGCTGCCGGAGCTCGTCGTTGCTGAACCGTTTCACCCGCCAGCGGAGCAGGTCCGCGCTGTTGGGGGAGTTGACGTCGCTGGGGCCGAACATCATCAGGGTCGGCCACCACCACCGGTTCACCGCATCCTGCACCATGGCCCGCTGCGCGGGCGTGCCGCCGGCCAGCGTCGCGACGATCTCGTAGCCTTGCCGCTTGTGGAAGTTCTCTTCCTTGCAGATCCGGACCATCGCCCGCGCGTACGGGCCGTACGAGGCCTTCGCCAGCACGGTCTGGTTCACGATCGCGGCCCCATCGACGAACCAGCCGATGCACCCGATGTCCGCCCACGTCAGGGTCGGGTAGTTGAAGATGCTGGAATACTTCGCCTTGCCGCTCAAGAGCTGGTCGATCAGCTCGGCGCGGGCCACGCCCAGCGTCTCGGTGGCGCAGTAGATGTAGAGCCCGTGGCCCGCTTCGTCCTGGACCTTGGCGAGCAGGCACAGCTTGCGCCGCAGGGAGGGTGCGCGGGTGATCCAGTTGCCCTCGGGCAGCATGCCCACGATCTCCGAGTGCGCATG
>JBOHSB010000026.1:0-41331 GCA_050733015.1 Gemmatimonadales bacterium
GCGCCGCGCGTGCCGCCTCGCACGCCGCAGGCGCCGGCGGCCGGGACGACCGAAGTCCCGGAGATGGAGATCCCCACCTTCATCCGCCGGCAGATGGATTGATGCGGCCGGGGCGGCTGGTCGTCGGGGTCGTGGTCGTAGGGGCCGCCGCCGCGTTCGCGGCGACCGGACGCTGGCCGTGGCACGGGCTCCCCGCATCCCAGCCGCTGCCCGTGGCGACCCGCCCGGTGGTGGCGGTGCCGGTAAGCGAGACGCTGGATACCCTCGACCGGGGTGAGACGGTTTCCGACCTGCTGGCCCGCAACGGCGTTGCCAACCTCGATCTGTCCCGCCTCGATTCGTCCGTGCCTTTCGATCCGCGCCGGCTCCGGCCGGGCCTGGTCTTCAGCTTCCGCCGTCCGGATACGGCCTCGGCACCGACCGAGATCAGCGTCCGCACCTCACCCGAGCGGCGCGTACTTTTCCAGCGAACCGGCGACCAGTGGAACACGGTGGCGGAGCCCATCGCCTGGAAGACCCAGACGATGCGGATCCAGGGCGGCATCGACAACTCGTTGTACGAGGCGCTCGACGCCCAGGTGGGCGACGACAAGCTCGACGGCGCCGACCGGCAGCGACTGGCGTGGGACCTGGCCGACGTCTACGCGTGGCAGGTGGACTTCACCCGTGACATCCAGCCCGGCGACCGATTCCAGGTGGTGTTCGAGCGGCTGGTGTCCGAGGACGGCGAGGTCCGTTTCGGCCGCGTCCTCGCCGCGGACCTCACCATGTCGGGCAAGAGCCTCACCGCCTTCCGCTTCGAGAGCGACGGCCACTCGGCGTTCTACGACGCCAACGGCAGCTCGCTCCGCCGCGCGTTCCTGCGCGCCCCGGTGCAGTTCCGCCGGATCTCGTCCACCTTCGCCCGGGCCCGATTTCATCCCGTGCTGGGCATCACCCGGCGGCACGAGGGCACCGACTACGCGGCCGCACCGGGCACGCCGGTCATGGCGGCGGGCGACGGCGTCGTACTCCGCGCCGGTCGGGCCGGCGGTTATGGCAACCTGATCGAGCTGCGTCACCGGAACGGCATCACGACCCGCTACGGCCATCTCCGCGGGTTTGCGCGGGGCATCCACGCCGGCGCGCGGGTCGAGCAGGGGCAGACCATCGGGTACGTGGGGTCCAGCGGCCTCGCCACCGGCCCGCATCTTCATTACGAGTTCCGGGTCAACGGTGTCGCCAGGGATTCCCGCCGGGTGGAGCTCGGCAACGGCGCGCCGATCCGCGACGGGCTTCGTGCCGGCTTCCAGGCGGAGCGCGACCGGCTGCTGGTTCTGCTGCAGACCGACGCGCCCGCGGCCGTCGCCGCGGCGCCCGCGCCGCCGACGGAAACTCAGGCCCGGTGGCTGCCGTAGCGATCCTGTAGTGGACCTCTTTCCCGCCATCGACATCCGACATGGCCGCGTCGTTCGCCTGAGCCAGGGCGAGGCGACGCGGCAAACCGTTTACGGGGATGACCCCGTCGCGGTCGCCGAGCGCTTCGCCGAGCTGGGGGCGGCGTGGATCCACGTGGTGGATCTCGATCGCGCCTTCGGCGACGGGGACAACCTGGCATTGGTGCGCCGGATCGTGGCCCGTACGGGCTGGCGGGTCCGGGTGCAGCTCGGCGGCGGCCTGCGCTCACTCGAGCGGGTGCGAGCCGGGCTGGAGCAGGGTGTGAGCCGAGTGGTGCTCGGGACCGCGGCCGCCCTCGAACCCGCCATCGTTCCCGCCGTGATCGCAGCCGAAGGTCCGGACCGGATCGCCATCGGGATCGACGCGCGTGACGGCCAGGTGGCCATCCGGGGCTGGACCGAGACCTCCGGCCTCACCGCGGAGGCCCTGGCCCGGAGAGTGGCGGCCGACGGCGCTCGCACGATCATCTACACCGATGTCGCGCGGGACGGGATGCTCGAGGGCCCGGACCTGGAAGGCGCGCGCCGGCTGCAGCACACCGGCGCGGCAGTCGTCGCGAGCGGCGGCGTTGCCGGCGTAGCTGACATCCGCGCCGCCCGCGACGCCGGACTGGCCGGCGTGATCGTGGGGCGGGCACTCTACGAGGGCAGGTTCGGCTTGGCGGAGGCCCTGGAGGCCGCTGCCGGCGCCCCACCGGTCCGATGATTCTCCGCGCGATCCTGGTCCTGCTGCTCGCGGGCGCCCTCGCCGCCTTCACCTACCTTCGGCTCGAGCGGGTAGGCGGGCGCGGGTGGGTCCCGATGGCTTGTCGCGCCATCGCCTGGGCCGCGCTCGGTCTTCTCCTCCTCAATTTGAGCTGTCCGGTGGCGGGCGCGCCGCGCCGTCCGCTGGCGCTCCTGGACGCATCGCTCAGCCTGACGGCGGCCGGGGGCCGATGGCCCGAGGCCCGCGACTCGGCGGCCCGCTGGGGCGAGGTCCGCCGCTTCGGCGACGAGCGTGGCTCGGACGATACGCTGCCGAACCGCGGCCGTTCGCTGCTCGGCCCGGCACTGGTCGCGGCCTCGGCGTCGGATCGTCCGGTCGTGGTGGTGACCGACGGCGAGGTCGAGGACGCACCCGACCTGCCGCCGGACCTGCTGTCACGCACCACCGTCCGGCTGTTTCCCCGCGCGGCGCGACCCGATCTCGCGCTGGTCCGCGTGACCGGGCCCGAGCGCGTCACGGCGGGCGACTCGATCCCGCTCGACGTCGAGGTCGAGGCCAAGGGCGGCACGTCCGCCGACAGCGTTACCCTCGAGGCAACCCTGGGCGGCAAGCGCCTCGCCGCCCGAAGCCTGCGAATGCGGAGCGGCGGCGCCCGTGGCCGCCTGATGCTGAGCTCGAGCGCGGCCGGCCCGGGCGAGCACGTGCTGCACGTCGCACTGGTCGGCGCCAACGATGCGGAGCCCCGCACCGACGTGCGGCTTCATATCGTGACCGTGACGCCGACGCCCGGGGTCGTGCTCCTCGCGGGGCCGGCCGACTGGGACAGCCGATTCCTCTACCGGACCCTGCGCGAGGTGGCGCAGCTTCCGGTGCGCGGCTTCGCCCGGATCGATGCCGACCGCTGGCGGTCCATGGCCGATCTCTCGGTGGTCCCGAGCGAGACGGTGCGCCAGGCGGCCCGCCGCGCCGACCTGCTGATCGAGATGGGCTCGGGCGGAGCGCTCGCCGACGGCTCGACGGCGCGCGGCGTCTGGACCTGGCTCGGCGGATCGGACTCGAGCGCCATGGCGGGCGACTGGTACCTAGCGCCGGCCGACGCGTCCCCGGTGGCGGGCGCTTTCCTCGGTCAGCCGGTGGACTCGTTCCCGCCGGCCATCCAGCTCACACCGGTCCAGACCCAGCCGGGCGACTGGGTGGCTCTCACCGCGCAGCTAGGCCGGAGGGGTGCCCAGCGGCCCGCGGTGTTCGGGCGGCAGGCGGGCCGGGTGCGGCACTCCGTGGTGGCCGTGGACGGCCTCTGGCGCTGGGCGTTCCGCGGCGGATCCAGCGAGCAGGCGTATCGCACCTGGGTCGCCGCGACCGCCAGCTGGCTGCTCGGCGGCGCCGACTCGAGCCGCGGCTCGGCGCGTCCGGTGCGGGCGGTGGTGAGCAACGGCCGGCCCGTGGTGTTCGAATGGACTGCTCCCGGCCCGCCGCTGGCCCTGGGCATCGCGTGGAGCGGGGGTAGCGCGCCGCAGGTGGACACCCTGCGGTTCGACGGCAGCGGTCACGCCGCGGTGTGGCTCGACCCTGGGGAGTATCGCTATCGGCTCTCGGGCGGAGGCGGCGGCACCGTGGCCGTCGAGGGGTACTCCGACGAGCTGCTGCCGCGGCCGGTGACGTTGAGGGCCCACCGGGGGCGGTCGCCGGCCGCGGCGGGGCGCCGGGCCGCGCGCGATTGGCTCTGGTTGTTCGGGCTGTGCATCGCGGGCCTCGCCGGCGAATGGATCGCACGAAGACGGCTGGGGCTGCGTTAGGACGAGTGTAGATTCCGGCATGGCCAACGGTAGACTGACGGACAGGAAGGACAGCCTCTGGAGCCGCATCAGACGCATCGCCATGACGGACGTCGGCGCGCTGATGCGGGGGCTCAACGCGGACGATCTCGAGCGGATGGAGCGAGTCCTTATCGAGGCCGACTTCGGCGTGCCGGCCACCGTCGAGCTCACGCAGGCGCTGGAAGACGAGGTGCGCCGGGGCAAGCTCAAGACCGAGGCCGACCTGCGAACCGCGTTGGAGAGCCGGCTCGCCGCCCTGCTCAACGGCCGCGCCGATCCGGGTGCGATCGCGCGCGCAGAGTCCGGGCCCACGGTGGTGCTCATGGTCGGCGTCAACGGCACCGGCAAGACCACCACGGCCGCCAAGCTCGCTCGGCGGCTGCAGCGGGAGGGCCGCAAGGTGCTGCTCGCCGCGGCCGATACCTACCGGGCCGGGGCCATCACCCAGCTTCAGATCTGGGCCGAGCGGCTGGGCCTGCCGTGCGTGGCGGGCCAGCCGGGCAGCGATCCGGCCTCGGTCGCGTTCAACGCGATCGACGCGGCACTCTCGCGCGGGCTCGACACCATCATCGTGGACACCGCCGGCCGCCTGCACACCCAGGAAGGGCTCATGGATGAGCTCCGCAAGGTCGTGCGGGTCGCGTCGCGCCGCCTGCCCGGCGCGCCCCACGAGACGTTCCTGGTGCTCGACGGCACGGTGGGCCAGAACGCGGTGCAGCAAGGCAAGCTGTTCGCCCAGGCCGTGAGTCCCACCGGCATCGTGGTCACCAAGCTCGACGGCAGCGCGCGGGGCGGGGCCGTCGCGGCGCTCCGCCGTGAGCTCGACCTGCCGATCCGCTTCCTCGGCGTGGGCGAAGCGGTGGACGACCTGCAACCGTTCGACCCGGCTCGATTCGCGGCCCACCTGCTGGCCGACACACCCGACGCCGCGTCCTGACGAGCCGCCACCCGACCCACCGAGGACATGGAGGGGATTGAGCAAGTGACCGACTCGATCCGTTCCGCCTGGCCCTCCGCACCACCACCGCGCACCTGATCCCGATGCCCCCGCGAACCCAGCGCGGCAGCGGCGCCATCCGGCTCGACACGCCCGTCAAGTTCCTCAAAGGGATCGGCGAGCGGCGGGCCGAGCTGCTCGACCGTCTCCGCATCCGCACGGCGCAAGACCTCCTGTGGCACCTTCCTCACCGCTACATCGACGCTTCGTCCGTGACCCCACTCGTCAAGGCCGAGGTGGGGCAGGAAGTCGCCTGCATCGGGCGGGTGGCCGCCAAGGGCGTGGTCCCGACGCGGAAGGGGCTCCGGATCTTCCACGCGGTGCTGCGTGACGACAGCGGGGTGCTGGAATGCGTCTGGCCGGGGCAGGCGTTCCTGGATCGCACCATCGTGGTGGGGCAGACGTTGCTGGTCTCCGGTCCGGTGCGCTTCTACCACGGGCGGCAAATGGCGCCGCGCGAGTTCGTCATCCTGGCCGATCCCGACAGCGAGCCCGAGCCGCTGGCGGGCGGCAAGGTGCTCCCAGTCTATCCCGCCACCGAAGGTCTGAGTCACAAGATCATCCGGGGGCTGGTGGACCGGCACCTCGACACGCTCATCGGGCTGTCGGTGGATGTGCTGCCGGAGCCGGTCCGGCGGTCACTCGAGCTTCCGTCGCTCCAGGACGCGCTCCGTGCCGTGCACCGGCCAGCCTCGGCGCTCGAAGCGGAGCTCGGCCGCCGCCGGCTCGCGTTCGACGAGCTGCTGGACCTTCAGCTGATGCTGATCCGGGCGCGCGCGGTGGCCAAGCGGAGCCGGAGCGGGGTCGCGTTCACCGTCCGGCGCGATCTCACCTCGAAGCTGCGCCAGGCGCTCCCGTGGCAGCTGACGGACGATCAGCAGCGCGCGCTACGCGAGATCACGGGCGACATGACCGCCCCGGAGCGGATGCACCGGCTGCTGATGGGCGACGTGGGCACGGGTAAGACGGTGGTGGCGCTGTTCGCCATGCTGCTCGCGGTCGAGAACGAGTTCCAGGCGGCGCTGATGGCCCCGACCGAGCTGCTCGCCGAGCAGCACGCGGCGACGCTCGAGCGGCTGTTGGCGCCGCTGTCGCTCCGGCCCGAACTGCTGCTTGGGCGGCAGAGTGCGGCGGAGAAGCAGGCGGTCCGCGCGCGGCTCGCCGGGGGACAGGCGCGCCTCGCCGTGGGCACCCACGCGCTCATGCAGGAGAGCGTCTCGTTTCAGCGGCTGGGTCTCGTCGTCATCGACGAGCAGCATCGGTTCGGGGTGGAGCAGCGCGCGGCGCTCATCGGGAAGGGGGCCGCGCCCGACGTGCTCCTCCTCACCGCCACGCCGATCCCGCGATCGCTCGCGCTCACGTTCTATGGCGACCTCGACGTGTCCACGCTGCGCCACCGCCCGCCGGGTCGCGGCTCCATCCGTACCGCCGTGCGCACGGGCGCGCAACGGGACCGGGTGCTCGAATTCGTCCGGACCGAGGCAACCAGCGGGCGCCAGGCGTACGTGGTGCTGCCGGTCATCGAGGAGTCGGAGCGCGCCGATCTGCGCGCGGCCACCACCATGGCCCAGAGCCTGGCGGCGCGGTGGCCCGAGCTCCAGGTCGGATTGGTGCATGGCCGGCTCAAGGCGGACGAGCGGGACGAGGTCATGCGGCGGTTTCGGGCCGGCGATCTCCACGTGCTGGTGGCGACGACGGTCATCGAGGTCGGAATCGACGTGCCGAACGCGACGATCATGGTCATCGAGCACCCGGAGCGGTTCGGCCTGGCGCAGCTGCACCAGCTGCGCGGCCGCATCGGGCGGGGCGAGGACGAGAGCTTCTGCATCCTCATGTCCGAGGGGCCGGCGGGAGACCGGCTGCACGCCTTCGCCGCCACGCAGGACGGCTTCAAGATCGCGGAGCTGGATCTGGAGGAGCGCGGGATGGGCGACCTGATCGGGGCCCGGCAGAGCGGCGGCTTCGACGTCAGGCTGGCGCGGCTCCCGGACGACGCGGACCTGCTGGGCCGCGCACGGCAGCTCGCCATGGACCTGATCGCGGCGGACCCGGCGCTCCAACGATCGGAGAACCAGCGGCTGAGGGAGCGGGCGCTGGCGCGGTACCCCAGAGCGGTGGAGCTGTTCCGGGTGGGGTGAAGGAGGACGGAAGGACGGAAGGGCGAGGACGGAAAGACGGAAAGACGGAAGGACCCAGGGAGCCGGCGTGGTCTCGGCCGCGACGGTGTCGCTCTGCTGGTCCTTCCGTCGTTCCGCCTAAAAAGCCACCCTCACCCCCACCCCCGTCGCCTCCCGAAGACTCCGTATCTCCGGCTCGAAGGGAATGTTGTCCGGCTTCGGTGTGTGGCGGGTCAGCTCCCAGACGAAGAGGGCGGCGGCACCGGCCAGGGCGGTCTCGCCGCCGAACAGCCAGCGCCGGGCCTGGCGGTCATAGTGCAACGAGGTCTGGTAGAGAGCCTCGCTGCCCGCATCGGCGTAGCGCCCGTTCGCGTCGAGGTCGCACAGCGCGTGATCGCCGAAGCAGCGCGTCTCGAGGGCATTGAAATTTTCGTCCGCCCGGTCGTGCGCCCGCGCCGCGAGATAGTTCATGCCGAGCGCGCCCGCGGCCAGCAGCCACTTGCCGTACTTGACCAGCGGCTTGGAGCCGCCGCCGGAGACGGGCTCCTGCGCGCGGGCCGGCGAGGCCGCCACGCCCAGCGCGAGCAGGAGGGCGAGGATCCGGGTCATCGACTGTACCGGTGCAGGTCGCCGTCGCCGCCCGCCGCGAGCATGCCGTCCTGGATCAAGACGACGCCCAGCTCCACCGGCCAACGAAGCTGCAGCCGCCAGGCCTCCGTCCCGTCGGCCCGCAGCGCGCGCAGGGTCCCGTCGGCGCCACCGAGCAGAATCAGCCCGTCCACGATGGTGACCGGCGCCGTGACCGGCCAGTCGAGCTCCGCCACCCGGTCGGCGCGGGGTGACGGTGCCGGCGTGATGCGGTAGAGGCTCCCGCGGCGGCTGGCGGCGAACACCGTGTCCCCGATGGACCCGGGCGAGCTGAGCACCGGTGCGTCGAGCACCACCTGCCAGCGGGCCACGAGGCTGTCGGGATCCACGGCCACCACCAGGGAGTCGGTGGTGCCGGCGACCAGCCATCCTCCATGGCGGATCCAGGGCGACACCACGGCGCCGGGCGAGCTCGCCCGCCTGATCACTTTGCCGTCACCCGCGTTGATTCGGAACAGGGAATCCACCGTGGCCACGATCACGCTGCCGCTGTCGCCCGCCACGGCCGGAATGCGCGCCACACCCAGGCGGCGGCGCCATCGGACGTCGCCGGTTCGGACGTCGAGCCCCAGGATCTCCCCCTTCTGGTTCTCGACGACCAGGATCTTGCCGATCAAGGAGAGCGGCGCGTTGACCGGGCCGGTCGTGGTCCGCCAGACGCGGCGGCCGGTCTTGCCGTCCAGGGCCGACACCTTGCCTTCGGGGCGTGAGGTCGCCGCGAAGACCGTGTCACCGGAGACCACCACCCCTCCTCCGATGAGCCCGCCCAGCCGGGACGCCCACCGCGGCTGGCCGGTGGCGAGGTCGACGGCGACCACCTTCCGGTCCATGCCGCCGCCGTAGATCGTCTCGCCGGCGACCACCAGGTTGCCGGTGAAGCGACGGGACGCCTTGGCCCGCCAGACCTGCGCCGGCGCGCCGGCCGACGAGCCCGCCGGCTCGGCCACGGGAGCCGGGGCCGCCGGGGCCTGGGCCGCGCGCGCACAGGCCGCGTTGACGGTCCCCAGGAGGAGGGCTAGACTCAACGCTCCCTTGGACATCCCCATCTTTAGAGCGGACCGGGCATGACGGCGGTTTGGATCAACGAGCTGCGCGGGCACGTCGGCGAGGCGGTCACCGTACGCGGCTGGGTCGTGACGACCCGGTCGAGCGGGAAGATCGCGTTCCTGGTGCTGCGAGACGGCACGGGCACCGTGCAAGGGGTCCTGTCCAAGAAGGAAGTGTCGGAGGATACCTGGAGCGCGTTCGGCGCGCTCACTCAGGAAGCCAGCGTGGCGATGACGGGGGTGGTCCGCGACGATCCGCGCTCGCCGGGGGGAGTGGAGCTGTCGGTGAGCCAGCTCGAGCCGATCGGCGCGAGCCCCGAGTATCCCATCTCCCCCAAAGAGCATGGGACGACGTTCCTCTTCGAGCATAGACACCTGTGGCTCCGGAGCCGGCGCCAGGTGGCGCTCGCCCGGCTGCGGCACGAGGTGGAACAGGGGATCCGGGACTATTTCTACCAGGAGGGCTTCACCCTGGTGGACACACCGATCCTGACGGGTGCGATCGGCGAGGAGGCGGGCAATCTGTTCGCCACCGACTACTTCGATCTCGGAAAGGCCTACTTGGCGCAGACCGGCCAGCTGTACGTCGAGGCCGCCGCGGCCGCCCTGGGAAAAGTGTACTGCTTCGGCCCCACCTTCCGCGCGGAGAAGTCCAAGACGCGGCGCCACCTGACCGAGTTCTGGATGGTCGAGCCCGAGGTTGCCTTCAACGACTCGGAGGCCAACATGCGGCTCCAGGAGTCGTTCGTGAGCTACATCGTGGCTCGGGTACTGGATCGCCGCAAGGAGGAGCTCCAGGAGTTCGAGCGCGACACCGCGGCGCTGGAGCGCGTGCAGGCGCCGTTCCCGCGCATCAGTTACACCGACGCCGTGGCGAAGCTGAACGGTCTGGGCTCCGACATCAAGTGGGGCGACGATCTCGGCGGCGACGACGAGACCCTGCTGGCCAAGGAGGACGATCGGCCGGTGTTCGTCTTCAACTACCCCAAGCAGGTGAAGGCGTTCTACATGAAGGAAAACCCGGCTGATCCGCGCACCGTCCTCAACAACGACTGCCTCGCCCCCGAAGGGTACGGTGAGATCATCGGCGGCTCGCAGCGGGAAGACGACTACGACAAGCTGCTCGCGCGCATCCGGGAGCAGGGTCTCGATCCGGAGTCGTATCGCTGGTACCTGGATCTGCGTACGTACGGGACCTTCGTGCATTCCGGTTTCGGCCTGGGGATCGAACGGACGGTCGCGTGGATCGCGGGGATCCCGCACATCCGTGAAGCGATCGCGTTCCCACGGCAGATCCATCGGCTGTATCCGTAGCTTACGCGTCCGTCACGCGCCCTCGCCCGCCTTGACCTCGTCCCACAGGCGGTCGAGCGCCTCGAGGCCGGCCTGGTCGAGCTCCAGACCCTGCCGCTCGGCAAGGCGCTCGACCGCCTCGAACCGGTCGCGGAATTTCCGGTTGGCGCGGTCGAGCGCCGAGCCGGGATCCACGCCCCCCTTCCGCGCCAGGTTCACCACCGCGAACAGCAGGTCCCCGATCTCCTGTGCCAGGGCGTCGCTCCCCCTCGGTGCCGGCGTGTTGGGATCGGCCGGGGCAGGGCGAGCCCGTCCGGTGGGAGCCCGCGCCAGCTCCGCCTCCACCTCCGCCAGCTCCTCACGCACCTTCTCGGCCGGTCCGGCGGCGTCAGGCCAGTCGAACCCCACCGACGCGGCGCGCTCCTGGAGTCGGTAGGCCTTGAGCAACGGCGGCAGCGTCGGCACGATGCCCGCCAGCGCCCGCCCGCGCCGCTCCTTCCGCTTGATCCGCTCCCACGGCTCGGCCTCACCGAGCTCGAACAGGTGCGGGTGGCGGCGCCGCATCTTGCGCTCGAGCCCGTCCGCCACGTCGTCCGGCGAGAAGTCGCGCCGCTCCTCCGCAATGACGAGCTGGAAGGCGAGGTGCAGCAGAAGATCGCTCAGCTCGTCCCGGATGTGACCGATCTCGCCTTCACCCAGCGCGTGATCCAACTCCAGCACCTCCTCGACGAGGTATGGACGCAGCGATTCCCGGGTCTGGGCCCGATCCCACGGGCACCGGTTCCGGAGGTCGCGCACCATCGTGAGAGCACGTCCAAGCGCTGAATTCTCTTGCATTTATTGCCTCGTCACGAATATGATACCCGCCGACCTGCCATGACTTTTACCCCCGACACGGCCCGGGCCTGGGTAGACGTCGACCTGGGAGCGCTCCGGGCCAACGCGCGCACGCTGGCGGCGGTGTCCGGGAGCCGCCTGTTGCCGATGGTCAAAGCTAACGGCTACGGTCTCGGCGCCGTCGCGGTGGCACGCGCCCTCGAGCCGCTCGAGCCATGGGGCTATGGGGTGGCGTCCGTAGACGAAGGCGCCGCGCTCCGGGCGGAGGGTCTCACGCGGCCAATCCTGGTGGTGAGCCCACTGCTGCCGGCCGCCATCGACGGGCACCTGGCCCATGATCTCCGTCCGACCGTCAGCGATCCGGCGGCGCTCGGCGCCTGGTGTGCCCGCACCCACCGGGCGTTCCATCTTGGGATCGACACCGGCATGGGCCGCGCGGGCCTCCGGTGGGACGACGCCGCGGGACGGGCGGCCGCGGCGGCGCTGCTCGAGTCGGCGTCGGGGTGGGAGGGGATCTTCACCCACTTCCACAGTGCTGAAACGGATGCGGCATCGGTCGCGATCCAGTGGGAGCGGTTTCAGCACGTCATCGCCGCGCTGCCTCGCCGGCCGCCCCTGGTACACGCCGCCAACAGCGCGGGCGCGCTCCGGGGCCGCGCCTACGCCGGCGATCTGATCCGGCCGGGCATCTTCCTGTACGGCGGGGACGCCGGCGGGCCCGCGCCGGCCGTGGTCGCGACCCTGCGCGGGCGGGTGCTGGCCATCCGGTGCATCAGGGCAGGGGACAGCGTGAGCTATGGAGCCACCTGGCGCGCGAGCCGCGACACCCGGGTGGCCACGCTGGCCCTCGGCTACGCGGACGGCTTTCCCCGGGCTGCCGATGACGGCGCGGCCCGGAGAGGCCCTCGCCTGATCGAGCTGGGGAGCGAGCTGGTTCCCGTCGTGGGGCGGGTGACGATGGACATGACGATGGTCGACATCGGCGATGCCGACGCGGCCCCGGGCGATGTGGCGACGGTGTATGGTGGGCGCGTCTCCCTCGACCAGCAGGCGGCGGCCGCCGGCACCATCAGCTACGAGCTGCTGACGTCGCTCGGCGCGCGGGTGCCCAGGCGCTACCGGAGCCACGGATGAACCCGCACTTCGTGTCGCTGGTACTCGGGCTGGCGCATCAGGCCGAATCGGCGCTCGGCGGCACCTTGCCGGCCGGCGCGGAGGGGGCCGGCGACGCAAGGACGGTCGCGCAGACCTTGATCGACACACTCGGCATGCTGCTTGACAAGACCGAAGGCCGGCTCGATCCGGACGAGCGCCAGCTCCTCGACCAGACGCTCACGGCGCTCCGGTTCCGGTTCGTGAAGACCGCGCCGCGTCCGTGAGCCGCCGCGCCGCCATCATCGTCCTGGATGGCCTCGGGATCGGTCCGGCGGCCGACACCGACGCCTACGGCGACTCGGGGAGCAACACCCTGGGCAACGTCGCGCGCGCCGTCGGCGGGCTGGCGCTGCCCCAGCTCGAGGCGCTCGGCCTGGGGTGCTGTGCGCCGGTCGCCGGCGTGAGCGCGACGGCTCGCCCCACGGCGGCCTACGGGGTCGCGGAGCCCACCAGCGCCGGCAAGGACAGCACGGCCGGCCACTGGGAGCTGTGCGGGCTCGTGCTGGACGCCCCGTTTCCCACCTACCCCCACGGCTTCCCGGCCGAGGTGATCGCCGAGTTCTCGCGCCTCACGGGCCGCGGGGTCCTGGGCAACAAGCCGGCATCGGGCACCCGGGTGCTCGACGAATACGGCGAGGCGCATCAGCGCACCGGCGAGTGGATCGTCTACACCTCCGCCGACAGCGTCTTCCAGGTCGCGGCGCACGAGGCGACGGTCCCGCTGTCCGAGCTCTACCCCGCCTGCGCGGCCGCGCGGGCGATGCTCCAGGGCACGCACGGCGTGTCCCGGGTGATCGCGCGGCCGTTCACCGGGACGCCGGGGGCGTGGGTGCGCACCGCGGGCCGCAAGGACTACAGCCTGCCGCCCCCGGGGACGACGCTGCTGGATCGGCTGGCGGAGCGGCACATCCCGCGGGTCGGCGTCGGCAAGGTGGACGACCTGTTCGCGGGCCGGGGCATCACCAGCATCCATACGGCCACCAATGGAGAGGCCTACAGCCTGATCGAGGGCGCCCTGGCCTCCATGCGGCGCGGGCTGCTGCTCGCCAACGTGATCGAGTTCGACCAGACCTGGGGCCATCGCAATGATGTGGCCGGATTTCACGGCGGCCTCCTCGCCCTTGACCGCGCGTTGCCCCGCCTGCTGGCGGGAGTCCGCGAGGAGGACCTCGTTATCTTTACCGCCGATCACGGCAACGACCCGACCACGGCCTCGACCGATCATGCTCGCGAAGTAGTGCCCGTGCTCGCGGTCGGCCCGCACATTCGACCGGTCTCCATTGGCCGGCGCAGCTCGTTTGCCGACGTCGGCCAGACGGTGGCCGACTTTCTGGGCGTCCCGCCGCTCGCGGCGGGCACGTCGTTTCTGTCCGAGGTCTGGCGTGACTGATGCTCTGGTCGACGCGGCGCGTGCGGTGCAGCAGTGCGCCTACGCTCCCTATTCCCGGTTCCGGGTCGGCTGCGCGCTCGAGGCGGACGACGGCCGCGTGTTCGTCGGCTGCAACGTCGAGAACGCCTCGTACGGCCTGACCATCTGCGCAGAGCGCGCGGCGGTCTGCGCCGCGATCGCGGCCGGGGCGCGGCGCCTGCGCCGAGCCGTCGTGGTGTCGGACGCCGATCCGCCGGCGGCTCCGTGCGGGGCCTGCCGCCAGGTGCTGTCCGAGTTCGGCCGCGATCTCCGGGTGGACGGGGTGGGGCCGGTCGGCAGCGTCAGCTGGACCATGGCGGAGCTCCTGCCGGCGGCCTTCGGGCCGGAGCAGCTCGCGTGACGCGGTGGGCCCGCTGGACGGCCGCCGTCGCGATCGGCGCCGCCATCGTCACCGCGTGCCAGGAACGCCTCACCAGCCCGGCCGACTGCCCGGGGCTCTGCCCCGGCGGTCCGCCCCAGGTGTTCGATACGATTGCTACTGCGACGGCCGGCCTGGCCAGCAGCTTCCCGGCTGCGGCCGACGCCCCGGGCGGCGGGTACGTGAACCGCGGGCGCGGGACGGCGCTGCTGGTGTCGAGCGGATTCGCCGCTTCGGAGGACCGCGCCGTCTACCGGTTCGCGCCCCGAAGCGACCAGATCGCGGTGCGCGACACGTTGCGCACCTACACCGTGGATTCGGCCGCGGTCAGCGTGACGATCGTGGCTCGCGACACCCTGGTCGGCGGCCTCACGCTGTTCGCGTATCGGATCCCGAGCGGCGTGGACAGTACGGTCTCGTTCACCGGCATCGACCCGCTGCTCGTGCCCGCGAACCTCATCGACAGCATCGTCGTCCCGGACTCGGTGCACACGGGGACGGTGGGGTTCACCCTCACCGGAGCGGACGTGGGCCGGGTCGCGTTCGGCGGCACCGACAGCACCCTGGCCATCGCCCTCCGGCTGACCGCCAACGCGCCGACCGGGATCCGGGTGGGCTCGCTGGCATCCAGCACGGCGTCCATATTCACCACCTTCGTGACCGTGGACGTGCCGGACACGGGGTCCCTCAAGAAGCAGACCATCACCCGCGCCACGGCGTTCAACACGTTCGTCACCCAGAACCCGATCCTGCCGGTCGATTCGCTGCTGACCGTGGGAAGCGAGCCCTCGAGCCGAGCGCTGGTGCGATTCGGATTGTCGGACGCCTTCCTGGATTCGGCCAGCATCGTGCGGGCCACGCTGGAGCTGACCCCGGTCCGACCAATTATCGGCCTGCCCGGCGACCTGTCCATCCTCGAGGTGCGACCGGTCGTGGGGGACTTCGGCGCCAAGTCGCCGATCAGCGGCGACACCTCGCGCGTGCGCACCGATACGCTCCCCGCGGTGCAGGCGGACACGATCAAGATCGATGTCACGCCGATCGTGCAGCTGTGGCAGACCGCGCGCGACCGTCCCCAAAGCATCTTCCTGCGCATCGCCCCTGAAGCGGCCACGTTCGCCCGTGGGGTGTTCTTCTCGACTCGGTCCCATGGGCCGGACCCGTCGGCGCTGGTCGCACCGCGGCTCCGCATCACGTACCAGCGATCCTTCCCCTTCGAGACTCCTTAGTGCGCCGAGCCCTCGTCCTCATCGCGCTCGCCCTGCTACCGCCGGCCCGGGCGACGGCGCAGTCCTCGGAGTTCGGCGTGCGTGGGCTGGGGATGCCCGGCCGGCCGCTCAGTACCCGGGCCTTCTCCCTTGGAGGCGCCTTCGGGATGTTCGACGGGGAGTCGGGCCTCAACCCCGCGGCCCTGGGACGGGTCGGCGCGCTGGGCGCGGACTTCACCTCCCTGCAGGATTTCCGACACGTCGAGAACCCGGCGGGAACCCGATCGGTCCGGGAGACGCGATTCCCCTTTATCGCGGTCGCCGGCCCGGTCAAGCGGTACCCGGCGGTTCTGGGCATCAGCTTCGCCAACTACACCAGCCGAGACTTCACGCTCGCGAGCGCGGACACGGTGGACCTGCGCGGCGTGCTGGTTCCCGTCAGCGACACGCTCTCCTCGCGCGGCGGGCTGAGCGACCTCCGATTCGCCGGGGCGTATCGCATCCACGACGCCTGGATCATCGGCGGCGCGTTCCATGTGATCACGGGCTCCTCGCGGCTCCGCTTCCGCCGTTCGTTCGCCGATTCGACCTACGAAGCCACCACCCAGAGCTCCGAGCTCTCCTACGCCGGCATCGGCGGGGAGCTGGGCGTGATCCGGAACTTCGGCCCTGGGTTCAGCCTCGCCGCCACGGTCAGGTCCGACGGGCACGTCAACGTCGACCGGGACTCGGCCCGCGTCAGCACGACCGATCTGCCGTACAGCTTCGGGTTCGGTTTCCGCTGGCGGGCCCGCCCCAGGATCGAGGTCGCGAGCCAGGTCCTGATGAAGACCTGGTCCGCTGCCAACAGCGATCTGCTGGCACAAGGCGGGATCGGCTCCGACAATACCTACGAGGTCTCGTTCGGGGCCGAGTACACGCCGGACCTCAAGCGGCCTTCCCGCCGACCGATCCGGGTGGGGGTCCGCTACGGCACGCTGCCCTTCCTGCTGGAGCCCGGCGTGCAGCCGAGCGAGTTCGGAATCTCCGCGGGTACCGGCCTTCGCTTCGCTCAGGAGCGCGCCGGCGTCGACCTCGGCCTGGAGCAGGTCTGGCGCTCGGCGGGCGCCTTCTCCGAGCGGACGTTCCTGGTCAACCTCGGCGTGACGGTGAGGCCGTAGATGAGGTATTTTGGGAGAGGGCGATCGGGCAGGTGAGGCCGATAGGGCGATCGGACGAGCGGGCGATAGGACAACACAGCCAGGTCGGGTCCTCCATGAAACGCGTCTACATCGAAACCTACGGCTGCCAGATGAACGTCGCCGACTCGGAGCTCATGTTCGGGCTCCTGGACCGGGCCGGCTACGTGCGCGCCGACGATCCCGCCGATGCCGACGTGATGCTGGTCAACACCTGCGCCGTGCGCGACAACGCCGAGCAGCGGGTGATCGGCCGCATGGGAGAGCTGCAGCGCCACAAGCGGCCCGGCGACGTCCTCGGCGTGGTCGGATGCATGGCCCAGCGGCTCGGCCCGGCGCTGCTCGAACGGGTGCCGCGGGTGGACCTGGTCGTGGGGCCGGATGCCTATCGCAACCTTCCGGAGATCATCGGGCTGGCCGGGAGTGGGCAGCGGACCACCGATACCGAGTTCCGCGCGTGGGAGCATTACGAGGACGTTCCGCCGGTGCGCGAGAAGGGACCGACGGCGTTCGTCACGGTACAACGCGGGTGCGACTACCGGTGCACCTTCTGCATCGTGCCCCACACGCGCGGGCCCGAGCGCAGCCGACGGCTCGAGGACGTCGTGGGGGAAGTGGCGGCCCTCGCGGAGCGCGGCACGTCGGAGGTGACGCTCCTCGGGCAAACGGTCAACAGCTACCACGACGGCGCGCACGACTTCGCGGATCTGCTTCACGGCGTGGGCCGGGTCGACGGGATCCGGCGGGTCCGGTTCACGAGCCCGTATCCCACCGACTTCAGCCCGCGGGTCATCGAGACGATGGCCACGACACCGACGGTGTGCGAGCACGTCCATCTGCCGGTGCAGAGCGGCTCGAACGCGGTGCTGCGCCGGATGCTGCGCCGGTACACGCGCGAGCGCTACCTCGAGGTGGTCGACGAGCTCCGCCGGGCCATCCCCGGCATCACCCTGTCCACCGACGTCATCGTCGGCTTCCCGGGCGAGACCGACGCGCAATTCGAGGAGACCCTCACCCTCGTCGCCGATGCCGATCTGGACGATGCCTATACCTTCAAGTATTCGGTCCGCGAGGGAACGCCGGCGGTGCGTCTGCGCGACCACGTTCCGGACGACGTCGCGTCCGCCCGCCTCGAGCGCCTCATCGATAGTGTCCGCGCCAACGCCCGCCGGAAGAATGCCGCCCGCGTGGGTGAGACGCACGAGGTGCTGGTGGAGCGGCCCGCCCGCCGCGGCGGCCTCATGCTGGGCCGGACACGTGCCAACCGCCTGGTCCTGCTCGAGCTTCCTGCGTCCGCGGTGGGTGAGTATCACTCCTGCCGGCTCACCGGCACCACGGGCTCCACATTCACCGGCGCGATCGTCGCGCCGGGCCTGGCGGTCCTGTGATCCACAACCTGGTCGAGGAGCACGTCCGGACCTCGTACGAGTCGCTTCGGCCGCGCTTTCCGGACTTCTGCGGCTGCGAGGTCTGCCGCGAGGACGCGTTGGTGTACACGCTCAACCGGGTCCCGCCTCGGTACGTCGCGAGCCTCACCGGCTCGGTGCTCACGGAGGTCAGCCTGGAGAAGGACCAGACCCGGGCCGCGATCGATGTGGCCATGATGGATGGCCTGCGCAAGATCTCGCTGGCCCCGCGCTGCGGCGCCAAGGGACGCTCGCTCCAGGGCTGACCCGCGACGGGCCGCGGTGAAGCCGCGGCCCGCGCTGCTGTTCGTGCTCTCCTATGGGGCCGGTCTCGCGACCGGCCTCTTGCGTTTCGGGAGCCCGCTCGGCGCCGCCATGCTCCTGGCGGCCGGGGTGGTGGTTCGGCAGCCCATCTTCCTGCTCCTGGCCACGGCCACTGCCTTGGGTCGGGCTGCTGGCGAGCTGGCCTGGGTGACCGACGGCGCCCGTTGCGCCGCGCGCCTGCCCGCCGGGCGGAGCCGGCTCACCGTGCGGCTGGTCGAGCCCGTCGGCGCCGAGGGCGGTCGGGTACAGGTCGAGCCGCTCGGTGGCGGCTGCAGCGGGCAGGTCTCGGCGCGATGGCCGTCCGGCACTCCGTCCGATGCCGGGCTCCACAGCCGGGTCGAAGCCACCTGGATTCCACGCGCGGGCCCGGCCGGACGAGCGGACGGTGTCCTAGTCGTGCAGGGAGCCGATCCGCCGACCGGCTCGCCGTCGATTTCGGCTCGCCTTCGCACGACCCTGGGCCGAGCCAGCGTCGAGCTGTACGGCTCGCGCGCCCCGCTGGTCGATGCGCTCATGCTGGGGAGCCGCGGCGGCATCGACCCCGACCTGCAGGATCGCTTCGCCCAGTCGGGGCTGGTGCACCTGCTCTCGATCTCGGGGTTTCACGTCGGCCTGATCGGAGGGTGGATCTTTCTGGTGGCGCGGGTCCTCGGGGTCCGCCGCGATGCGGCCCTGATCGTCGCGGCGGCCGCCAGCACCGCGTACGTCGGATTCATCGGTTGGCCCGCGCCGGCCACCCGGGCCGCAGCGCTCGCCCTCGTATTGGCCCGGTGCCGGGTGCGGCAGCGGCACGTGCGCCCGGATGAGCTGCTCGCGGCCACGTGCCTCATCGTGCTGCTCATGGATCCCTGGGCGGCGATTGACCTCGGCGGCTGGCTCTCGGCCGCGGCACTCTGGGGCGCGACTCGCTTCAGTCGCTGGACCGACACCGCGCTGGGCCAGGGATTCGGCTGGCGCACCCTCGGCTCGTCGGTCGGCGCCACGCTGGCGACCGCGCCGATCACGGCCTGGGCGCTCGGCACGGTCGCGCCGGTCGGCATCGTGCTCAACTTTGCGGCCATTCCGATCGCGGCCGTGGCCGTTCCGGGCGTACTGGTGAGCCTGCTGCTCCAGCCGGTCGTCGCGCCGCTGGCGCGGCCCTTCGCCACGGGCGCCGGCCTGCTGCTCCACGCGCTCGAGCTGGTGGCCGCCGCCGGCTCGGCCGTGCCCGGGGGCCACCACCTGGTCGAGGCGGGCGATGCCGCGGCCACACTCCCGTGGGTGCTCGCGTTGCTGACGGGTCTCTGGATCACCCGGCCGCACACGACGGCGCGGGAATCCGCGCGTCGCGCAGGCTGGACCGTCACGGCCGCGCTCTGGATCGGGATGGTCCGCGCTCCGCTGCTCGGCGCGACTGACGGCGACGGAAGCCTCACGTTACATTTTCTCGACGTCGGGCAGGGGGATGCCGCCGCGCTCCGTACCCCCGCTGGCCATTGGGTGCTGGTGGATGCGGGGCCGGCCGGCGAGGGGGCCGATGCCGGGCGGCGCGTGGTGGCGCCGTTCCTCCAGCGGCACGGGGTCCGGTCGCTGGCGCTCGCCGTCGTCTCCCACGCCCACGCCGATCATCTCGGCGGTCTTCCGTCGGTGATGGCTCGGGTGCCGACCGGCCTCGTCCTCGAGCCCGCGGCGAACGTCTCCGACCCGCGGTACACCGGGTTCCTCCAACGCCTTCTCGCCGACGGGGTCCCATGGCACCCGGCTCGTGAAGGGGAGCAGTTCGTGCTCGACAGCGTCCGGTTCACGGTGCTGCATCCCAGGCCCGGCTGGCCGCACTGGGGCGAGGACGTCAACGAAGACTCGGTCGTGCTGCTGGTGGAGTACCGGGAGTTTCAGGCCGTGTTCGCGGGGGACGCAGGGTTTCCAGCGGAGTCGGCCATGGCGGGCCGGCTCAGGCCGGTGGACCTGCTCAAGGTGGGACACCATGGGAGCCGCGGCAGCACGGGCGACGCCTGGCTCGCCGCGCTGGAGCCGACGGTCGCGGTCATCTCGCTCGGCCGGAACGACTACGGTCACCCGGCGCCGGCCACGCTCGAGCGGCTCCGGGCCCACGGCGTCGCCGTCCACCGCACCGATCGCGAGGGCACAGTCTCCGTGATCACCGACGGCCGACGCATGACGGTGACGTCTCGCGGCGGCGCGGGCAGCTACGACGTGCGCTGACGGTTCACTTCCAGACACCGGGGGGATTCGTGCAGACGTCGGTCACGACCATCGAGCGGTTCATTCTCGATCAGGAAGAGCGATACCCCGAGGCCACGGGCGAGCTGTCGAACCTGCTGTACGACATCGCCCTGGCCGCCAAGATCATCGCCGCGGCGATCCGCCGGGCAGGCCTGGTCAACATTCTGGGCACGCAGGGCGCCCGCAACGTGCAGGGCGAGGAGCAGCAGAAGCTGGACGTCCTCGCCAACGAGACCCTTAAAAACTGCCTCAAGCACACCGGCCGAGTGTGTGCGATGGGCAGCGAGGAAGACGAAGACATCATCCCGGTCCCCCCTGAATATCCCGTCGGCAAATACGCGGTCCTGTTCGATCCCCTCGACGGCTCCTCCAACATCGACGTGAACTCCGCGGTGGGCACCATCTTCAGCATCCACCGCCGCCGCAGCCTGGAAGGGCGCGGCACCAAGGCGGACGTGCTCCAGCCCGGCTGTCAGCAGGTCGCGGCGGGCTACGTCATGTATGGCTCCAGTACGATGCTGGTCTACACCACGGGGCAGGGGGTGCACGGCTTCACCCTGGATCCCACCATCGGAGAGTTCCTGCTGTCGCACGAGCGGATCATCACGCCGCGGGTGGGCCAGTACTACAGCGTGAACGAGAGCAATTTCCCCCGCTGGGATCGTGCGGTGCAGGTCGCCGTACGGGGCTTGAAGGGCGACATCGCCGACGGCATGAGGCCCAAGAACAGCCGCTACATCGGCTCCCTGGTCGCCGACTTCCACCGCAACCTGATCAGCGGGGGAGTATTCCTGTATCCCGCCGACACCAAGAACACCAGCGGCAAGCTCCGGCTGCTCTACGAGGCGAGCCCGATGGCGTTCATCGCCGAGCAGGCGGAGGGGAGCGCCACCGACGGAACCAACCGGATCCTGGACATCGTGCCGACCGACCTACACCAGCGCACCCCGCTGGTGATCGGAAGCCGGGAAGACGTCGGCTTCGTAGCCGACATGATCCGCAAGGTGTCCATGTCGAGCCGGGTGAGCGGCGCCGTCTCGGAGCCGGCGCTGTGACGGTGCTCCCTTGGCGTTGAAGGTTCACCGGAAACACGGAATTCACGGAGAAAACCTGGTGGTGAACAGCACCCCCACAAGTTCAGTCTTCCGTGCCTTGCGTGTTTCCGTGGTGACACCCCCCTCACCCGGACAGCGGCCGCGAGATGAGTGCTAAGACGGTGTACGGCCCCGGCGACTGGGCCGGCGACCCGGCACGGGATCTTGGCCGGCCAGGCGAGTTCCCGTTCACCCGCGGCGTCTACCCCGACATGTACACCGGCCGGCTCTGGACCATGCGCCAGTATGCCGGCTTCGGGACCGCGCAGGAGACCAACCGGCGCTTCCGCCGCCTGCTGGCCGCCGGACAGATGGGCCTCTCGACCGCGTTCGACCTCCCCACCCAGATGGGCTACGACTCCGACCATCCGATGGCGCAGGGCGAGGTGGGCCGGGTCGGCGTCGCCATCGACACCGTGGACGACCTGGCCGACCTGTTCCGGGAGATCCCGCTCGACCGGGTCTCGACCTCGATGACGATCAACGCGACCGCCGCCATTCTCCTCGCCATGTACGTCGTCGTAGGCGAGGAGCAGGGCGTGCCGCGGGCCGAGCTCACCGGCACGGTGCAGAACGACGTGCTCAAGGAGTACATCGCGCGGGGAACGTACATCTATCCCGCGGCGCCGTCGCTCCGGCTCGTCGCCGACATCTTCCGGTTCGTCAGCGACGAGGGGATGAGCTTCAACCCGATCTCGATCAGCGGCTACCACATGCGGGAGGCCGGGGCGACGGCGGTCCAGGAAGTCGGCTTCACCATCGCCAACGCGCTCGAGTACGTGCGGGTGGCCGTCGAGGCGGGTCTCGCTGTGGATTCGTTCGGACCCCGGCTCTCCTTCTTCTTCGCCAGCCACAACAACCTGTTCGAAGAGGCGGCCAAGTTCCGCGCCGCGCGCCGCCTCTGGGCCCGCCTGGCGCGCGAACGGTTCGGCGCGGGCGAGGCCACTGCCCGACTCCGATTCCACACCCAGACTGGCGGCGTCACACTCCAGGCGCAGCAGCCGCTCACCAACGTGGTGCGGGTGACGATGCAGGCCCTCGCCGCAGTGCTCGGCGGCACCCAGTCGCTCCACACCAACGCCTACGATGAGGCCCTGGCGCTGCCGACCGAGCAGAGTGCCACGCTGGCGCTTCGCACCCAGCAGGTGATCGGCTACGAGAGCGGCGTGCCCCAGGTGATCGACCCGCTGGCCGGGAGCTGGTACGTCGAGAGTCTCACCGACGCGATCGAGGCCGGGGCCCGCGCGCTGATCGCGGAGGTGGACGCGCTCGGCGGCGCCGCCCGGGCCATCGAGCGCGGCTTCTTTCAGGAAGCGATCGCGCGGAGCGCTTACGAGATCCAGAAGGCGCAGGAGTCGGGCGACCTGGTGGTAGTCGGCGTCAACCGCTTCACCGACAGCTTGCCGCCGCCGGCGATCGAGACGCCGGATTTCTCCGCGCTGGAGATCCAGCAAAAGACTCGGCTGGCGGCCGTGCGCGGGCGGCGCGATCCGGCGGCGGCGGACTCGGCGCTAGGTCACCTGCGCAGCGCGGCGGCCGACCGCGGCAGCCTCATGCCGCTGATCGTGGCGGCGGTGCGCGCCCGCGCGACCCTGGGTGAGATCAGCGACGCGCTGCGTGCCGTCTGGGGCGTCTACCGGGCCCCCTAAAGCTTGCTGGCAGTGCGCCGTCCCGGATGTAGATTTCTCTTCTCTCCACCAACGGCAGCACCATGGCCGATACCCTCGGCGGCGACCTTCAGGCGGCCCTTGCGGCCGCCTTCACCATCGAGCACGAGCTCGGCGGCGGCGGCATGTCGCGCGTGTTCCTCGCGACCGAGAAGGTGCTGGGTCGACGGGTGGTGATCAAGGTCGTCGCGCCCGAGCTCGCCCGCGGTGTGAGCGCCGATCGGTTCCGGCGCGAGATCCAGGTAGCCGCCGGCCTCCAGCATCCCCACATCGTTCCCGTCTTCTCGGCCGGCGAGGCCCTCGTTTCCGCCGGCAGTCTGCTCTACTACACCATGCCGTACGTGACCGGCGAGTCCTTGCGCGTCCGGCTGGCCCGGGAGGCCGAGGTGCCGGTGGCGGACGCCATCGAGATCGTGCGCGGGATCGCGCGCGCACTCGGGTACGCCCACCGCCAGGGCATTGTGCATCGGGACATCAAGCCCGAGAACGTGCTCATCGAGGATGGCCAGGCCGTGGTCACCGATTTCGGCATCGCCAAGGCCGTGAGCGCGGCGAGCGAGGGCGGCACCTTGACGTCCATCGGCATCGCCCTCGGCACGCCCGCCTACATGGCGCCCGAGCAGTCGCTCGCCGATCCCGGCGCGGACCATCGGGTGGACCTGTACGCACTGGGGGTCGTCGCCTACGAGATGCTGGCCGGACAACCACCGTTCGTCGGACGCAGCCCGCAGGCGCTGGCCGCAGCCCATGCGACTGAGGAACCGGTCCCCTTGGAGCGGCGACGCCAGGTTCCACCCGCGCTCGCCGTGCTGGTGCGGCGGCTGCTGGCCAAGCGCGCCGCCGACCGGCCGCAGCGCGCCGAGGAGGTCCTCGCGGCACTGGACGCGGCGACGACCCCCGGCCAGGGAACCGTGCCGATGGCCGCGTCGCGCCCCTCGCATCGAGGGCGCTGGGCCGTGGCGGGAGGCGTGATGGCCGTGGCCATCGTCGCGACGCTGGCCTCCCGCCATGACCGCTCGGCACCGGTGGCGACCGACGTGCGCGCCGTCGCTATCGCCCCCTTCCGGGGTCACCGGAGCCGACTCCTCGCTGGCCTACCTGCGCGAGGGCATGGTGGACCTCCTCGCGGCGAAGCTGGGCGGGACCAACGATCTCCGGCCCGTCGATCCGCGCACGGTGCTGGCGGCCTGGCGTCGAGCCGGCAACGGCGATGCCGACCTGCCAGCGGATGCCGCGGCTCGAGCGGCGGTCTCGGTCGGTGCCGGCCGCCTGCTGCAGGGCGACGTCGTCGGCACGCGAGGGCACATCACACTCAATGCCTCGATCCTGGACGCCTCCAACGGTCACTCGCTGGCGCAAGCGGCGGTCGAGGGATCGCCCGACAGCGTGCCGCAGCTGGTGGACCTGCTCGCGATCAAGTTGCTAGCGCTGGGCGCGCGCGAAGGCCAGGCCCGTCTGGTCAGCCTGACCAGCACCTCGCTGCCTAGCCTCCGGTCCTACCTCGACGGGGAGACGGCGCTCCGCCAAGGAGCCTATCGGGCCGCGGCGCAGAAATTCCAGGAGGCGCTGGCCCAGGATTCGACGTTCGCCCTCGCGGGCCTCGGCTATGCCCGCGCCCTGGAATGGTTCGGCGGATCATCCGACCAACAGCTGGCAGTGGCCTGGCGGTATCGGGACCGCCTGGCCCCACGAGACCGAGCGCTGCTCGAGGTCTACATCGGCAAGCGCTACCCCGCGCCGACCGGACGGCGCGATTACATCAAGTCGGCCGAACGACTGGTCGAGCTGGCGCCCGACAGCCCGGCCGCATGGTATCGCCTGGGCGACGAGCTGTTTCATTTCGGCCCGCTGGTCGGATTGCCCGACGCGCTCCCCCACGCGAAGCAGGCGCTCGACCGCGCCCTCGCGCTGGACTCCAGCTTCGCGCCGGCGCTGGAACATCTGACCGAGCTCGCCGCAGGTTTGGGGGACACGGCGGGGATCCGCCGAGGGTTCCAGTTGCTCGAGCGCAACGATTCAACCTCCCCTGACGTGGCGGCGCGGCGTTGGCACACGGCCGCTTTGCTGGGCGATACCGCTGGCATCGACGCCGCCCTCGCGAACGACAGCGTGCTCACCTTCGGCCCGATATGGTTGTTTCTCTACGCCATGGCCGAGCCGCTCATGATGCGGGGCGCCTCGGAGACCTTCTCGCGTGCCTACACCCGCGCCGCCAGCGAGAGTGAGCGCGAGGAGCTTGCGGCTTTCTGGCACGAGTTCGAGGTCGTGAGGGGCCACCCGTTGCGGGGGCCGGAGATCGACTTCAGCAAGCTAGGCTGGTTAAGTGACGCAGTGCTGGAAGCAGTGTTCGCCGGCGGTGACTCGGTGCAGGGGCGCCGCGCAGGAGCCCTCCTCCAATCTCGGCTCCGACGCCCCATCTCGCTCGATGATTCCGAGCTGTGGGCGCGCTTCGCTGCCGGCGAGTATGCTATCGCCATTGGCAATCGAGAATTGGCTGCGCGGGTTGCCGCCAGCCTTCGGACGGCCCCATCGCCGCCCGATAGCGCCTGGCGAGTCGAGCCGGCACGGGCGTGCGCGCTGTTCCTTCAGGTCCAGCTCAGCCGCGACCCGTCGGCATTGGCCGCTCTCGACTCACTGCTCCTCAACCCGACCAACCGAGATTGGGCCGCGTTCGGCAACTTGATCGCAGCCCGAGAGCACGAGCGCCTGGGCGACATTGCCGGCGCGCTGGCGGCCGTTCGGCGGCGGGTGTACGGTCTCGGCCACTTCCCTCCGTATGTGACGTATTTGCGCGAGGAAGGCCGTCTGGCGGCCTTGACAGGTGATCGGGCCGGGGCGGCCCGCGCTTACCGGCATTACCTCGTGCTCCGATCCGATCCCGACTCGGCGCTCCGGCCACAGCAGGACAGCGTGCGCGCGGAGCTGGCCGCGCTGCTTCGCGAGACGACGGACCGCTGAACCGAGCCCCCGCCCCGGCTTGAGTACCCTGCCTTGATCGGCTAACTTTCGCCGCTGATTTCGTTTACCCCAGCGAGAGCCGATGCCGACCTACGAGTACCAGTGCCCCGAGGGGCACGTCTTCGAGAAGTTCCAGAAGATGACCGACAGGCCCCGCGCCAAGTGTCCGGTGTGCGGCAAGCCGGCCACGCGGAAGATCTCCGGCGGGGCGGGCCTGGTCTTCAAGGGCAGCGGCTTCTACATCACCGACTACGGCAAGGACGGCAAGGGCCCCCGCAAGACCGACTCCGAGAAGCCGGCGGCCGAGTCCAAGCCCGACTCCACCCCAACGGCTGACAAGGCCGAGAAGCCCGGCACCAAGCCGGCGCCGAAGGCCGAGAGCAAGCCCTCCAAGCCTGCCCCGGGTCGCGGCGAGGGGAAGGCCGCCTCCGAGTGAGCGACGCGCTGCGCGCCGAGCTCGCGAGGGTGGCCTCGCGCCTCGGCGGCGACGGGGTGGAGTTCGTGCTCGAGCGGCCGCGCGACCCCGGCCATGGCGACCTCGCCACCAACCTGGCGATGGTCCTGGCCAAGCGGGAGCGCGCCAACCCGCGGAAGACCGCCGAGCGGGTCCTCGAGGAGCTGCACCTGTCGCCGGACCTCGTGGCGAAGACCGAGATCGCCGGTCCCGGGTTCATCAATTTCTGGCTGGCGCAGGACCAGCTTGCCGCCGTGCACCGGACGATCCTCGAGCAGGGCCGGAGCTACGGCCGCTCGACCGCGGGCGCCGGCCTCAAGGTCAACGTCGAGTTCGTCTCCGCCAACCCCACCGGCCCGCTCCACGTGGGCCACGGCCGAGGCGCCGCCCTGGGCGACGCCATCGCCGCGCTGCTCGAGTGGACGGGGCACAAGGTCACCCGGGAGTTTTACATCAATGACGCGGGCGTCCAGATCGACCGCGTCGCCGAGAGCCTCTGGGCGCGGGTGCGGGAGGCGGCCGGCCATCCGGCGACGATCCCCGAGGGCGGCTATCACGGCGAGTACCTGCGCGAGAACGCGCTCGAGGTGCTCGGGCAGGAAGGTCCCGCGTTCGCCGGCCTGCCCACCGAGGAAGGCATTCGCAGGAGCCGCGCGTTCGCGCTGGTGATCCAGCGGAAGGAGCAGGACCGGGACCTCGCCGAGTTCGGCGTCCGGTTCGACGTGATGTCGTCCGAGCAGGCCATCTACGACTCGGGACGGGTCGAGCGCGCGCTCGAGCTGCTTCGTGCGCGTGGGCTCACCTTCGAGGCCGAGGGCGCGCTGTGGCTCCGCACCACCGCCTTCGGCGACGACAAGGATCGGGTACTCCGGAAGAGCGACGGGAGCTTCACCTATCTGGTCCCCGACATCGCGTACCACATCGACAAGCACGAGCGCGGCTTCGACCGGGTGATCGACGTGTGGGGCGCCGACCACCACGGCTACATCCCGCGCATGCGCGCGGTGCTGTCGGCGCTGGGCTATCCGCCCGAGTTCTTCGACGTCGCCTTGGTCCAGCTGGTCAAGGTGGTGCGCGGGGGGGAAGAGGTGAAGATGTCCAAGCGGAGCGGGGAGTTCGTCACCCTGCGCGACCTCTACGAAGAGGTCGGGGTGGATGCCGCGCGCTACTTCTTCCTCATGCGGAAGGGCGCCAGCCCGCTCGACTTCGACGTGGACCTCGCCAAGCGGCAGACCGATGAGAACCCGGTCTTCTACGTCCAGATGGCGCACGCCCGCCTGAGCGGCATCTTCCGCACCGCCGAGCGGCCGCCCGACAGCGTCACGGGCGAGCTGGACCTGGCCGGGCTCCCGGCACCGCAGGACGTCGACTTGCTCAAGAAGCTGGCGACCTTCCCCGAAACCGTGGACAAGGCGGCGCGCGAGCGCGAGCCACACCGGATCACCGTCTACCTCCACGAGCTGGCCACCGCGGTCCACGGCTGGTACCACCACACCCGCGCCGTCGGCGCGCCGGAAGGGCCGGCCACCGAGCAGGCTCGCTTGCTCCTCGCCCGGGCGGCCCGGATCGTCCTCGCTAACGCCCTCGCCCTGCTGGGCATCGCCGCCCCCGACCGGATGTGACCTGATGAGCCTGCTCGTCGTCGGCAGCATCGCGCTCGACTCGATCTTCACGCCGTTCGGCGAGACCGCCGACGCCCTCGGTGGCTCGGCGGTTTACTTCAGCGTGGCGGGTTCGTTGCTCCACCCGGTGCAGGTCGTCGGGGTGGTCGGGAACGACTACCCCACCGCCGAGCTCGAACGGCTCGGGCCCCGCGGGATCGACTGGAGCGGGGTCGAGCGCGCCGACGGCGAGAGCTTCCGGTGGAAGGGCAAGTATTCCTACGACCTGCAGAGCCGGGAGACGCTGGAGACGCGGCTGGGTGTGTTCGCCCATTTCCAGCCCAAACTCCCGGGTCCGTTCCAGTCGGCGAAGTTCGTGTTCCTCGGGAATATCGACCCAGAGCTGCAGCTCGGCGTGCTGGGGCAGGTGACTCGGCCGTCGCTGGTCGTGTGCGACACCATGAACTACTGGATTCAGAGCAAGAAGGCCACGCTCATGGAGCTGCTCGAGCGGGTGGACGTGCTCATGGTGAACGACACCGAGGCCCGCGAGCTGAGCGGCGACTGGAACATCCATCGGGCGGGCCGCTGGATCCTGGGGCACGGCCCCACGCGGGTGGTGATCAAGCAGGGCGAGCACGGCGCGCTGCTCATCGAGCCGACCCGCACCTTTTACGTGCCGGCCTACCCGCTCGAGAACGTGTTCGATCCTACCGGCGCCGGCGACGCCTTCGCCGGCGGGTTCATGGGGTACCTGGCGCGCACCGGCTCGGTGTCCGAGGACAACATCCGCCGGGCCATGGTGGTCGGCGCCACGATGGGCTCGTACGCGGTCGAGCAGTTCGGCATCAAGGGCTTCGACCACGTGACGCTGGCCGACGTGAGCGAGCGGGTCCGGGCGTTCCACGACCTCACCCACGTAAGCCTGGCGGAGGCGCTGGCATGACCTCGGCGGGAGAGTACGCGGCGGCCGGCGTGGACCTGGCCCACGCCGACGAGGCGAAGGCGAGGATCGGGACGGCGGTGGCCGGGACGCGTACCGCTCTCTCGGTGGGCAAGGTCGGCGCGTTCGGCGGGATGGTGCGCGTGCCCGGGGGCATGCGGAAGCCGACGCTGGTGCTCAGCACCGATGGCGTCGGCACCAAGGTGCTCGTGGCGCTGCAGGCGGGACGGTTCGATACCGTGGGCGAGGACCTCGTCAACCACAGCGTGAACGACATTTTGGTCCACGGCGCCACGCCGGTGGCCTTCATGGATTACATCGCCGGCTCGGGGCTCGGCGTCGAGCAGATCGCCGGCCTGGTCGAGGGCATCGCCCGGGGCTGCCGCAACCATGGCATGGCGCTCGCCGGCGGCGAGACCGCCCAGATGCCCGGCCTCTACCAGCCCGGCACATACGACCTCGCGGGGACCATCATCGGCGTGGTGGAAGAGGACGAGGCCCTGCACGGCGACGCGATCGTGCCGGGCGACGTCCTGCTCGGCTACGCCTCGACCGGTCTCCACACCAACGGGTACACGCTGGCCCGTCGCATCGTGTTCGACAAGATGGGTCTGGGACTCGACAACCGGCTCGGCGACACCGGCCGCAGCGTCGCCGACGCGCTCCTGGCTGTGCACCAGAGCTACGTCCGCAGCATCATGCCGGTCCTCCGCCGGGTCCACGGGCTGGCACACATCACCGGTGGCGGCATCGCCGGCAATCTGGTCCGGGTGTTGCCCGCCGGCTGCGAGGCGATCGTGGATCCGGCCGCGTGGACCCTCCCACCGTTGTTCGTCGCGCTGCAACAGGGCGGCGGGATCTCCACCGAGGAGATGCGCGAGGTGTTCAACCTCGGCGTGGGCATGATCGCGGTCCTGCCCGCCGACGCGGTGTTCACCGCGCAGCGCGCCGCCACCGACGCGGGCGTCGCCACGTGGCCGATGGGCGAGATCCGCCGGGGCACGCCGGCCGTGCGCTTCGCCCCGGCCCTGACGGCATGAACGAGCGGGACGCCATGGCGCGCGCGATCGAGCTGGCCTGGCGAGGGTGGGGCAGGGTGCAGCCCAACCCGCTGGTCGGGGCGGTCGTCCTGGCCGACGGCGAAACCGTCGGCGAAGGCTGGCACGCCGAGTACGGGGAGAGCCATGCGGAGCCCGTGGCGCTCGCGGCGGCCGGCGGGCGCGCGCGCGGCGGGACGCTGGTATGCACCCTGGAGCCTTGCACCCACCATGGCAAGCAGCCGCCGTGCACCGACGCCATCCTCGCCGCCGGTGTGCGGCGCGTCGTAGCGGCCGTCGCGGACCCCAACGCCATAGCGGCCGGCGGCGCCGAGCGACTCCGGTCCCGGGGCGTCGAGGTCGACCTCGGACTGCTCGCGGGCCAGGCCGAGGCGCAGAACGCTAGCTTCCTCCATCAGGTGCGGGATCCTTCCCGGCCCTTCGTCGCCCTCAAGCTCGCGACCACGATCGACGGCCGCATCGCCGACGCCAACGGGCACGCGCGCTGGCTGTCCGAGCAGCCGGCGCGCGACTTCGTGCAGTGGCTCCGGGCCGGCTTCGACGCCGTCGCGGTCGGCGGGGTGACGGCGCGCGAGGACGACCCGTCGCTCACGGTGCGCGGCCCCCTCCAGCCGCGCGTGCCGCCGGTGCGGGTGGTGTTCGCCGCCGACGGGGACGTGCCGGTCACCCTCAAACTCGTGCGCACCGCCCGGCAGGTCCCAACTCTGGTGGTGACCTCGCCGACGGCGCCGCCGACACGACTCGCGCCGCTCCAGGCGGCCGGCGTCCGGGTGGTCGGAGCCGCCCCGCTGAGCGAGGCCCTTCGCCGCCTTCGCGAGCAGAGCATCGGGTCGCTGCTGGTCGAAGGCGGGGGACGTCTGGCAGGCGCGCTCTTGGCGGAGGACTTGGTGGACCGCTACTACTGGGTGCAGTCTCCGCTCTGGCTGGGCGCCAGCGCCGTCCCGGCCGTCGCCGGGCTTCCGACCGTCGCCCTGGGCGATGCCCGCCGCTGGCGCGTCACCGAGCGCCGCGCCCTGGGCGACGACACCCTTCTGGTGCTGGACCGGCCCTGATGTTCACCGGCATCATCACGGCGGTGGGGACGGTGAGCGCCCGCGCGCAGCGTGACGGAGGGCTCGAGCTCACCATCGACTCGCCATATCCCGGTCTCGGGCTGGGAGAGAGCGTCGCGGTGGACGGCGCCTGTCTGACGGTCCAGCAGCAGGCCGCGGGCAGCTTCACATCCCACATCATACGAACGTCGCTAGAGCGCACCAATTTCGATACTTACGACGTCGGCCGGAAGGTGAATCTCGAGCGCGCCCTCCAGGTGGGGGACCGCCTTGGTGGGCATCTGGTGCAGGGCCACGTGGACGGGGCCGGGGCAGTGCTGCGGGTGGCCGACCGCGACGACGCCCGGCTGCTCGACCTCGAGGTGCCCGCCGAGGTGGCTCGCGTCTCCGTCCCGCTCGGCTCGATCACGGTGGACGGCGTAAGCCTCACGGTGAACGCGATTCCGGCGCCCGGCGTGATCCAGATCTCCCTCATCCCGTTTACTTTACAGCACACCACGCTGGGTGAGCGCCGGCCAGGGGACCGGGTGCATCTCGAGGCGGATACCATCGGCAAGTACGTGGCCGAGCTGCTCCGCGCCCGCGGCGATCTGGGAGCGTCATGACCACCTTCGGCACCATCGAGCAGGCCGTCGACGACCTGCGCAACGGGAAGCTCGTCATCGTGGCCGACGACGAGGACCGCGAGAACGAGGGCGACCTGGTCTGCGCGGCCGAGCTGATCACGCCCGAGACGGTCAACTTCATGACGCTGCATGGGCGCGGGTTGATCTGCCTGGCGCTCACCGGCGAGCGGTGCGACCAGTTGGGCCTGCCGCAGATGACGGAGCGGAACACCGAGGAGCTGTCCACCGCGTTCACGGTGAGCATCGACGCCGAGCGTCGGTTCGGCGTCACCACCGGCATCTCCGCCAGCGACCGCGCCACCACCATCCACGTCGCCATCAACCCCGCCACCGTCCCGTCGGACCTGCGGCGGCCGGGACACATCTTCCCGCTGCGGTCGCGGCCGGGTGGCGTGCTGCAGCGCGTCGGGCAGACCGAGGCGAGCGTGGATCTCGCGCGGATGGCAGGGCTGGTGCCGGCGGGCGTCATCTGCGAGATCCTGAGCGCCGACGGCTCGATGGCCCGGCGGCCCGAGCTCGAGGTGATGTCGCGGGAGCACAAGCTCACCTTCGTCACCGTGGCGCAGCTGGTCGCGCATCGGCTCCAGACCGAGCAGCTGGTCCATCGCGTGGCCGAGGCCCGCATTCCGACCGACTTCGGCGAGTTCCGGATCATCGGTTACCAGAACGACGTGGATCGGGCGGAGCATGTGGCGCTGGTGTTCGGCGAGGTCGCCGGGCAGCCGGACGTTCTCGTGCGGATGCACTCGAAGTGCCTCACCGGCGACGTGTTCGGCTCGCAGCGGTGCGACTGTGGTCCGCAGCTCCACCGGGCGATGGAGATGGTGGCCGAGGCCGGGCGGGGCGCCATCATCTACCTCGATCAGGAAGGGCGGGGGATCGGGCTGCTCAACAAGCTCCGCGCCTACGCGCTCCAGGATACCGGCGCCGACACGGTCCAGGCCAACGAGCGGCTCGGCTTCGCGCCCGACCTGCGCAACTACGGCATCGGGGCGCAGATCCTTCGGGATCTCGGGCTGTCGTCCATCCGTGTCATGACCAACAACCCCCGCAAGCTCGTGGGCCTCGAAGGGTACGGGCTGCAGATCGTCGAGCGGGTGCCGCTCGTCACCGACCCCAACCGGAACAACCGCGGGTACCTGCAGGTCAAGCGCGACAAGCTCGGCCACCTTCTCGCCCACTGACCGTGCCCGACCTTGCCTTTCGCCTTCGCGCCGTGGGCCGCGTGGCGATCCTCGTCAGCCGCTACAACGAGCTGATCACCAGCCGGCTCCTTGAGGGCGCCCTCGCCTGTTGCGCGGAGGCGGGGATCGCGCGCGGCGACGTGGACGTCGTCTGGGTGCCGGGGGCGTTCGAGCTGCCGGTGGCGGCAGCGGCGGCGGCCGGCACCAAGCGTTACGCCTGCCTGGTGGCGCTCGGGGTGGTCATCCGCGGTGATACGCCGCATTTCGAGTACGTGGCGGGCGAGGCGGCACGCGGCCTCAACGCGGTGGCCGTCCAGCACGCCATCCCGGTCGGATTCGGCGTGCTGACGGTGGACACGATGCAGCAGGCGGTGGACCGGGCGGGCGCGAGTGCGGGCAACAAGGGGCACGAGGCGGCCGCGGCCGCGCTGCAAGCGGCGGATGTCCTGGCCCAGCTCCGGGCAATCGATGCTTAGGCCCGAGACCAAGAGCCGGGCCCGGGCGCTGCAGCTGCTCTACGCGTGGGAGCTCCAGGGCGCGCCGCCGATCCCGACCGTGGTGACCGGGCTGTCCCGTCTCACCGGCCCCGAGCCCCGCATCCTCGATCGCGCCGAGGAGCTGGCGCAGGGCGTGATCACCGACGTGCGGCAGCTGGACGCGGCGGCCGCGCGCGCGAGCGAGAACTGGCGACTCAACCGCATGGCCGTGATCGAGCGGAACATCCTGCGGCTCGGCATCCTCGAGCTCCGTCGCGGGGAAGTGCCGCCCAAGGTCGCCATCGACGAAGCGGTCCGGCTGGCGCACTGGTTCGGCGGCGCGCGGGCGCCCGCGTTCGTCAACGGCGTGCTGGACGGCGTCGCCCGCGCCCTCGGACGGCTGTGAACATCCTCGCGGTCAACTGGCAGGACCGGGAGAATCCGCATGCCGGCGGCGCGGAGGTCCACCTGTTCGAGATCCTCGGCCGCCTCGTGGCCCGCGGGCACCGCGTGCGCGTGGTGTGCTCGGGCTGGCCGGGCGCGGCTCGCCGGGCCACGATCGACGGCATCGCGGTGGAGCGCGCCGGTGGCCGATCGAGCTTCACCCTGGTCGGCCGCGGCGCCGTGCGGCGGGCGCTGGCGGCGGAACGGCCGGACGTGATCCTCGAAGACATCAACAAGCTGCCGCTCTTCCTGGCCGGCATGACCGATCGTCCATTCTGCGCCATCGTGCCGCACCTGTTCGGCACCACGGCCTTCGAGGAGGCGTCCTGGCCGGTCGCGGCGATCGTGTGGGCCTCGGAACGACCCTTGGCCGCCGCCTACCGGCGGGCCTGGTTCCACGCGATCAGCGAGAGCACCCGTGATGACCTGGTCGCGCGCGGCATTCCGCCGATGCGCGTGCGGGTCATCCATCCGGGCGTGGATGCAGTACGATTCAGTCCGTCGGCCGACGGCGGGCGGACCGATCGTCCAACCTTCTTGTACGTTGGACGGCTGAAGCGTTATAAAGGAATAGCGCTCGCGATCCGGGCCCTGGCCGCGGCCCGACGGCGGCGTCCCGACCTGACGCTCGACATCGCGGGGACCGGCGACCATCGGCCGGAGCTGGAGCAGCTCGCGTCCGCGCTCGGCCTGGGGGATGCCGTGCGGTTCCACGGCTTCGTCAGCGAGGCGCAGAAGATCGCGCTGTTCCAGCGCGCGTGGGCGAACCTGTTTCCGTCGCCCAAGGAGGGCTGGGGCATCACGGTGGTAGAGGCCGCCGCGTGCGGTACGCCGTCGATCGCCTCGGACAGTCCGGGCCTTCGCGACTCCGTGCGCGACGGCGAGACCGGGTACCTGGTGCCGCACGGCGACGTAGAGAGTCTGGCTCGGCGGATGCTCGAGCTCGCCGCCGCGCCCGCCCTGGTGGCGTCGCTGGGCGCCGCCGCCCGGCGCTTCGCCGAGGGTCTCACCTGGGAGCGAACCGCGACCGATACGGAGCGACATCTCCAGGACATCATCGCCGGCTCAGGCGCCGCCTGAGCCAGGAGGAGTATGCCATGCAGACGACGATCACCGCCCGCCACTGCGAGATCAATGACGCCCTCCGGGAGCGCGCCCGCGCCGTGGTCGAGCGCCTGAGTGCGCTCGCCCACCGCCCCATGGAGTCCACGGTCGTGTTCGACACCGACGGGGGTCAGGCGACGGCGGAGCTCCGGCTCCACGCGGCGCGCGGCGAGCTGCTGGTCGCGCGGGGCGAGGCGGACGATCATCGCACGGCCCTCGACCGGGCCGAGGAGAAGCTCCGGCACCAGCTGGACAAGGACCGGGCCAATCCCAAGGCGCGCCGCTCGCGTGACTCCCTCCCCAACGTCGGCTGATGCTCCGGCTCCGCGACTTCGTCTCCCGCCGCGGCGACCCGCTCCAGCTCGAGGCGCTCACCGACGACCTCGGGCTGGATCGGCAGATGCCCGAGGCGGAGGTTGCGAGCCCGGGGCTCGCGTTGGCGGGCTACACCGGCCGGTTCGCGCCCAACCGGATTCACGTGTTCGGCGAGACCGAGATCACCTATCTCAACTCGCTCTCGGCGAGCGACCGCCGGCTCACGCTGGAGAACTTCTTCGGCTTCGATCTGCCCTGCATCTTCGTCACCAAGGGGCAGGAGGTGCCGACCGAGCTGCTCGAGCTGGCCCGCGCCCGCAGCGTGCCCGTGTTCCGGTCCAAGCTCAAGACGGCCGAGTTCTACCGCCGGATCAAGCCGATCGTCGAGGAGGCGTTCGCGCCGCGCACCACGCTGCACGGCTCGCTCGCCGACGTGTATGGGGTCGGCCTCCTGTTCATCGGGCGCTCGGGCATCGGCAAGAGCGAGTGCGTGCTGGACCTGGTCGAGCGGGGCCACCGCCTGGTGGCCGACGACGTGGTCCAGGTGACCCGACGGGGCAACGACGTGCTCATCGGTCGCGGCCACGAGCTGGCGGCGCACCATATGGAGATCCGGGGAATCGGCCTCATCGACATCCCGGCCCTGTTCGGCGTGCGCTCGGTCCGGCAGCAGAAGCGCATCGAGGTGGTGGTGCAGCTGGAGGACTGGGAGACGGCCAAGGACGCGGACCGCACCGGCCTCGCGCGCGAGGAGACCATGATCCTCGACGTCGCGGTCCCCCGGGTGGTGGTGCCGCTCAATCCGGGTAAGAACATCACGGTGATTTCCGAGGTGGTGGCGATGATGCACCTGCTGCGCTACTCAGGCGTGGATGTGGCGGCCGCGTTCAACGCCCGGTTGATCAAGAAGATGAAGGAGCAGCGCGGGGTGCGGGAGTATCTGCAGGAAGACTATGAGTGAGGAGTTGCGCGGGGTGGTGGTGTGTCACGGCCGCCTGGCGGGGGCGCTGGTGGACGCGGCCGAGCAGATCAGCGGGGTGACGGGCGCGCTCCTGGCAGTCTCGAACACCGGCTGCGACCGCGGCACGCTCGAGGAGCGGGTAGCCGAGGCGGTCGGCCCGGGGCCGGCCCTGGTGTTTGTGGATCTCTCCAGCGGCTCGTGCCTCTTCGCGGTGCTCAACCGGCTCCGCGCCACCACCGGGGCCAAGGTCGTCACCGGGGTCAACCTGGCGATGCTGGTGGATTTCGTGTTCCACCGGAGCCTCCCGCCCGACGAGGCGGCCGCGCGGGCCGCGATCGCGGGCGGGAAGGCGATCCGGGTGCCCTGATGGCGATCGTGCTCTGCCGGGTCGACGATCGTCTGGTGCACGGCCAGGTGGTGATCGGGTGGGGGCGCCCGCTCGGCGTGGAGTTCATCGCGCTGGTGGACGAAGGGGTCGCGGCCAGCCCGTGGGAGCAGGACCTCTACCGCATGGCCGTTCCACCCGAGATCGAGGTCCGCTTCGCGACGGTGGCGGAGGCGTCCGGCCAGCTCGCCGCCTGGAGCGGCAACGACCACCGCGGCCTCCTCCTGACCGGCGATGTGGAAACGATGGCCGCGCTGCACCGGGCCGATCCGGTCGTGGTGCACCGGATCAACCTCGGCGGCATCCATCACCGCCCGGGACGTCGCGAGCGCCTGCCGTACCTGTATCTGACCGATGACGAGCTGGGCGGGCTGGTGGCGCTCGAGGCCTCGGGCGCCGAGATCAGCGCCCAGGACCTTCCGACCTCGGCCCCGGTGCCGCTGCGGGAGATCGGATGACGGCGCTGGGGCTCCTCACCATCGTGCTGCTCATCGCCTGGGGCACGCTCGTCGCGCTCGACCTCGTGAGCGTGCCGCAGGCGATGCTGTCCCGGCCGCTGGTCACGGGGGCGGTCGCGGGGTGGATCGTCGGCGACATCGAAGCGGGACTCCGCGTGGGCGTCGTGCTCGAGCTGTTCGCACTCGACGTGCTGCCGATCGGCGCGGTGCGGTATCCCGACTACGGGCCGGCCACCGTCGTCGGCGTCGCGCTCGCGGCCGGCGCGCCGTGGGAGCTGGGCCTCGGGCTGAGCGTCGGCGTGGCGCTCGTCCTCGCCTCGCTCGGCGGCTGGTCCCTGATGGTCGTGCGGCGGTGGAACGCGCGGGCCATCCAGCGCCGGGCCGCGGCGCTCGCGGCCGGGGAGAGCGGCGCGATCCGCCGCCTCCAGTACGCCGGGCTCGCGCGTGACGGCACCCGCGGCGCCCTCCTCACCGCCCTCGGCCTCCTGGCGGCGTGGGCGCTCGCCCGGTGGCTCACGCTGGATCGGGGAACCGCGGTCGGGCTCACGCTGGTCGCGGTCGGCACTGGGCTCGCGGCCGCCGCGAACGGCGCCGTGCGCAGCGCCGGACGCGGGGCGCGGCTCAAGTGGCTGGTGGCCGGCGCGCTGGCCGGAACCCTGGTCGCGGTGCTCCGGTGACCGGCCGCTGGCGCGCCCTGCTCCGGCTCCTCGCGGTGCAGGGCACCTGGAACTACGAGCGCATGCTCGGCGTCGGCATGGGCTACGCCGCCGAGCCTCTGCTGGAGGATCTCAAGACCGTGGACCCCGTGCGCCACGGCGAGGCCGTCGTCCGATCGGCGGAGTTCTTCAATTGCAATCCCAATCTCGCGGGACTCGCGCTCGGCGCGACGGCGCGGGCCGAGTACGAAGACGTGCCGGGTCCGCAGATCGCCCGGCTGCGCACGGCGCTGTGCAGCCCGCTCGGCTCGCTGGGCGACGAGCTGTTCTGGGCCGGGCTGGTGCCGGCGCTGGTCGGGGCCACGATCGCCGCGGTCGTGCTCGGTGCCGGCTGGCGGGCGATCGTCTGGTTCCTCGTGCTCTACAACCTCGCCCGCTTCGCGACCGGAGTCTGGGCGCTCCGGACCGGGCTCGAGGCGGGCATGCGGGTCGGCGCCGCGATCGGGGCTTCCTGGGTGCCCCGCGCAGTGGCGCGCATCGGCCCGGTGGCGGGCGCATGCGTGGGGTTCGCGGTCCCGCTGGCGGCGGGCTGGTACCTGCACGGGTTCGGCTGGGGCGGGGCGGGCGGCGCGCTGGCCATCGCGGCCACCGGGGCGGCGATGTCACGCTGGTTCGGGCCGTCGCTCACCAGCGTGCGGTTCGCGCTGCTCGCGATGGCCCTGCTGGTCTTCTTCCGCGGGATGGGCCTGTGATCGAGCGCCAGGCGACCATCGTGAACCAGGAGGGGCTGCACGCCCGGCCCGCCGCGCGGATCGTGCGGCTGGCCAGCACGTTCGAGTCCGACATCGAGTTGGTGAAGGACGGCTTCGACGTCAACGGCAAGAGCATCATGGGGGTCATGATGCTGGCCGCCGAGTGCGGCAGCTCGATCACCATCCGGGCCAAGGGGCCCGACGCGGAGCAGGCGGTGCAAGCCTTGGCGGAGCTGGTGGAGAGCGGCTTCGGGGAGACGGTGCTGTGACCCGCGCGCTCCGCGGCATCGGCGTGTCGCCCGGCATCGCGTGCGCACCCGCCTTCATCGTCCGGGTGGACTTCCCGGAGGTGCCGGACCGGACCGTGCGCCCCGACCAGGTGGAAGGCGAGGTGCGGCGGCTGCACGAAGCCGTGGAGTACGTGGTCGGCCACCTGCGCGAGCTCGGCCAGCGGGTGCTGCAGCGCGCCGGCCCCGAGGAGTCGCGCATCTTCGACGCCCAGATCCTCATGGCGCAGGACCAGGAGTTTCTGGCCTCGGTCGAGACCCTGATCCGCAACAACTACCTCAGCGCCGAGACCGCGTACGAGTTCAAGGCGCTGGAGTACCGCAACCTGTTCTCCGGCGCCGCCATGCTGCGCGAGCGGCTGGCCGACCTCCACGCCATCCAGCTCCGCATGCTCAACCGCCTGATGGGCGGCGTGGGGCACGAGCTGTGGTCCATCCCGGCCGACGAGCAGGTGATCGTCGTCGCGCACGAGCTGTCGCCCGGCCTCACGGTGCAGCTCGACCGCGAGCACGTGGTCGGCCTCGTGAGTGAGGAGGGCACCCGCACCGCCCACGCGGCCATCCTCGCCCACTCGCTCGGCATTCCGGCGGTGATGGGCGCGGTCGGCGCGCTCGCGTCCATTCCGCCCGGGATGATGATGTTGCTGGACGGCCAGTCGGGCACGATCGTGCTGGACCCCACCCGCGACGAGCTGGAGGAGGCCAAGACGCAGGTGAGCCGCCGCCACCGCCTCGAGCTTCAGCTCGAAGCGGTGGTCGAGGCCCCGGCCGTCACGCCCGGGGGCCGCCCCATCCAGCTCATGGGCAACGTGGACCTGCCCGAAGAGATCGAGACCGCCGTGCGGATGGGCGCGCAGGGCGTGGGGCTCTTGCGCACCGAGTTCCTGCTCACCGGACGGGCCGCGCTTCCCACCGAAACGGAGCAAGCCGACTACTTCCGCCGCGTGGCCACGGCCTTTCGAGGGCACACAGTGGTGATCCGCTCCTACGACCTCGGCGGCGACAAGTTCCCGGTGGCGTTCAAGGCGCCCGCGGAGGCCAACCCGTTCCTCGGCTGGCGCTCGATCCGGGTGTGTCTCGACGAGCCCGAAGTCTTTCGGCCGCAGATCCGCGCGATCCTCCGCGCGGCCCTGGGCCACGACATCCAGCTCATGCTGCCGCTCGTCACCCTGGTCGAGGAGGTGGAGGAAACGCGGGCCATCGTGCTGGAAGAGGGGGAGAACCTCCGCCGGGCCGGCGTGCCAGCGGCCGAGTCGGTGCCGGTCGGCGTCATGATCGAGACCCCGGCGGCGGTCCTGATCGCCGACCGGCTGGCCGAAGTCAGCGCGTTCTTCAGCATCGGCACCAACGATCTCACCCAGTACACCCTCGCGGTGGACCGCGGGAATGCCCGCCTGGCGGACCGGTTCACTCCGCACCATCCCTCGGTGATCCGACAGCTTCACCAGGTCGCGCAGGTGGGGCGCGCCGCGGGCATACCGGTGAGCGTATGCGGCGAGATGGCCTCGGAGCCACTGAGCGCCGTGCTGTTGCTCGGGTTGGGGTACGAACGGCTGAGCGTGTCGCCGCCCGCGCTGCCGCTGGTCAAGTGGGTGGTGCGTACGGTGCCGGACCCCGCGTGCGTGCGGGCCGCCGAATCGGCCCTGACCGCGGCGAGCGCGAGCGACGTCTCGGAGTCGATCCGGAGCGTCGTCGGGGAATACATTGACGTGCGGCTGTTGGACCCGCACTCGGCGTTGCCAGTGCGCGGACGGGTGGCTAGTTTGCCACCCGGCAAGACGCGCTCGTGAGCGTCCGCGCTGTCATCCCGAGCGGAGCGAGGGATCTTGCCGAAGCATGGCTCGAGCCATGCTTCAGCAAGATCCCTCGTCGCCTGCGCTCCTCGGGATGACAACGCGCGCCTACACTTCAACCACGGATCTGCCCGCGATGGCCGCTCCCAAGCGCCACGTCTTCACTTCCGAATCGGTCACCGAAGGCCACCCGGACAAGGTGGCCGACCAGATCTCCGATGCCGTCCTCGACGCCATCCTGTCGCGCGACCCCGCGGGGCGGGTGGCGTGCGAGACGCTGGTGACCACTGGCATGGCGGTCGTGGCCGGTGAGATCACCACCAAGACCTACGTGCACATCCCCGACCTGGTGCGGCAGACGGTCGAACGGATCGGCTACACCGATGCCTCCTATGGGATGGACGGCCGGACCTGCGCGGTGCTGACCTCGATCGACCGCCAGTCGCCCGACATCGCGATGGGCGTCGACGCCAACCCGGAGAAGGCCCAGGGCGCGGGGGACCAGGGGATGATGTTCGGCTACGCCACCAGCGAGACCCGCGAGCGGATGCCGCTCCCGATCATGCTGGCGCACCGGATCGCCGAGCGCCTGGCGGCGGTGCGAAAGGGCCTCGACGGGCTGGAGCCGCTCGACTGGCTTCGGCCGGACGGGAAGTCGCAGGTGTCGGTCGAGTACGAGGGCGACCGGCCCGTGGCGGTCAAGACCGTGGTGGTCTCCACCCAGCACGCCGAGCGCTACGGCCGGCGGCAGCTGGCCACCAGCACCATCCGCGAAGGGGTGATCGAGGAAGTCATCAAGCCGGTGCTCGCCAAGGCGGGGCTGGAAGCCGGCCGCACCAAGTTCCTCATCAATCCCACCGGCCGGTTCGTGATCGGCGGCCCGCA
>JBOHSB010000027.1:0-7937 GCA_050733015.1 Gemmatimonadales bacterium
CAGCGCGTCTACCAGTTCCACCACTTCGGCGAGGGCGGAAAAGCTAGTGCGCCGGAGGGGTGGAATCAACCCGGGCCACGAGTTACGCGTGCATGGTCGGCGGCCACTCTGCTCCCGGAGGACGCGCGAAGTTCCACCCAACTGGAACTCCGCCGTCGCGGGACGACACGCGCGGACGCCGGCCGTCCCGCGTCACCCCGGCACCACATCGGGTTGACCCTCCCGAAGTGGTGGCCTATCCTTTGCTTAGGATGGTGACGTGACCCGCGATTCTTCCCCGCCAGCCGAGCGTAAACAGAGCGTCGCCCGCAATCCCAAGGCGACCCACGATTACCACATTCTCGAGACCTGGGAATGCGGCATCGTGCTGACCGGTACCGAGGTCAAGTCGCTCCGGAGCGGCAAGGCATCCATCAAGGAAGCCTACGCCCGGCTCCGGAATGGCGAAGTGTTCCTCGACGGGATGAACATCACGCCGTACGAGCAGGGCAATCGCCACAACCACGATCCGGTCCGCACCCGGAAGCTGCTGCTGCACCGGAAGGAGATCGAGAAGCTGATCGGCGCGGTGGAGCAGAAGGGGCTGACGCTCGTGCCGCTCGAGCTCTACTTCCGAAACGGCCGGGCCAAGGTGGCCCTGGCCCTGGGCCGCGGCAAGAAGCAGTACGACAAGCGGGAAGACCTCAAGCGCCGCGCGATCGAGCGCGAGACCGCGCGAGCCGTGTCGGTCCGGGGCCGGCAGTGATCGCGGCGCTGCTCCTGGCCGGCGGGCTTCTTGGGCAGACGCCCTCCCTGCCGCGCGAAGTCATCGTCGCGACCCAGCGCGGAGAAGTCCGCGTGCCGCTCAGAGTCGACGGGAGCGGCTCGCCGGTGGTGCCTGCGGCGCCCTTGCTGTCGGCCCTCGGCGGTGAGCTGCACGTGGACTCCGGCTGGGCCGACGTGGTCGTCGCTCGACAGCCGTTCCGGTTCCTGCTCGGCGCGCCGCTGTTCCAGTTCAGCAGTCAGCTCCGGCCCCTGGCCGGCCCGGCTTCGCTCGCCGGGGATTCGCTGTTCCTGCCCTTCCAGTTCGTCGCCGAGATCCTGCCCTACTACCTCGGGGACCAATACCGCTGGGATCCGCGCCGCGGCCGGCTGGAGGAGCTCCGGGGGCGTACCACGACCCTGGCAGGGCGGGCCGCCGGAGGCGCGCGGCTCGCCAACGGGCTTCGGCCGGGCCACGTGGTCACCGTGGATCCCGGGCACGGCGGCGTCGACCCCGGCAACCCTGGCACCTTCTTCCCCCGGGGGGTGCGGGAGAAGGACGTCACCCTTCAGGTCGGGCTGCTGCTCCGTGACGAGCTCAGGCGCCGCGGGATCGGCGTGCGCATGACGCGCACCACCGATACCCTCATCGCCCTCGGCGACCGCGGCGGGTACTGCACCGAGGCCTGCGATCTCTTCGTGAGCCTGCACATCAACTCGCTCGCCCGGCGGCGCGGGTATACCGACATCCGCGGGTTCGAGACCTACTTCCTGGCTGAGGCCAAGACCGAGGACGCCGCGCGGGTCGCGCAGATGGAGAACGACGCCGTGCGCTTCGAGACCGATCAGGATCCGGTCGGCACGGTCGGCGGCCTGGACTTCATCCTCAAGGACCTGCAGCTCAACGAGCACCTCCGGGAGTCGGCCCGGCTGGCCGAGCTGGTCCAGCGGGATCTCGGCGATGTGCACACCGGCGAAAGCCGGGGCGTCAAACAGGCCGGGTTCATGGTGCTCACCACCGCCCGGCGCCCGGCCATCCTCGTCGAGCTGGGCTACAGCACCAACCCGGAGGATGGCCGCTTCCTCACCAGCCGCAACAGTCAGAAGGCCATGGCCGCTTCGATCGCCGACGCCACCGTGGAGTATCTGCTGGAGTACGAGCGCAAGACCGGCTTCGCGCCCGATTCGGGAGCCGGTCGGTGATCGCCCTCCGCGGCGCGGCGCGCGGGGCCCTCCTCGGCGGCGCCCTGCTGCTCGGCGGGTGCGTGTACTACAACGGGATGTACAACACCAACCGGCTGGCGAAATCGGCCCGCAAGGCCGAGCGCGACGGACGCCCGTTCGAGGCCCAAGGCTTCTGGGGCCAGGTGATCACTCGGGCAGATTCTCTGGTCATCCGTCATCCCCAGAGCAAGTACGCAGACCAGGCGAGCGTCCTCCGTGGACTGGCCCTGGCCCGTCTCAACCAATGCCCGGAGGCGGTGGGCCCGCTCGGGCGGCTGAGCCTGGTCCACCTGTCCACCGATTTCACCGAGGAAGCCGCCCTGGCCCTCGGCCGCTGCCAGCTCCAGCTGGGCGACCCCGGGCTCGCCGACCTGGCGTTCGTTCGGGTGCTGAACAGCGCCGACTCCGCGCGCCGCCGCGAGGCCCGGTTCCGGCACGCCCGGGCGCTCCGAATGAATGGGCAATACGAGGAGGCCCTCACCCTCATGCGGGAGAGCCCCGATCCGCGCGACCACGAGGACGTGTTGCTGGCCCTGGCTGGAACCGGGCGCACCGAGGAGGCGCTGGTCTTCGCTGATTCGGTCCTGGCGCTGAACGACACCACCTTCGCATGGGACAGCGTGGTCACCACCATCGGTCGGCGGGATGTGCGCGCCGGGTCGGCGCTCGTGGGCCGACTCGGTGGTGACCCTCACGCCACGCCCGAGGTTCGTGCGCGCCGGCTGTACGACGACGGCGTGCGGCTCGCCGAGGTGGATTCCGCCGCGGCGCACGCGCGGTTCCAGCAGGCCGCGCAGCTCCCCGGGCCCACGGACGCGGGCGAGCGCGCGCGTCTTCGCCTGATCCGGGCATCCTTGAGCGCGTCGCGGTCGCTGGACGAGCTGTCCCGGCGGAGCGACTCGCTGGCGCCGCTGACGGCCCAGGCCACCAGCCCGGGCCTGGAGGCCGCGGCGCTCCAGATCCAGGTGGCCGAGCTCAAGCGGCTGGACGATTCGGCCCGGGCGGACGTCCCGCTGGGCGACCTCCGGCTCTTCCTCGGCGCGGAGGCGGCCCGGGACTCGCTTCGCGCGCCGGTGCTGGCGGCGGCGATGTTCCGGCGCCTGGCGGACGAGTGGCCGTCTTCTCCGTATGCGCCCAAGGCCCTGCTGGCGGCCCAGCAGCTCGACCCTGTCGACCCCGACGGCACCCGCGCCCGTCTCGACAGCCTCTACCACGACAGCCCGTACCTCGCGGTCGTGCGCGGCGAAGAAGCGCCAGGGTACCGTCACCTGGAAGATTCGCTCGAAACTTTCGCCGCCGCCCAGCCGGTCCTCACGCCTCGACGTGGCGGCGGCGTCGAGCGCGCCCGCGGCGCGCCGGGTGCCGCCCGCCCCGGCCAGGGCATTCCGGCCGAGGATCTGGTGCGGCCGCGCCGCCCAGTTCCGCCCGCGGGCCAGCAGCCGCTGCCGGAGGACACTCCGCGTCCGCGGCGGCGAACGGCGCCTCCGGGCGAGGACACCCCGGCGCCGCGCCACGGCGTCGAGCCGTGAGCATCGCCCCAGGCGAGCTCTCCCGAACGGTCTTCGGCCTTCAGTTTCAAAACCCGCTCCTGCTCGCCGCCGGCACGGCGGGCTTCGGCCGTGAGCTCGACGGGGTGATGGATCTCGACCGCCTCGGCGGGCTGGTGACCAAGGCCGTCTCGCTGGCGCCGCGTGACGGGAACGCGCCGCCTCGAGTGGCGGAGTTCCGGGGTGGGATGCTCAACTCGGTCGGATTGGCCAATCCCGGGCTCGAGCGGGTACGGGCCGAGCTGCTGCCCTGGCTCGCGAGCCGGATGGGCCGGGCGCAGGTGCTGGTCAACGTGGTCGGGTTCACCACCGAGGAGTACGCGCAGGTCGTGGCCGGACTCGACGGTGTCCCCGGCATCGCCGGCTTCGAGCTCAACCTGTCCTGTCCCAATACCAGCGCCGGCGGCATCGAGTTCGGCGCCGACCCCGAATGCGTCCGCCGGATTGTGGCCACGTGCCGCGTGCGGACCCGTCGGCCCGTCTCCGCCAAGCTGTCCCCCGTCCTGCCGGACATTGCCGGCATGGCCCTGGTGGCTCGCGACGCCGGGGCCGATGCCGTTTCCGTGGTCAACACGCTGCCCGGCCTCCTCTTTGCAGACGAGGGCGCGGCGTCCCGCCTGGGCAACGGGAATGGCGGCGTGAGCGGCCCGGTGCTGCTGCCGGTCGGGGTTCTCGCGGTCGCCCGGGTGGTCGAGCGGACGGACGGCATGCCGGTTATCGGCATCGGTGGGGTGCGCTCGGCGGCGGATGTCAGGCAGTATCTCCGGGTGGGCGCATCCCTGGTCGGGATCGGGACGGCCGCACTGGCCGATCCCAGGCTGCCCGAGCGGATCATCGCTGAGCTGGAGCGTGGCCATGGCTGAGGTGATCGTCGCGCTGGACCTGCCGGGCGGTTCCGAGGCGATACGACTGCTGGACCGCCTGCCCGAGGCCCGTTGGGTCAAGGTCGGGTCCATCCTGATGACGCGCGAGGGTCCCGATCTCATCCGCGTGCTGACCGATCGGGGGCTGCGGGTGTTCCTCGACCTCAAATGGCATGACATCCCCAACACCGTGGCGGAGGCGGTCGCCTCGGCCCGTGCGCTCGGGGTCTCCATGGCGACGGTGCACACCCTCGGCGGTACGAGGATGATGGAAGCCGCCGCGGAGGCGGCCGACGGGCGGCTGGGCGTGGTCGGGGTCACGGTGCTGACCTCGCACGACGCCGTGTCCTACGCTCGGGCGGTCGGTCGGCCCGAGGCGGATCTGTCGCGCGAGGTCGAGCGGCAGAGCGGGGAGGCCATGCGGGCGGGACTGGCCGGCGTGGTCTGCTCGCCGCAGGAGGTGGCCCTGGTGCGGGCGGTGGTCGGGGCGGAGGCGTGGATCGTCGTGCCGGGCATTCGGGGCCGCGGCGACGCCCGCGGGGATCAGGTGCGGGTGGCGACCGCCGCCGAGGCGGTCGCCGCTGGCGCCACTCATCTCGTGGTCGGCCGGCCCATCCTCCAGGCGGCGGACCCGTCGGCGGCCTTTCGCGGACTGCTCGAGGAGGCGCAGTGCATCGGCTCCTGATCCTCCTGGCCCTGCTGGTTCCGCTTTCGGTCCGCGCCCAGGAGGTCGACGCGGGTCTCACCACCGCCGCGGAACAGGCTCGGAGCGCGTGGTTCGCCCACAACGCCGCGGCGCTGGTGGCCGACAGTCCTCGCCTGCTGGTTCAGCTCCCCGGTGCCGATCCCTCCGCCGCGCTCGGCCCGGAGCAGGCGGCAGCCCTCCTCACCGACTTCCTGGCCTCGGCCCAGGAAGTCGAGACGGTGGTGCGGGCGGCGCGCGAGACCGAGCCCGGCCGGGGCTATGTCGAGCTTCAGCGCCGCTATCGGATCACGGGCACGCAGGAAGTTCGGGTGCAGGGGCTGCTCCTGGGCTATCGGAAGACCCGGACGGGCTGGAGCCTGGTGGAGCTCCGGGTGGTGGGCTGAGCCGGGCGCAACCTGGTAGTGGGTCAGTTTCTGTCTGGACCGTCGAGGAAGTCTGCGCCCTACTGGACCCCACCAAACGGCTAGGCCATTCGTAACGTTGAGAATGACCCACTACCCGCAACCTCCCCTCCTTGCATGACTTCCCGTCTCCGGATATATTGGGCAGCTAGTCCATAACCGGCCCCGGAGACACGAGTGAAGGTTCGTTCGAGCGTGAAGCCGATCTGCGAGCACTGCAAAGTCGTCAAGCGACAGGGCGTGGTCCGCATCATCTGCAAACGCAATCCCAAGCACAAGCAGCGGCAAGGCTGATCATGGCGCGCATCGCAGGCGTGGACCTTCCGCGCGAGAAGCGCGTCGAAGTCGCCCTCACGTACATCTACGGGATCGGCCGGCCCACCAGCAGCCGCATCCTCGGCGAAACGGGCGTGAGTCCCGACACCCGGGTCCGGGATCTCTCGGACGCGGAAGTCGCGCGTCTCCGCCAGATCATCGAGCGCTCGGTCAAGGTGGAGGGTGCCCTCCGCACCGAGATCGCGATGAACATCAAGCGATTGATGGACATCGGCAGCTACCGCGGGATCCGCCATCGGCGCGGCCTGCCGGTCCGCGGCCAGCGGACCCACACCAACGCCCGGACCAAGAAGGGTCCGCGTCGGGCCATCGCCGGCAAGAAGAAAGTGACCAAGAAGTAAATGACCGCACCGACACCGCCATCCACGCCCGCCCCGGCGAAGGCGCCGAGCGCGAAGCGCGGCAAGAAAGTCGTCGAATCCGAGGGCGTGGCCCACATCTCGGCCACGTTCAACAACCTGCTCATCACCATCACCGACATGAAGGGCAACGCCCTCGCGTGGGGATCGGCGGGCAAGGCCGGATTCAAGGGCTCCAAGAAGAGCACGCCGTTCGCCGCCACGGTGGCGGCCGAGAACTGCGGGCGCGAGGCGATGAACCTCGGGCTCCGGCGGGTGCACGTCCGGGTGCAAGGCCCTGGCAGCGGCCGCGAGTCGGCCATTCAGGCGCTGGCGTCGGTCGGGCTCCGCGTGGTGTCCATCCGCGACGTGACGCCCATCCCGCACAACGGCTGCCGTCCGCCGAAGAAGCGGCGGGTCTGAGCCATGTCACGCTATGTCGGTCCCAGCTGCCGCCTCTGCCGCCGCGAAGGCACCAAGCTGTTCCTCAAGGGCACCAAGTGCCTGACTGAGAAGTGCCCGGTCGAGCGCCGGGCCTACGCCCCCGGCCAGCACGGCCAGTCGGGCGGCCGTCCGCGCAAGGCGTCGGAGTACGCCAAGCAGATGCGCGAGAAGCAGAAGGTGAAGCGGATGTACGGCCTGAGCGAGCGCCAGTTCCGCAACACGTTCGACGAGGTGACCCGCGAGCCCGGGGTCAAGGGGACCAACCTGCTCGTGGCGCTCGAGAGCCGGCTGGACAACATCGTGCACCGGATGGGCTTCGCGGCGAGCCGGAAGGCGGCCCGCCAGCTGATTTGTCACGGGCACGTCGAAGTGAACGGCCACCGGGTGGACATCCCGGCGTATCACGTCGTTCCGGGCGAGGAAGTGCGCGTCGCGCCCGGCAGCCGCGAGCTGGTGGCCGTCAAGCTGGCCCAGGAAGCCGCCTCGCGCGGGCAGCCGGTGGCCTGGCTCTCGGTGGACGCCGACAAGGCCGCGGGCCGTATGACGGAGCGGCCGACACGCGAGGCGATCCCGATCAACGCACAGGAACAGCTCATCGTCGAGCTGTACTCTAAGTGACCATGACCATTGACCTGACCGGATTGGTTCGTCCGCACCTCGTCGAGATGACGAAGCGGGACGACAACCCCAACGCCGCCGAGTTCCGCCTCCAGCCACTGGAGCGAGGCTTCGGCTATACCCTCGGCAACTCGCTTCGCCGGTTGCTCCTGTCCTCGCTGCGCGGCAGCGCGGTCTGGGGCTTCCGCCTCGACGGCGTGGTGCACGAGCACCAGACCGTCCAGGGCGTGCTCGAGGACGTGCACCAGATCGTGCAGCGCCTCAAGGCGCTCACTCTGGTCCTGAGCGAAGACGTGGACGAGGCCGTGCTGCACATCCGCCGCGACGGCGCCGGGCCGGTGTACGCCCGCGACATCCAGGAGCACGGGGCCATCACGATCAAGAATCCCGAGCACCTGCTGTTCACCCTCCAGGATGACCGCGACGTCACCATGGAGCTGTACGTGAACAAGGGCCGCGGCTACGTCGAGGCCGAAATGCATCCGGCCGACCGGTCGCTCCCGGTGGACCTGGTGCGCATCGACGCCATCTACAATCCGGTCCGCCGCGCCAACTTCGCGGTGGCGGAAACCCGCGTCGGCCAGCGCACCGACTACGACCGTCTCGCCGTGTCGGTGGAGACCAACGGCACCATCACCCCCGAAGACGCCATCGCCTACGCCGCCGCACTCGCGCAGGAGCACTTCCGATATTTCGTTGAGTTCGGCAAGGCTCCGGCC
>JBOHSB010000028.1:0-6693 GCA_050733015.1 Gemmatimonadales bacterium
GGTCAGTGACGGTCCTGCTGTGGACGGCCAGACCTTCCAGCTGCTCGAGGCGCGCCGGCGTTGCTACCAGCCGGTCTATCACGCCGCTATGTTGAACGTCGCTCGAACGTATGTGCGGGGTGTGGCGCAGTCCGGTAGCGCGCCTGCTTTGGGAGCAGGAGGTCCCGGGTTCGAATCCCGGCGCCCCGATGGTCTGGCCCGTCCTATTGGCGGCGCACGTAGCTTCTTCCGCGGCAATCCCGCGGCCGTAGCTCAGTTGGACAGAGCAACAGCCTTCCAAGCGAATGGCGTCCCTGGTCACCTCGCCAGCGGCGCCGGGTCGTTTTCGGGAACCTGTTCACCGCTCACCGCTCACCGTTTCGTGCGCTCACCCCGCTCCGCGATCTGCACCAGCCCGCGTCGGCGGCGTTCGGCACCACCGCTGACACCGCGCCCCTTTCCGTCCCCAAACGTGCACAGAAACCTGCATAGCCCCGCCGGCGGCGGGTGACTTGGGCGCGTGGCGTCGGCTGCGGGGTCGCGCGTGACGGGGCCGGGCTGCAGGGAGTTCTCGCGGGCCTCTGAAACCGCGTCGTGTTACCAGCTGACGGTGTCCACCAGCCAATGCGAACCCAGTTGGCCGGTGCGGTTGGGATCGAACGTGATCTGCACCAGATGGACGATGCCTGCGTCCCTGTACCAAAGCGACTGGGAGCGGCCGCTCGCCGTGGCGATCCTATCGGTCTGGCTCGGGAGTCCCAGCGCGAGGAGCACTTCGCAGGCATCGTCGCCGGGCGTAGGCACCGCGACCCCATGCCCACTCATGAAGTTCTGGCTGGCCCGGCCAACGGCCTCTGCGGTTGCGGGCGGCGCACACTCGTACTCGATGAGTCGCGGGGCAGCCGCCTCCGCCATACCATGATAGGTCGCACCGGCGCAGGCGGTTACGAGGAGGGCGAGCAAGCACCTGGCGTTACAACTCATTAGGAGCCTCCACCGGATTCCTTCGAAACCGTCATCCCCCCGGAGGCCTGAAGCATACGCCGCTTTGGGCGGAAGAGGACATTCAGCGATTCGAATCACTAGCCGTGGAGCTCCCAGAGGTGAACTTGGATCAGGTTCACCTTCTGACTCGGCACTTTCGGAGGCTCAAGGATCTCATCCGCCTGGCCAAGGAGATGGAAAATCTGATCCGGACCCGAACATGTTCCCGACGGCACTGGGCAACGCTCAGTTGTGGGAGCGGGCACGGAAGGTCGAGACCGCACTTCAGCAGTTGGTCCAACCTTTTGAGGCCGCCACGAAGCTGATAGGCGGTGCCCCCGGGGACGCTGCCTGACACTACCATTGACACCAATCCAGCCGAGCCTATCCTAGGGTCGTTGCGCGCCCGTAGCTCAGTTGGATAGAGCAACAGCCTTCTAAGCTGTGGGTCGGTGGTTCGAATCCACCCGGGCGCATTCTCCCGCAACATCTTAGCTCGCCTCGGCTGGCTCCTGGGTGTCACGGTCACAGTTTGTGGTCACAGACAGCCCCGCGAGCCGCTCGCGGAGCTTCTCTTCGTGCTGTTCGACGCGGTACTCGACCACCTCCGAGCGATGCCGTACGGCGCCGAGGTGGCCATAGATCTGCTCCACCAGCCGAGGCGAGCGGTGGCCCATCTCCCGCCGCACCGTATCCGGGCTGACCGGTCCTCCGTGGTCGAGCGTCTGCAGGCGGGCCGAGCACCAGGTGTGGCGGAACATCTTGGTCCGAACGGTCCCCCGCTTCTTCGGCTGCCCCTCCTCGTCCTTCACCGGCTCGCCGCGGGCGTCCAGCACGTACTCCCAGAACCCCGCCCGAATCGCCGCCCCGTCCAGCGAATCGTCGAAGTTGGTAAGCATAGCCTCGCCATTCCGACCCTCGACCGGAAAGAGCAGGCGGCGCGTCGGCCGATTCTGGAGCACCTCCTGAGCTGTGCGCTCGGACAGGTAGGCCCGCAGAATCTCCTCGAGCTGGGGGGCGAGCGCGACCGTGCGCGCGGCGCCCTCCGTCTTGAGCCGTCGCCACTGTGACGGGCGGAACGTCACCGTCCGCCGCTCGAAGTTCACGTCGTCCACCTCGAGGCCGAGGACCTCGGCGCGCCGGCCGCCCGTCAGGAGGAACGTCGCGACCAGCGGATAGAGGAACGGAATCGCGCGGTCCGGTCGCTTCGGCTTGTACGTGCGCACCGACTCGAGGAAGAGCGCCGCCTCCGGTACCTCGAGCCAGCGCGCCTCGGTCTGCCGGGCCTTGGGCTTGTCGAGCAGATCGCGCACCGGGTTGTAGCCGGCCCGGAGGAGTCCGTCATTCACCGCGTGGCGGAAGAGATTTGAGAGAGTGTTGAGGTGGTGGCGCACCGTTCCCCCACTCATCCCCTGTTCGCGGAGATGGTCCGCCCAGCGGCGCATATCCGCGACCTCGATGGAGGCGAGCTCCCGGGTGGTCCCGAAGAATGCCCCGGCCCGGGTGAGGAAGAGCTCGGCCGACGCGAGCCAGCGATCGGAGACCAGGTCGGCCTTCGCCTTGGCCACCAGATACCTCGAGGCGTAGTCAGTGAGCTGCACGCGACCACGTCGGCCGGCGGCCTTCTGATTCCGCCGCGCGAGCTCGAGCGACTCGAGCCGTTCGGCGAGGAGGCGCGCCGCTACATCCGGATCCGAGGTCGCATGCCGCTCCCCAGCTTCTCGGAGTGCCTCCTGGACGCCGCCCACGTCCGCGAAGTCCCGGAAGTCGGCATAGGCGCGACGCTCGCCGCCGCGATCGCGCCAGTACAGGCGGGTCTTACGCTTGGGCATTCGCGCCTCCCTTCACCAGCTGCAGGCGCCCGTATCCTCCCGGCCGGCGCTTCGGCCTAGGCGGCGGGCCGAGAAACTCCTGGACGTCCTGCTCCGCCCCCACCGTGCAGAGCTCGAGCTGCCCCTGGTCGAGCGCCTCCCTCGCCGCGGGGAGGTCGCTCGGCACCGGCCGGATCAGGTTCAGGGGGTAGTGATCGCCCGGCGTGATGATCAGGAGATCGCCCGCCCGCAGGCCGAGGTCCGGCACGCTCTGAAGGGCCCGAAACGTGAATTGGCGCGGCATCAGGCATTCCTCCGGCCGGACTCGCGGCGCTCCCGCTGGGCCAGGCGAGGAAAGTGCTCGTCCACGAAGTAGGCCAGCCACGTCTCCCGGTCCCCGGGCTGCCGCTGCTGCCCGTCGATCGGCATGTGCTCGATGCAGTGAACGACGGCTGACAGGCGCCGGCGGGCGAAGCGTGGGCCGAGACGCGCCGACAGGCGGGCGCGGAGCTCGCGCGTGGTGCGGGCGCGGGTGAGTCGATCGGGTGGCCGTGATGGGCGGGGCATGGGCTCCTCCGGGCGCGGGGCAGGGGGCGATCGGGACCGGCGAATGGTACCAGTTCTGGCACCCTAGTGTCAACCCTGGCACCGTCCCTAGATTGGAACCCCATGCGACTTCTCGTGCAGGACCTCATGGAAAAGCGCGGGCTCACGGCGTACACCCTGCAGAAGGCCGCCAGCGGCCGCATCAGCCGGTCCACCGCCTATCGCCTGGCCCGGGGTGAGAAGGCTTCCCTTCGGCCTAACGAGATCTCGGCGCTCTGCGAGGTGCTCGAGGTCGACCCCAACGCGCTATTCGGCTGGACCAGGAAGCGCGCCAGGAGCTCCTAGCCGGGCCCGCTTGCCCTGAGGTCGCTTGCCCCGCACCTGGCGCCAGGCACCCAGCTCGTCGCCGGCGGCCGCGGTTCCCGACGTCCCCGCCGCCTGGTTCGCGCAGAAGGCCTCCACTGCCGCGGCCGGCACCCGCCAGTCCCGCCCATGAAGCTTGAACGCGCCCGGGAAGTCACCCCGCTCCAGCCAGGCCCGCACCGCGCTGGGCCCCCGCTCGAATCGCGTGCAGAGGTCCGCCACGGTGAGATCCCTTGGCCCCGTTGCAGACGTCTGCAGTGGCCCCGCCAGGAGCTCGAGGAGCAGCTCCCGGGGCACAGGCACCGCCGTGCCGGGCGGGAGCGCCTCGGCCAGGACCTGCAGGCTCTTGGCGAGGGCCGGCTTCATCGGCCACCGGACACGGAAATGAGGATCGCGCGCGCTGGCGTATATAGACAACCCGGTCGCGGGCGCGCGCCCCGAGACCATTTCCTCGCAGAGGGACCCGCGACCTCGGCGTAGCGGGCGTGGGTCCCTCTGGCCGACTGACGAAGCGGGGCTTGCGCCAGCGCTGCTGGTGACCGGCTGCGGGCCAGCGAAACCCCGATTTCCGTTTCCGATCCCGGCTTCATGAGGGCATCTCGAGCCGGCGCGCCGTCTCCGCCACCAGGTGACCGATCGGCGAGGCATTGGGTAGTTGGCCGGCACTCACCAGCACCAGGGGCCGGCCCATGCGCTGGGCCTCTGCGGCCGCCACGTACGACTCGACGAACCGGTGACGCAGGAACGGCAGATCGCGCTCGCCTTGGCCGTGCTCGAACGCGCCCGAGCCTCCAGCGGCGGCGAAGGCCTCGGCTGCGACTGCGCCAACGATCTCCGCCACTCGGCGGAGACTGAACACCGGGCCCCGACGCGAGTCGTGCTGGCTCGTCTTGAGCACCGCCTCGAAGGCGATGACCGCGGCCGCGGCGAAGTCGATGTGCGGGGTGACTCGCTCCCGGAGCTCCGAAACTGTCGGGAAGTAGCGGTTGGTCTGCACCTGAAGCCTGACCGCGCGTTCGAAGTCTTCGATCGTGAGGTCCTGCAGGTAGGTCCAGAAGAGCTGGAGCTGCGGCTCGGTAACCTCGAGCCGGCAGTTCTCGCCCAGGACGGCCATCGCCGCGGCATAGCGAGGGCGGTCGTTCGGGTCACGCATCGTTGCCGCCTTTGGCGAAACGCTCAGCCGCGGCCAGGGTCCGCGCCGTCCGGCCGGCACCACTTACGCGGCGATCGCCTCGGCGGGCGCCCTCGATCGCGCGCCTGACGAACCCACGGAAGTGGACCGGGGCGAAGTCGCCGGAGTAATCACGGCAGGCCGTGGCGAGCTGTGAGGCCGTTGGGCGAACGCCTGCAGGGAAGTCGAGACCCTCGAGGTAGCCTTCCAGCCTGGCCGCCCAGGCGGTTCGGTCCGCCGCCGGGATCCGGGCCAGGAAGTCTGAGACCGCCTGACGGTCCGTGGCGTCCGGCAGAGCGGCCAGCAGTGCCGCCGCACCGCCGGGCCGACCGACCGGAGTAGTTGCAGAAGCAGAAGCAGAAGCAGAAGCAGAAGCAGGGCCATCCTCAGGCAATGGCCGGTCGATGGCCGGGCTATTAGCCGGGGCATGGCCGGGGCCATCCGTCGCCTTGCCTCCCCATCGTGCCTCCGCCCCCAGCCGCCCCTTTCTCGCCTGTGCCTCTCTGAACTCCTGGCTCTCCGCTCTGACCCGCTCGAGGCGCCTGTTGAATAGGCGGGTCGGATCTCCCTCGACTGCCATGAAACAGGGCTGCAGGGCCCCCCAGATGCGCCGCATGCGCTGCACGGGGACGTTCTTGCAGATCCGAGCGAGCTGCCTCACGTCAGCGGGGATCGAGCCGTTCAGCCATTGGAAATCCAGGAGCCGCCGGTAAGCTCCCTCCTCCTCGAGGGTCATCAATTGCACCGGCTCATCGCTGGCGAAGTCCCGAGGGTACCACTGGTAGGCGGGGGCCTTGGGCGCCACTGCGCGCTGAGTGGTCATCACGGCCACCGGAACAGCAGGTAGGCCGCGCCCGCGCCGGGCAGCACCCAGCTGTCGGGCAATCGGGCCAGGGTGAGGCCCTCGATCGGCGCGGGCACCGCGACGCCCCCCACGTGCACCACGATCGCGATCGGCCGCCCGTGCGTCGTCCGGAAGTAGTCGAGCGACGGCGACGGGAGCTGCAGCACGTCGACCCAGCTCGGGCGCCTCCAGGTCAGCAGGCCTCCGCGCTTGCCGGCCGGTGCGGAGCTGGTCCGGCGAGAACCACGTACGCGCGACGTGCCAGTCATTCGCGGCGGCGAACGCCTGGCGGGCCAGTCTGGATCGCGGCGTCATGGCACAGGAGGTAGCGCTGCGCGGCGAGACGATCCGCCTCCTCGGCGCCGGGTCTGGTGGCGCACCAGGCCACGCTCAGGGCCCGAACGCTGGCCATGGGCCCGGCCAGCCGTCGCCGAGGCCACCGAACGCCCAGGCTCTTGAGCGTGATCGGCGCCGGCGGAGAGCCAGGCCCGTCTGCAGGCATCTGCGATGGCCCAGCTGGATCCATGGACCCTTGAGGCTCGGGCCCCTGAGGCTCCCTCACCGCGGGATCACCCGGCCGAGCTTGCGCTTGTTCGCCTTCGCCGTCTGGACCTGGACCTTCTGGCCCTCCTTGCTGCCCATGACCTGGAGGATGAGCCCCGGGTCGTGCTCCACCATGAGCCGGATGATCTGCTCGGCGGTCACGTTGGCGGCGAGGGACTGGCTGGGATCGAGGGTCGGCGCGCGGGGCGCGGCCGGGGCCCGCACGGTGGGGAAGGCCATCTGGATCCCGATGCCGCCCACCAGGCCGCCGGCGGCGAAGCCACGGAGCTCCCGGCCGGCATTGATCGCCCGGAGAAGCGCCAGGACGCCTGGCCGGCGCGTGGCGCGCGGGTTCACGATGAACTCCATCGGGTCGAACCAGGCGAGGAGACGATCGCCCGGACCGCGGCGCCCGCCACCCGTCGCCGCCTGGCCCCCTTCCGCGAAGGCCC
>JBOHSB010000029.1:0-6122 GCA_050733015.1 Gemmatimonadales bacterium
GGCAACAACACTGCACTTCCCGGCCCGCCATACGCGCCGAGATCCGCGCGCCGCTTGCCGAGCGCGGGCGCGCGGGCGCGCGCGCTCGCGGCCGGATCGGACGGTGAGGCGGGGTCGCCGCGATCCACCGCGGGCGAGCCGGGCTTGAGGTAGTAGTGCACCGTGTCGGCGAAGGCCGGGTCCGCCGTCAGGTCCGCGCCGGGCTCCGTGCCGTCCTGCACCAGGTTGGCCTTGAGCTCCGGCGGAAGCCGCTTGGAATGCTCGATCTGCCCGCCCACGCCCGATCGGTTGCCCCAGACCACGTTGTTCCGGAACAGGATCGGGGCGAAGGCGATCATGCCGCCGCCCTTGCCGCCGAGCTGCGTCGGGGTCGAGTCCGGCAGGACGGCGACGTTGCCCACGATCGTGTTCTGCTCGATGAGATTGCGGAGCCGGTAGCTCAGGGCGCCGACCACCCAGAGACCCGAGCCCCCGTGCCCCGCGCCGCCCGAGTTTCCGGCGATGAGATTGTTCTGCACGGTGCCCGCCGAGTGGTACAGCACTACGCCGCCGCCGTACTCCCCGCGGTTGTTCCGGATCACGTTGTTGCGGATGATCGGCTCGGCGTACCCGCAGCGGATCCCTCCGCCGCCCGCGCTCAGGATACCGGGACCGACCTCGACCGCCTGATTGCCCTCGAGGACGTTGTGCTCGATGATCGGCGACCCCAGCTCGCACAGCACTCCGCCTCCCTCGCGGTACTGGGCCTTCTGGCGTGCGTCGGTCCACACCGTGCCGCGCCCGCCGGTGAGGGTGAAGCCGATGAGCTTCGCGGCGGTGTCCTCCTGGTCGATCATGAGCACGACGCTCGCCGTGTCGGGATAGCGCGGGTGGCTGCCATCGATCACGGTGCGCCCGATGACGGCGGGATCGTGGGTCTGCACGAACTCGCTCGCGACCACGATGCCCTTGCCCTCGAACCGGATGTTCTCCACGTAGCGGCCCGGCGCCACCAGCACGGTGTCGCCCGGCTCGGCGCTGTCGATCGCGGCCTGGATCGTGGGGTAGTCGGCGGGGACGTGGCGGGTGCGGCCGGCGGGAAGGGCCGCGAGCAACGCGACGGCGCCGAGGGCGAGCGTGGTCGAGGGCTGGAGCACGGGGTCTCCGGGTGGCTGAAGGCGGCCGGGAATGAGGGAGCGTTCGACGCCGGTGGATGACGCGTCCCGTTCCGGCAGCCACACAGCAGACGACGAACGCCGGGGGGTCCAGGTTTCCGGCTTACCACCCTTCAGCGATCGCGCCGACCAGTCGGGCCAGCGCGGCGACGTCCCGCAGGTCCACCAGCTCCGCCGGCGAATGGGAATAGCGGAGCGGCCAGCCGATGGGCACATCGGGGACGCCCCACTCGCCGAACGCGGAGCCGTCGTTTCCGCCGTTGGTGGCCCCGACCTGAAGCGGGATGCCGCGGGCCCGCGCGAGCGCCGCGAGGGAGTCCACGTAGGCCGGAGGCGTGACCGAGCTGTTGTCCAGCGCCCGGGCCACCGGGCCGCGGCCGAGCGGCGCCACGCCGAAGTTGAGCCTCTCGAGCGGCGAATCGGCGGACACGAAGGTGTCGATGGCGTGTACCCGGGCGGGGCGGGAGCCGAGCTGGGCGGCGGCGGCCGCGGCGCCTTCGAGGCCGATCTCCTCACGGACGCTCCAGATGAAGATCACCGTGTGTCGGAGCCGGGCCCGGTCGAGGTGGCGGGCCGCCAGCACGAGGGCCGTCGAGCCGACTCGGTCGTCGAAGGAGCGTCCGGTGGCGCGTCCGCCGAGCAGGCGCACGTAGCGTTTGGGGCTGGTCACCGTGCTGCCGGTGCCGATGCCGAGCGCCGCGGTGCCGGCTCGATCGGTGGTTCCGACGTCTACCCGGACGACCGGGTCGGTGCCGGGAGCTGGAGCTGCTGCGGCCGTGTCGTGCGGAACGAACACGCCGGCCACCGTTCCGCGGCCGGTGTGCACCAGCGCGGGCTGGCCCTCCCACAGCGTCGGGAAGAACCCGCCCGCCGCCTCGGCGTCGAGCGTGCCGTCGTCCCGGATCGCCTTGACCGTGAACCCGATCTCGTCCAGGTGGGCGATGAAGACCACGGTCGGCTCGCCCCGTCCCATCGTCAGCCACAGGTTGCCGGCCGTATCGGTCGTGGTTCGCGCCCAGCGAGGAAGCAGTCGCTGCACCGCTTCACGGACCGGGCCTTCCATACCCGACACGCCGTGGGTCTCGACCAGCGCCCCGAGGACCGAGTCCACCTCTGCCGGCGGCGCCGTCTGTCCCACGATCAGCCGCGGGGCGAGCGTGATGGCGAGCCACAGCAGCACGGCCCTCATCGCGCGCCGCCGATCCAGCGCGCCAGCGCGGTCCTCAGGGTATCCGCACCGGCCAGCGAGGTCGTCTCGACCGGCGTCGCCGGGTACCGCGTGCCGAGCGACCAGCGCGTCACCGCGCCCAGCGCGGGCCCGCGGGTCGCCGCGGAGTCCGGCGCTCTCGTGACAGCCCCCGGCAAGCCGGGCCCTCCGTCCACGATCACCGTCTCGGCAAACGGCCCGCGCGTGTGTGCGATCGTGCCCAGCCCGCGCGCGTCCAAGTCCTGTTCGATAACGAACGCGACGACGACGCTCTCCCCGCGCGGCACCATGCCCTGCTCCGCGATCGCGCGCCTGGCCGCGAGCACCAGCGCCGCGCACGCGGTCCGGCGCCCGGCCACGGGCGCGGCCAGCAGATCGCGCCCGTAGCGCTGGGGTCGCTTCGCGATGGCCAGCGGGCTCAGCACGCCGACGCCCGCCGCCGCGACCTCGGCCGCGGAGCTCGCACCCATGTCCACATAGGCGCTGTCGACAGTGAATGCGCCTCCGGCCGTGCCGCGACCGCGGGTGAGGTGGACCGAGCGCACCGCCACGACGCCCGGTACTGCCCCCCGACGCCCGAACAGGTTCACGCGCTGGCCCTCGATCTGCCGCTCGACCAGCGGCGAGACGCGCCCCGGCGCACGTCGCAAGGTCAGCCAACCGTCTTCCCGCACCCGGCCGACGATGAAGCCGGGCTCGCTCACGGGACAGGCCACCAGCCGCCGCCGGTCGCCGCCGCCGAGGACCACCACCGCGTTGCCGGCGCGATCCCGCGCCGCACCCGGGAGAAGACCGATCAGCGTATCGATCGTCCGCTGCTCGTAGCCCGTCACGGCCGTCATGCCCGCGAGCCGCTCGGCCAACTCGGGGAGCGCCGGGCCCGGCTGCTGGGCCACGGCCGGCGAGCTCGCCAGGCCGGCAAAAAGGAAGGCGAGCGCGACCACGGTGGGGGCGCGCTCGCCGGTGACTCCGGAGAAGACGGGAAAGGTCAGTGCGGCTCCCGTGTGTCCGCGGTGACGCCGATGTCCAGGTCGTGCACGTACAGGGCGGCGCCTCGACCATCGGGCGATTCGCTGACCACTTCGCGCAGCAAGTTCAGCGCGTCGGACAGCGTGCCCGCGAAGGCATATTCGAGCGTTTGGGGGACCGGCTCACCTTCCCGGGATTCGGGGAGGTAAACAGCGAGGAAACGGTCCATGATGACGGGGTGAAGCTCGCGTTGAATGGGGTGTGGTAGTCCGTGGCGACGTTCGATCTCGGAGAGGAGACGTCCGGCGAGGAGGAGACGCTCCTGCTCAAGGGCAGTAGAGAGCATCACATAGGTCCTCAGTGCGACGGGCCAGCCGAACTGCGGCGCCGGCCGGCGGGGAGAGGGTGGGCGGCGCCACGCCCGGAGAGCCGCAGTCGCGGCAACGATCTACCAATGCGACGCCCCGGGCAACCGCGAAAGAGAACAAAGACCGAACGCGACGAAGGTCAGTCGGCTCCGGAGATGCGCGCGAGGAACCGCGCGCCGATCTCGAGGTCGGTCGGGCTCAGGGTGTGTCCGACATTGACCCAATCGAGCGACACGCTCGCCCCCGCCTGCCGCAGGAGCGCGCCCAGCGCCTCGCTCTGCTCGGGGGTGACGATGGGGTCCGCCACGCCGGCGTTGATCTGGACCGGCACGCCGCCGAGCTGCGGTAGCGGATTGGGCACCAGCGGCACCATCGGGCGAAGTAGTAGTGCGCCACCCAGCGTGCCGGGCCGAAGCAGGAGCAGCGCGGCCGCGATGTTGGCTCCGTTCGAGAAGCCGACCGCCACGGGGGGCGACGCGAGGCCGTACTCCGCTCGCGCCGCGGTCACGAACTCGGCCAGCTCCCCCGTCCGGCGCCGGAGGTCGTCCAGATCGAAGACGCCCTCCGCGATCCGGCGGAAGAACCGGGGCATGCCGCGCTCCAGCACCTGCCCGCGCGGGCTCAGGAGCGCTGCCCCGGGCAACAGCCGCTCGCCCAGCGGCACGAGGTCGTCCTCGTTGCCCCCCGTTCCGTGGAGCAGCAACAGCGGCGGCAGACCCGGCCGAGCGGCCGGGGCGAAGCGGTGGGTCCACCCGAGTGCCGGGGCAGTCATCGGGCCTCCTGGGCAGTCGCGTTCGGTAGCCGCACCGGCGGCAGAGCCTGCTCGATCCGGTCGCGCATCGACTGGTACATCGGCGGCAGCTTGAGGTGAGTCCCCAGCTCCGCTGCCGGCTCGTCCAGGGTGAATCCCGGCGCGTCGGTGGCGATTTCGAACAGCACGCCGCCCGGCTCGCGGAAATACACCGAGTGAAAGTACTGGCGATCCACGACCGGAGTGGCGTCGATGCCCGCCTGCTCGAGACGGGCGCGCTGCTCCAACTGCGCCTCGTCGGACCCGGCGCGAAACGCGACGTGATGCACGGCACCCACGCCGACCGCGCCGGCCCAGAAGCCCGGCACCCGGCGCAGATCCACCACCGTCCCCACGCCCTCGGCGGCCGACTCGAACCGGAGCCGGTTCCCGTCCTCGCCCGCCGCCCGGTAGCCCATGTGCGCGGTCAGGAATTCCGCCGTTCCCTGGTCACCGTCCTCCCAGATGGTGGTGGCGTGCACTCCGCGCACGGCGTGCTCCGCCGGGACCGGACCATCGGCCCAAGGAGCTGCCCGCTCGACCCGCGGCGTCGCCACCATCTCGAGCAGGAGGCCGTCGGGATCGCTGAACGCGAGCACTTGCTCGTCGAACCGGCGGGTCGGCCCCTCGAACTTGATGCCGTGCTGCACCAGCCGCTCGACCCAATAGCCGAGCGACGCGGGACGGATCGCCAGCGACACGGTGCCGACCTGGCCGGTGCCCTGGCGTCCGCGACGCCCGTCCGGCCATGGAAAGAAGGTGAGGATGGATCCCGGGCGGCCCAGCTCGTCACCGAAGTAGAGATGGTAGCTGGCCGGATCGTCGAAATTGACCGTCAGCTTCACCAGGCGGAGTCCCAGCGGGCCGGTGTAGAAATCGAGGTTCCGCTGTGGGTCGCCTGCGATGGCCGTGACGTGATGAATGCTCATGTGACTGCTCCCAACTTCCGGCAAAGGTTTCCCAGGGTACGCTGCTCGTCCTGCGTGAGGATGGCGAGCGCCCGGGCGATGGCGTCGGCGTGGCCGGGGAAGACGCGGCGGATCAGCCGCTCGCCCTCGACCGTGAGATGCACCAGGTAGTAGCGGCGGTCTTCGGCCTGGCGTTCCCGCCGGACCAGGCCCCGCCGCTCGAGATTCCCCACTACCAGGGTCATGTTGCCGCTGCTTCTGAGGATGCGCTCGCCCAGGTCGCGCTGGCACATGGGGCCGAGATGGAACAGGGCCTCGAGCACGCCGAACTGGCTCGGCGTCAGGTCCTCGCGCTGGAGGCCGAGCGCGAGGCGGTCCCAGAGACGGTCGCTCGTGCGGGTCAGCTTGAGGTAGGTGCTGAGGGCCAGGCGCTCGGCGCGGTCCCGGCGATATCGGCTCGGCTTGGGCATGGTGGCTTCCATGGATAGCTTAACATTAAACTATCGAGATGGGTTCCCGACCAGCCCTCCGTCGTCGGACGCGAGCGGCTGCCTGAGGGGAGTCATCCTTAGGGGAGTCATCCTTAGGGGAGTCATCCTGAGCGAAGCGACGGAGCCATACGCCGACGCATGGCTCTGAAGTTGCCCCGGTTTCGTGGACACCTCACGGTCTCCATCTTGGAGGCACAGGAGGTGTCATGGGAGCCCAGCGGAAACACTTCAGCCC
>JBOHSB010000030.1:0-15388 GCA_050733015.1 Gemmatimonadales bacterium
GGTGCTCAACAAGATCGACCTGCCCGGCGCCGAGCCCGCGCGGAGGGCGCAGGAGATCATGGACCTGATCGGCGCCAAGCGGGAAGAGATCCTGGCGGTCTCGGCGAAGGAGGGCACCGGCGTCCCCGAGCTGCTCGAAGCCGTCGTGGCCCGGGTGCCGCCGCCGCGGGGCCGCGAGGAGGCCCCGCTCCGCGCCTTGATCTTCGATTCGTACTACGACCGCTACCGGGGCGCGGTCCCCAGCATCCGGGTGGTGGACGGCACGGTGCGCGAGGGGATGGAGATCGCCTTCGGCTCTCACCCCGACGACCTGTACCACGTAGACGAGGTCGGCTACCTCCGGCTGGGCCAGCATCCCGCGGCCGAGCTCGAGGCGGGCGAGGTGGGCTACGTCGTAGCCAGCCTGCGCGGCGTACGCGACGCCCGGGTGGGCGACACCATCCTCGACGCGCACGACCGTGCCTCCGAGCTGCTGTCCGGCTACCGCGACGTCAAGTCGATGGTGTTCGCCGGCATCTACCCGACCGAGTCGGACCAGTACGAGGGGTTGCGGGACGCGCTCGAGAAGCTGGTGCTCAACGACGCCAGCCTGCATTACGAGCCCGAATCGTCCACCGCGCTCGGCTTCGGGTTTCGCTGCGGCTTCCTCGGCCTGCTCCACATGGAGATCGTCCAGGAGCGGCTGGAGCGCGAATTCAACCTCAGCCTCATCACCACGGTTCCCACGGTGGAGTACCACGTCTACCGGACCGACGGGGACATGCTGCTGCTCGAGAATCCGAGCAATCTGCCCGACCCGGCGGAGATCAGCCGCATCGACGAGCCCTACGTGAAGGCCCGCATCATGGCCCCGGCCGAGTACATCGGCGGCATCATGAAGCTCGGGCAGGAGCGGCGCGGGGTCTACAACGGGATGCACTACATCGACACGAGCCGGGTGGAGTTCGACTTCGAGTTTCCGCTGGGCGAGATCGTGCTCGACTTCTACGACAAGCTCAAGTCGCTGTCGCGGGGCTACGCGTCGCTGGACTACGAGATGGCGGGCTACCGCGAGTCGGACCTCGTGAAGCTCGACATGCTCATCAACGGCGACCCGATCGACGCCTTCAGCGTCATCATCCACCGCGACAAGGCCCAGGAGTACGGGCGCAAGGTGGCGGAGAAGCTGAAGGAGCTGATCCCGCGGCAGCTGTACCAGGTGGCGATCCAGGCGGCGATCGGCAACAAGATCATCGCCCGCGAGACCATCTCGGCGTTCCGGAAGGACGTCCTGGCCAAGTGCTACGGCGGCGACATCACGCGGAAGCGCAAGCTCCTCGAGAAGCAGAAGGAGGGGAAGAAGCGCATGAAGCAGATCGGCGCCGTGGAGATTCCCCAGGAGGCCTTCCTGGCGGTCTTGCAGGTGGAATAGGTGGAAGGACGGGAAGACGGAAAGACGGAAGGACGGGCGGACGGGCGGACCGGCTCGTCTGAGCGTGCCGAGAGGCGCGGCCGCGCCCACGGTCCACCCTGGGGAGGCTGTCCTGACCGTCCGACCATCTGACCGTCCGACCGTCGTGGTCATCCAGACCGCCTTCCTCGGCGACGTGGTGCTCACCACGCCCCTGCTCGCGGCGCTCGCGGCGGCCCACGGGCCGGTAGACGTCGTGACGACGCCGGCGGCGGCCGTGCTGATCGAGACCCACCCCGCCGTCGGTGCGGTCATCCGCTACGACAAGCGCGGGGCGGATCGTGGCCTCCGCGGGGTCTGGCGGCTGGGCCGGCGGTTGCGGGCCCGAGGGTATCTCCGGGCGTATCTACCCCATGGCTCGTGGAGGTCGGCCGCGCTCGCGCGGCTCGCCGCTATCGGCGAGCGGGTCGGTTTCGCGGACAGTCCGGCGGCGGCCACCTACACCCGCCGGGTCGTGCGGCCCAGCGGCGGCCACGAGGTGGAGCGGCTCCTGGCCCTGGCCGGCGGCGGCGGCGGAAACGCCCCGCCGGTCCGAATCGAGCCGACAGCGGACGATCGGGCCGAGGCGGACGCCTGGCTGCGGGAGCACGGTGTCGGCCCGGGCTTCGTAGCCTTGGCGCCGGGCTCGATCTGGGCCACCAAGCGGTGGCCCGGCTACGGCGAGCTCGCGGCGTCACTCGACCGGCCGGTCGTGATCGTGGGCGGTCGCGACGACGCGCGGCTTGCAGGGGAGGTGATCGCCGCGGCGCCGGGTCGGGTCCACAGTGCGGCCGGGCAGCTCGGGTTGCGGGCATCGGCCGCGCTCCTCGCCCGCGCGGCGGTGCTGGTCACCAACGATTCCGCGCCGCTGCACTTGGCCACGGCGGTCGGGACGCCGGTCGTCGCCGTGTTCGGGCCGACCGTGCCGGGGTTCGGCTTCGGGCCCAGGGGCCCGAGCGACCGCGTGGTCGAGCACCCATCGCTGGCGTGCCGGCCGTGCTCCGCGCACGGGCCGCAAGTCTGTCCCCTGGGACACCACCGGTGCATGCGGGAGATCTCGGTCGAGGCGGTCGCGGCGGCGGTCGCGGCCGTGACCGGCGTGGAGGCGCAGCGTGCGATTCGTACTGGGCATTGACATCGGTGGGACCAACCTCGTCGTCGGGAGCGTGTCGGAGGACGGCACGCGCATCGTCGCGACGGCGAGCGAGCCGACCCACGCCGAGGCGGGCGCCAAGGACGTGCTCGAGCGGCTGGTCGGCCTGGCCGAGCGCGCGATCGTGGCGACGAGGAAGGAAATACCCGGCGCCGAGATCCTCGGCGTGGGTGTCGGCGCCCCGGGCCCGCTGGACACCAAGCGCGGGATCGTCCTGCTCACGCCCAACCTGGGCTGGGTCAACCTCCCGCTGCGGCAGATCATCCACGACCGGCTCGGTCTCCCGGCCACGCTCGACAACGACGCCAACTGCGCCGTGCTCGGCGAGTGGTGGGTCGGCGCCGCGCGCGGGGCGCGGCACGCGATCGGGATCACCATCGGGACCGGCATCGGCGGCGGGCTCATTCTCGACGGCAAGCTGTACCACGGCGCGTCGGACGTGGCGGGCGAGATCGGCCACACCACCATCGACACCGAGGGCCGCCGCTGCAAATGCGGCAACTACGGCTGCCTCGAGGCCTACGCATCGGGACCCAACATCGCGCTCCGCGCGGTGGAGGAGATCGCGGCCGGGGCCGTGAGCCGGCTCCCATCGCTGGTCGGCGGCGACCTCTCGAAGGTGACTGCCCAGACCGTGTACCAGGCCGCCCAGGACGGCGACGATCTCGCCCTCGAGGTAGTGAACGACACCGCCCGGTTTCTCGGCGTCGGGATCGGCAACCTGCTCAACGTGTTCAACCCGGAAGCGGTGGTGGTGTGCGGGGGCGTGACCCTCGCCGGCGACCATCTGTTCGTCCCGCTCCGCCGCGAGGTGGCCCGACGCGCGTTCAAGCCCGCGGTCACGGCCTGCCGGATCGTGCCGGGCGAGCTCGCGGGAACGGCCGGCGTGTACGGCGCGGCGAAGGCGTTCCTCGACCAGACCCTCGGTGCCTAAGGTCGGGGTCATCGGGTCGCTGGTCTGGGACCTCATCCACGGTCGCGACGCGCTGGCACCGCCGACCGAGGAGTGGGGCGGGATCGCCTACGCGCTGGGCGGCCTCGACGCGAGCCTGCCGCCCGACTGGCAGATGGTGCCGCTCATCAAGGTCGGCCGGGACCTCGCGCCGGAGGCGGCCGAGCTGCTCAAGGGGCTCGCGCGGCTGGCACCGGGCGCGCGCTGCGTCGAGGTGCCGGCGCCGAACAATCGCGTGGTGCTCCACTATCAGTCGGCGGAGCGCCGGTGCGAGCGGATGAGTGGCGGAGTACCCGGCTGGACCTGGCTCGAGCTCGGTCCGATGGTCATGGACCTCGACGCCATCTATCTCAACTTCATCTCCGGATTCGAGCTCACCCTGGGCACCGCCCAGGCGCTGCGCCAGGGATTTCACGGCCCGATCTACGCCGACCTGCACAGCCTGTTCCTGGGCATGCACCACGACGGTATCCGGGTGCTCCAGCCCCTGGCCGACCCGGCGGCCTGGTTCGGCTGCTTCGACGCGGTTCAGCTCAACGAGGACGAGATGCGCCAGCTCTCGCCGGACCCGCTGTCCTTGTCGGCCCAGGCGCTGGGCGCCGGCACGTCGCTGCTGGTGGTGACCCTGGGGCCGAAAGGGGCGGCGTATGTTGCGGCGCCGGGGTTCGATGGATGGGGGGGCGGACCGTCAGACCGTCCGTCTGACCGTCTGACCGTCCGACCGTCTGACCGTCCCATCCGCACCGCGCTGATTCCCGCGCCCCACGTCGACGCCCTCGACCCGACCGGCTGCGGCGACGTGTTCGGCGCGGCCGCGTGCGCGCGGCTGCTCGCCGGCGAGAGCGTCGAGGGCGCCCTCGCGCATGCCACCGCCCTCGCCGCCCGCAACGCGGGGTTCCGCGGGGCCGGTGGATTGGGGCGCCACCTTCGCGGGGAGCTCCTGGTGCCGTGACGCGCGTCATCGAAGTGCCCGCGACGTTCGACGACCGCTCGTTCGAGCAGTTCGCCGCCGCGTTCGGCCAATGGCCGCCCGAGGAGAAGATCCTGCTCGACGCCCGCGGCGCGCAGTGGGCCTCCCCGTTCGGCCTGCTCGCCATGCTGACCGCGGGCCAGGCGTTGTCGGAGGCCCGGCGCGAGCGCCCGCTGTTCACCGTGCCCACCAACGAGGACGTGAGACGCTACTGGGCGCGGGCGGGGTTCTTCACCTACGCGGCCGAGCTGTTCGAGCTGCACGGCAAGTTGCCCAAGGTCACCGCCACCGGCCCGTCCGACGTGCTGCTCGACGTGACGCCGGTCCGGGCGACCGAGGACGTCCACGAGGTGGTGGAGAAGATCTCCCAGGGCGCCTCACGCATTCTGCACGGTGAGCTCGGCCTCGAGATGAAGGCGACGCTGCGGTTCAGTATGGCGCTTTCGGAGGCATGCCAGAATATTGTTGAGCACGCCGGCACGAGCGGGTGGGTGGCCGTGCAGGCCTACACCTTCCGCCGGCGGCTCGGCCGGCGGGTGGTGGTGATCGCGGTGAGCGACGCGGGGATCGGCTTCCGCCGCTCGCTCGAGAGCGCGCACGCCAAGCGCTTCGGTGACCGCTGGGGCGATGGCGCGGCCCTCGAAGCGGCGCTGATCCAGGGCGTGAGCCGCTTTCGCGATCCCGGCCGCGGGCAGGGTCTCGCCTTCATCAAGCGCTTTCTGGATCAGTGGAAGGGCAAGATCTCGATCCGGAGCGGCACCGCGCGCCTCGCGATCGTGCCGCCCTGGGACGAGGACGTCCCGCTGAGCGAGCATCTCCCGTTCTTCCCCGGAGCCCAGGTGCAGATCATCATCCCCGCGCAGGACGCCGAGACCCGATGATCCAGACCATCCGCATCGGCAGCCTGCTCCGCGAGACGGTGGCGTCACCCTACCGCAACCTGGTCACCCGTCCCACCGGCGCCGCCATCCGAAACCGCATCCGGGCCGCCCTCGCCGATTCCGACTGCCACACCGCCCTGCTGGACTTCTCCGACATCGAGCTACTGGACCTGAGCTGCGCCGACGAGGTGGTGGCCAAGCTGCTGCTCGACGATGGGGAGCGCGGCTCGAGGGTCGTGGTGCTGAGCGGGTTGCGGGAGGATCAGCACGAGGCGATCGAGCACGTGCTGACCACCCATCGGCTGGTGGTGGCGGCGATGCCCTGCGGCGAGCACCCGGCGCCGCGGCTGCTCGGGTGGGTTACGGCGGATGGGCGGGCGGCCTTCGCCCTCCTGTGCGAGCGCGGGGCTCAGCCGGCGGCCGACCTGGCGGGCGCGCTGGGGTGGCCGGCCGCGCGCGCCGAAGAGGCGCTCGACGCGCTCGTCCTCCACCGGGTGGTGCAGACCGACGGCGACCGGTACCAGCCGCTGCCCATCGGATGAGCCCGCGACGCTTCGGGCCCTCCACCACGGCCATCCACGGCATCCCGCAGCGCCGCCCGGACTGGGCGCCGATCGCCCCGCCCCTGCAGCAGAGCAGCACGTTCACGTCGCCGGTGGGAAGCGACGAGGACATTCTCTACAGCCGCTACGGCAACAATCCCAACCAGGTCGCCCTGGCTCGGAAATACGCCCTGCTCGAAGGCGCGGAAGCCGCGATCTTCCTGGCCAGCGGCATGGGCGCCACGGCGCTGGCGCATCTGGCGGTGCTGCGGCCCGGCGACCACCTGATCAGCAGCAGCTGGATCTACGGCGGCACCCAGCACCTGTTCGACGAAGAGCTCGGCCGCCTCGGCATCGACATCACCTACGTACGGCCCGACCAGCCGAGGCTGTGGCGCCGCTCGGTGCGGAAGGCCACCCGGGCCATCTTCGTCGAGACGCCCACCAATCCGCTCATGCGGGTGGTGGACATGGCCCCCGTGGCCCACGTTGCGCGGGAGTTTGGCCTGGCGCTGCTGGTGGACGCCACCTTCGCCAGCCCGATCAACTTCCGCCCGCTCGAGCACGGCGCCGACATCGCCATCACCAGCGCGACCAAGTACCTGAACGGCCACAGCGACGTGATCGCGGGCGCGGTGGCGGGCTCGACCTCGTTCGTCGAGGAGGTCAACCGGCTGATGCGGCTGTGGGGCCAGGCGATCGACCCGCACGCGGCGTGGCTGGTGGACCGCGGCATGCGGACGCTGGCGCTCCGCATGGCGCGCCACAACGCCAACGGCGCGGCCGTCGCGGCATGGGCCGAGTCTCATTCAGCGGTGGCGCGGGTGCACTACCCCGGCCTCGAGTCCCACCCCGACCACGCGCAGGCGAAGGCGGTCCTCGACGGCTTCGGCGGCATGGTCGGCCTCGAGCTCGCCGGCGGCCCCAAGGCCGCCGAGCGGATGCTCAAGCGGCTCAAGCTGGTGGCGCATGCGCCGAGTCTCGCGGGCGTCGAGACGCTGGTGAGCGAGCCGCGCTTCACCTCGCACCACGGCATCTCGGCGGAGGACCGCGCGGCGCTGGGCATTCCGGACGGGTTCCTGCGCCTGAGCTGCGGCATCGAGGAGGCGGACGACATCATTGCCGATCTGCAGCAGGCGTTGGACAAGTGACGGGAGTCGCGGGCGGTGGCCTGGAGTCACCCTGAGCGGCGCGAAGGGGGCATGCCTCAAGCCATCCCCCCTTCGCGCCGCTCAGGGTGACTCGTAGCGTGCGCCCCGCCGCATGCCTTGCGACCGCGCTTTTCCCCACCTCCCTGCCCTTGTACCTTCCCACCGTGATCCGCCTTTCCCACGTCTACAAGAACTATCCCAACGGCGCGCTGGCCCTGAAGGACGTCTCCTTCCGGATCGGCCGGGGTGAGTTCGTCTTTCTCACCGGACACTCGGGCGCCGGCAAGTCCACCATCATGAAGCTGCTCTTCGCCGAGCAGCGGCCCACCACCGGCGAGGTCCGGGTCTCGGGCTACGACGTGAGCGCGCTCCGTCCCGACGAGGTGCCCAAGCTCCGCCGCCGCCTCGGCGTCGTGTTCCAGGACTTCCGCCTGCTCGAGGACCGCACCGCGGCCGAGAACATCGCCTTCGCGCTGGAAGTCACCGGCGCGCGCGGCGACACCATCGAGGCCCGGGTGATGCGCGTGCTCACCCAGGTGGGGCTCACCGCGAAGAGCCGGGCGTATCCGCGCGAGCTCTCGGGCGGCGAGCAGCAGCGCGTGGCCATCGCTCGGGCGCTGGTGAACGATCCGGCCATCCTCGTGGCCGACGAGCCCACCGGCAACCTCGACGAGCGAGCCACCCGCGGGGTCTTTCAGCTCCTGCGCGATATCAACGCCGGCGGGACCGTCATCGTGATGGCCACGCACGACCTCGATCTGGTGCGGCAGGCCAGCTACCGCACGATCGAGATGCGCGAGGGGGGCGTGGTGTTCGACAGCGCCGTCGACGAGCCGGACGACGAGGAGGCCGCGACGTGAAGCTGCTCACGCGCGAGGCGCTGCTCTCCTTCCGGCGCGCGCCGTTGCTCTCCGCCCTCTCGATCACCACGATCGCCTTCTCCCTCTTTACCCTCGGCCTGTTCGGGCTGGTGGCGATCAATCTCCGCCAGGCGCTCCAGGGCCTCGAGGAGCGGGTGGAGATCGTCGCCTTCGTGCTCCGCGGCACGCCGGCCGAGACCATCACGCTGGCCACCCAGGACATCGCGGCCTTTCCCGAGGTGCAGGACGTCACCTTCGTGACCGAGGAGCAGGCACTGGCCCGGGCCCGGCGCGAGCTGGTCGAGTTCCGCGACGCCTACCGCGACCTGCAGGTGAACCCGCTGCCCGCCTCGATCGAGGTGCGTCTCAAGCCGGGGAACCGGGACGCGGCGACGGTCGAGCGGGTGGCGCAGCGCCTGCGCGGGTTCGGGTTCGTGAACGACGTCCGCTACGGCCGGGACTGGGTGCAGAAGCTCGATCACCTGCGCAACATTACCGGCATCGTCGGCCTGGTGATCGGCCTGGCGTTCGCCGCGGTGGCGGTCGTGATCATCGGCGTGACCATCCGGCTCACCCTGCTGCAGCGCGCCCGCGAGATCTCGATCATGCGGCTGGTGGGCGCCACCAACTGGTTCATCCGGGGGCCGTTCCTGCTCGAGGGCGCGCTCAAGGGACTGCTCGGCGGCCTGCTGTCGCTGGTGCTGTGCTTCGCGGGGTACCTGCTGTTCCGCGACCAGAGTGGCGGGACCTTCGCAGGGCTCATCTTCTTCCTGCCCTACCAGATGGTGGCGATCGTGGTGTTCGGGGTGCTGCTCGGGCTGGGGGGGAGCCTGGTGAGTGTGGGAAGGCATTTGCGGCATGTGTAGGGAGATCGAAGGACGGAAAGACGGAAGGACGGAAGGACGGAAAGACAAACTCGGCGCGACGCTGCCGAATCTGCTGACGCGTGGGCGCTCTGTCGGGCGGTCGCTCCGTCCTGCCGCCCCAGCGTCGTTCCGTCGTTCCGTCCTTCCGTCTTTCCGTCCTTCCGTCTTTCCGTCCTTCCAGCTTTCCATCCTCTGCCTTCTCTGCCTTCTCTGCCTTCTCAGCCTCCTTGCCGCCCCCCTCGCCGCCCAGGATACCACCCTCGAGGCCAGCCGCCGGCGGCTCGAGGAGATCCGCCGCGAGCGGGACCGCCTGGAGGAACAGCAGCAGCGGCTCCAGGGCCAGGTGCACGACGTGAACGACGAGCTCAGCAACCTCGAGCGCCAGCGCGAGTCCACCCAGCGGATCGTGAGCGAGATCGAGCGTCAGATCGGGGGCTTGGCGAACCAGCTCGACCGCTCGAGCGCGGAGCTGATCCTGGCCCAGGACAACCTCGACGACCGCCGGGCCGTCCTCGAGCGGCGCCTGGTGGACATCTACAAGCGCGGCCCGCTGTACACCTTTCAGGCGCTCATGGCCGCCGAGTCGTTCGGCGACCTCCTCAGCCGCTACAAGTACCTCTACCTCACCAGCCGGCAGGACCGCGCCCTGGTGACCGACGTCGAGCAGCTCCGGAGCCGCGTGGTCAGCGAGCGGAACACCATCCTCGACGTGCGCGGCCAGCTCGACCGCTCCCGGCAGGAGCGCGAGGCCGAGTTCGCCAAGTACACCGAGCTGGCCCGGGCGCGCGAGCGGCGGCTGCAGCAGCTGCAGCAGTCGGCCCGGAACACCGAGCGGCGGCTCTCCACCTTGCAGAAGGACGAGGCCCGGCTCAACGGCCTGCTCGCCGCGCTCGAGCGGGCCCGGCGCGAGGAGCTCGCCCGGGGCAGCCTGCGCGGAGCCGTGGCGGGACCCGGCTCGATCACCACGGCGAGCCTGGGCAAGCTCGACTGGCCGGTCGAAGGCACCATCGTCTACCGGTTCGGCCGGGACACGCTACCGAGCGGAGGGATCATCCGCTGGAACGGGATCGGGATCGCGGCGCCGGTGGGCACGGCGGTCCATGCGGTGGAGGCGGGCAAGGTCCGGCTGGTGGGGCAGTTCGGCACGTACGGGCTCACGGTCGTCCTGGAGCACGGCAACGGCTACTACTCGGTGTACTCCCACCTCCAGGTGGCCGCGGTCAGGCTGGGCGCCACCATCACGAAAGGCGCGCAGGTCGGCACGGTCGGCGGCGAGAACTCCGACTACGGCCCGCACCTGCATTTCGAGATCAGGGGAGACAATCAGGTGGCGCTCGATCCGGCCACCTGGCTCCGCAAGCGCTGAGGGGCAGTTAGTCGGCGATCCCGATCCGCTCGCCCGTCTGCGCGCGTCCGCGTCGGAGCGCGGCCTCGACCAGCACGAACAGATCGTCCGGCGTCGTGACCGCGGGATGGGGATAGGCCGCGATGCCCGCGCTCCCGCTCGGCAGCCGCTCCCTGAGGCGCAGCACCGAGCGGCGCGCGCCATCGGCGGCCGTCTCGGGCAGCACGATCGCGAAGGCGCCGTCGCCGTAGCCCGACACGAAATCCGGCAGTCGCAGCGCGCGCCGGATCTCGCCGCCGGTCTCCTGGCGGTGCCGGTCCCGCGCATCGAGGTCGGCCGGATCGGCGTCCGGCGGCGGCTCCACGTCCAGCAGCACCAAACTCAGGCTCAGCGAATAGCGGCGTGCCCGCTCGAGCTCCTCCTGCAACCGGCGGTCGAGCGCCGGAACGGCCGTCGGCGGCCCCCCGTTGCGTACACTGCCGGCTTCGAGCGCGCGGGCCGCGACCTCGGCGAGGCTGGCCGCCAGGCCGAGCTGCGCCGAGCTCAGGATGGGGGCGCTATCTTGTCCTCTGAGCAGCAACACGCCGCTCACCGCGTCGTCCACCACCACCGGGACCACGGTCGTGGGCGAGCCGGCGCCCGAATGAGTGTCCGTTACGGCCAGCGCGCGACGGCTTCGGATCGCCTCCTCGATCTCCGGATACTGGGCCAGGTCGAGGTACGCCCGCTCGGGCCGCCCTTCGCCGGGCGCGGCGATGACCCGGCCCTGCTCCTGCCCCGGCCGGGTCAGCACGAAAGCGCAGTGCGTCAGTTGCAGCGCCCGGCCCAGCCGCCGGACCAGCGCGAGAGCGATCTCATCGGGCTGCAAGGGCGACCGAGGCTCTCCGATCAGCTCGCGCAGGCTGTCGCGGATCCGGGCCTCGTGCGGGGTGCGGAAGGGGTACTGTCGCTCGCGGATGCGGGCCAGCAGCCGGCCGCAGAGATCGGGCAGGTGGACCGGGCTGGCCAGCGCATCGGCCGCGCCGAGCGCGAGGGCGGCGGCCGGGGCGTCCCGGTCGTCCGCCGCGAACACGATGATTCGCGGCGGCTCCGCGGCGGCATCGGCGAGGATCTGGCTCAGGCGTTCGGGATCGGCGAGGGGCAGCGTGGTGAGGATAGCATCGGGAGGGGACTCCCGCGGCGCGTGCGGCGTCTCGCCGAGGTGGAAGCCGGCCCGGGTGAGCGCCCGCTCGAGACCGTCGGGCCGGGACGCGGCATCGCCGGTGAGCAGCAGGCGGGGCCGACCCAGCGACTCGCCTGGGCTGGTCACGCGATTTCGAGGGCTGAATGACTCAACGAACGACGTCCGACCTACTGGGCGCCCACGTGTCGATCCAGGGGGGCGTGCCGACCGCGCCGGCCCGCGGACTGGCCATCGGGGCCTCCGCTGTTCAGGTCTTCACCAAGACTCCCAACCAGTGGCGCGAGCCGGCCATCGACCCGGAGATCGCGGATGCCTTCCGTGGCGCGCTCGCGCAGAGCGGCATTGCACGTATAGTGGCGCATGACTCCTACCTAATCAACCTCGCCTCGCCCGATCGCACCCTGCGGGCGCGCTCGGAGGCGTCCTTCCGGGCCGAGCTCGCACGGTGCGAGCGACTGGGCATTCCGTACGTGGTCTCGCATCCGGGGAATTTCATCGACGACCGCGCGTCCGGGCTGGCCCGCAACGCGGAGTCGTACACCCGGTGTCTCGAGGCGGTGCCGGGCTCGGTCGGCGTCCTGCTCGAGACGACGGCCGGCACCGGCTCCTCGCTGGGCAGCACGCTCGAGGAGCTCGAGGCATTGCGCGACGCCATCGGCCGCGGGGTGCGACCCCGGGTCGCCTTCTGCGCCGACACCTGCCACCTCTATTCGGCGGGATACGATCTGAAGCGGGACTTCGACGGCGTGTGGCGGCGGTGGGACGACGTGATCGGCCTGGCCAACCTCAAGGTCCTCCACCTCAACGACTCGAAGACGCCGTTTCATTCCCGGCGCGACCGGCACGAGCTCATTGGCGAAGGCTCGCTGGGGCCCGAGCCATTCCGGCGGATCATGCGGGACCCGCGGTTCGCGGGCGTCGCCAAGATTCTCGAGACGCCCAAGGGCGACGACGAGTTCACCCAGGATCGTCGCATGCTGCGACGTTTGCGCGCGTACGCGCGTGTGCGTCCAGCGCGTTGACCGGGCGCACGGCCGACGGCATCTTCCCCGCATGCGAAAGCCAATCCTGGTGCTGGCCCTGCTGTTCCCGGCCGGCTCGTCGAGCCTCGCCGCCCAGACGACGTATTACGCCCGTCTCGGCGCGATCGGTGCCAGCAAGCTGCTCCGCGACGTGATCGTGGACGAAATCACGGTGCGGCAATCCATCGCGCCCATGCTCGCGGTGGGCGGGTCGCTGCCGCTCGGCACGCGCGGTTACCGCGTGGGGCTCGAGGCGACCCTCGCGTCCGGCAAGTTCCACAGTAGCGAGAGCGGCAGCGACACCGATCTCGGCACCATCCGGACCGGCACCATCATGTTGCAGCTCGATGGGCCGCTCTACCGGCAGTTCCGGTGGGCGGCGGGACTGGGCGGGATTCAGTACTGGCCCAAGGACAAGGATGGCATTTTCCGCGAGGGCGGCAAGCTGCGGTTCCTGGCCGGCGCCGGCGTGGACTACCGCCGGCCGGTGCTGCCCAAGTGGGACCTCATGACCTCGCTCCACTACGATTGGCACCGTTTCACCACCGACGAGCTCGAGCGCCGCGGATTCTCGCAGACCCAGGGCGTGAGCCGGGTCTCGCTGTCGGTCGGACTGAGCCGGAGCACCGCCCGATGAGCCGCCCCGTCCGCTGGACCGCCGCCGCGCTGGTGGTCGCTGCCGCCGCGTGCAGCGACATCGCCACGCCGATCCGGAACGACTTCTACGAGTGGCGTCTGGTCGCGCCCAAGGCGAGCGGCGTGGGCGAGGACAGCCTCACCTTCCATTGGCCGCAGAGCCGGATTCCGGTCCGCATCTGGGTGGAGGACGCGGCCAGCTTGCCGCAGAACGTCCCCCATGGCATCGCCGCCTGGCGCGCCGCGTTCCTGTATGGCGAGTTCGACGCGACGGTGGTGAGCGACTCGAACGCGGCCGACGTGATCGTGCGCGCAGGTTCGGCGCCCGGGGTCCAGTTCGCCCGGGCCAGACTTCACAGCGCGCTCGCCGCCGAATGCGCCGGCGCCACGGATCTGGACATCAGCGACGATCACACCCAGCTCCGGCTTCCGGTGCGGGTGTACATCGACCCGCGCTCGGAGCCCAACGCCCCGGGGCTCCCCGAGTGTCTCGCGCTCACGACGACACACGAGCTCGGCCATGCGCTGGGCATCTGGCGTCATTCGGGGGTCGCGACGGACCTGATGTTCGCGGACCCGGCAGTCGACGCGCCGAGTGACCGGGACCTGGCGACGGCGGAGGTGATCTACCACGTGCCGGCGGATGTGGAGCCGGTCGGACGATAGGGCGGTCGACGACGAGAAGGCGATAGGACGACGATAAGGCGATAGGTCGAAGGGGCGATAGGTCGGTCGGTGACCCCTCATCCCTCGCGTCGCTCGGGATGACAGGGCGCTCTGACGGGGGCCCCGACCTTGCGCAATTCCTCGACCTCAGGCGCCCTGCGGCGGCGGCGGCGGCCCGTCCCCCCACGACGCGGGCTCCCCTCGGCCCTCTGGCATCACCCCAACCGACAGCACCCCAACAATTTACACCACCCCCAGTTGTCTCCGGCGCTCCACTTGCCGATAATTCCGGCCTCGCACGCGGCCGCCCAGTACCGCCGGCCGAGTCCTTTTAGCACGCGCCACGCGCCCAGGAGCGTATGAACACCGAGACCAGCGCAGTCCCTCGCGAGAGCCTGACCCTGGTCGAGCATGGCCTCTTCCCCATCCGCATTCACGCCAACCTGACGCCGCCCGCGCTCCTGGAACACGCACTCCGCCGCAGCGAAGGACACCTGACCGACCACGGCGCATTCGCCGCCCTCACCACGCCCCACACCGGCCGGTCGCCGAAGGACAAGTTCCTGGTCGAGGAGACCGGCGCCGCCGACCGCATCTGGTGGGAGAAGAACCCCCGGCTGGATCCCGAGGCGTTCGACCGGCTGCACGAGGACGTGCGCGGCTACCTCGACGCCCGCGAGCTGTACGTGCAGGACCTGTTCGGCGGCGCGGACCCGGCCTACCGGATCCCGGTCCGGTTCATCACGCCCAACGCGTGGCACGCGCTCTTCGTGCGCAACATGTTCATCCGCGCCCTGCCGGCCGAGCTGGCGCACTTCCGGCCGGGCTTCACGGTGCTCCACGCCCCGGATTTCCAGGCGGATCCGGCCCGGCACGGCACCCGGAGCACCACGTTCATCGTGCTCAACTTCGCGAAGAAGCTGGTGCTGATCGGCGGGACCCGGTACGCCGGCGAGATGAAGAAGTCGATCTTCACCGCGCTCAACTACCTGCTCCCGGCGCAGGGCGTCATGACCATGCACTGCTCGGCCAACGTGGGCCCGGAGGGCGACACCGCCATCTTCTTCGGCCTGTCCGGCACCGGCAAGACGACCCTCTCCGCCGACCCCGCCAGGCAGCTCATCGGCGACGACGAGCACGGCTGGAGCGATCGCGGCGTGTTCAACTTCGAGGGCGGCTGCTACGCCAAGGTGATCCGCCTGCGTGCCGAGACCGAGCCCGAGATCTACGCCGCGACCCAGATGTTCGGGACCGTGCTCGAGAACGTGGTGCTCGATCCGATGACGCGCGCCGTGGATTTCGACTCGGACAAGCTCACCGAGAACACCCGCGCCTGCTATCCCATCCACTACATCCCGAACTACCAGCCCAGCGGCGCCGGCGGCCACCCCAGGAACATCGTCTTTCTCACCGCCGATGCCTTCGGCGTCATGCCGCCCATCTCGCGGCTCACCGCCCAGCAGGCCATGTACCACTTCCTGTCGGGCTACACCGCGAAGGTCGCCGGGACGGAGCGCGGCGTGACCGAGCCCTCGGCCACGTTCTCGGCTTGCTTCGGCGCGCCGTTCCTGCCGATGCACCCGGGCGTCTATGCCAAGATGCTGGGCGAGCGGATCGAGCGGCACGGCGCCAAGGTGTGGCTGGTGAATACGGGGTGGACCGGTGGCGCGTACGGCGTCGGCTCGCGGATGAAGCTGGCCTACACCCGGGCGATGGTCCGGGCCGCGCTCGC
>JBOHSB010000031.1:0-8473 GCA_050733015.1 Gemmatimonadales bacterium
CGTCAACCGGCCGAGCATAATAATTGAGGACGACCCGACCGGCAACCTCGACAGCGGCACGAGCGAGGAGATCCTGGGGCTGTTCGAAGGGCTCCACCGGGACGGCCAGACCATCCTGCTGGTGACCCACGAGACCGACATCGCCGCGCACGCGTTCCGCCAGGTTCATCTCAAGGACGGCCGGGTGGAGCGCGACTTCGCCAGCGGGAGGGGGGCATGAGACGGGGACAGGTCTCGCGCTGGACGACTCTGGGCCTGGGCGCCCTGCTCGCCGCGTTCGCCTGCAAGAAGCCGACGCCCCAGGTCGTCTATCAGGCGCTGCCGGTCGAGCGCCGGGACATCATCGTGAACGCGCAGGCCGCGGGCGCGATCCAACCAGATACCACGGTGGAAGTGAAATCGAAGGCGTCGGGTGAGGTGCTCCAGATCAATGCCCAAACCGGACAGCTGGTCAAGCGCGGGGCGCTGCTGGTGCACATCGATCCGCGGAACGCCAGAAACGCGCTGGCGCAGGCCCAGGCCAACCTGGACGTGGCGAAGGCCAAGCTGGCCAACTCCGGTCGCCAGAAGGACCGCGCTGACCAGCTGTTCAAGACGCAGGCGATTACCGAGGAAGAGCACGACAGCGCCTTGCTCGACTACGCCGACGCCAAGTCCCAGGTGGTGAACGCGCAGGTTGCGGTGGACAACGCCAAGATTCAGCTCGAGGACACCGACGTCCGCGCGCCGACCACCGGCACGATCATCGAGCAGGACATCGAACGCGGCACGGTCATCGCCTCGGCGACGTCCAACGTGAGCGGCGGCACGACGCTGCTCAAGATGGCCAACCTCGACCTGGTCCAGGTGAACACGCTGGTGGACGAGACCGACGTCGGCAAGATCGAGCCGGGCCAGGACGCGACCATCACCGTGGACGCCTACGCCAACCGCACCTTCGAGGGCACCGTTCTCAAGATCGAGCCCCAGGCGCAGACCCAGCAGAACGTGACCGTCTTTCCGGTGCTGGTTCGGATCCACAACGAAAACGGACTGCTCCGGCCGGGCATGAACACGGAGGTCGAGATCCACGTCGGCCAGCGGGACAGCGTGCTGGCCGTGCCCAACGCGGCGCTTCGGACCCAGCGCGACGTCGGCTCGGCGGCCCTGGTGCTCGGCCTCTCCGCCAGCGACGTGCAGCGGCAGCTCGCCGCCTCGGCCGGCCAGACGGGAAGCTCGGTGGGCGCTTCGCCCAGGACGCCGGGAGAGGCCGGGGACTCGACCGGCCGCGGGCCACGGGATTCGACCCGGCGCACGGTCCCCGACTCCGTGCGGCGCCTCCCGCGAGATTCGATGCCCGCCCGGGCCGGCGCGGCGGGCCGAGCCCCCAACAGTGGCGCTGGATTTCAGGGCGGAGGCGGCTTCCAAGGCAGCCAAGGCGGCGGGCAGCGCGGCGCCGGACGCCGGAACCGTGGCACCGACGCCAGCGGCGGGCGCTACATCGTGTTCGTGAGACGGAACGGCGCCCCCACCCCGGTCTGGATTCGCACCGGGCTCACCGATCTCGACTACAGCGAGGTCATCCACGGCCTCTCGCAGGGGGACTCGGTCTACATCCTGCCCAGCGCGAGCCTGGTGCAGTCCCAGCAGGACCTCAAGCAGCGGGTCAACCAGATCACCGGCGGCGCCGGTGTGCCCGGGATGCGGCAGACCACGCCGGCGGGGGGCGCCGGCGGCGCCGGCGGCGGCGGCGGTCCGGCGCCGGGGCGCTAGCGATGCTGCTGGGCGAGACCTTGGCCGTTGCGCTCTCATCCATCCGGAGCAACGCGCTCCGGGCGGTGCTGACGATGCTGGGCATCATCATCGGCGTCGGGGCGGTCATCACGATGGTGGCGCTCGGCAGCGGGGCCCAGAAGGCGGTGGAAGACCGGATCGCGGCGCTGGGCGCCAACATCTTCACCGTGTTCGCCGGCCAGGGCCGCTCGGGTGCCGTCATGATCACCGACCGCACCGTGCTCAGCACCGACGACTACGAGGCCCTCCAGCGCGACGCGACGCTGCTCAAGGCCGTGGTGCCTGAGGCGCAGTCCGCGCTGCAGGTGGTGTTCGGCAACCAGAACCGGAACTTCAACATCATCGGGACCACGGCCAACTACGCCGATGTGCACAACTACACCGTCCCGTTCGGCCGCATGTTCACCGCCGGCGACGATGCCTCCCGCCAGCGCTACGCGGTGCTCGGCTCCGCGGTCCCCGAGGAGCTAGGCGGCAACTCGGCCGCGATGATCCACCAGACGCTCCTCATCCGCGGCATCCCGTTCGAGATCATCGGCGTGCTGAGCCCCAAGGGCGCCGCCGGCGGGTTTCAGAATCCGGACGAGCAGGTCCTGATCCCGCTCCAGACCGCGCAGTACCGCGTCTTCGGCAGCAAGCGACTCCGCTCCATGGCGGTCCAGGTGAAGGACAGCGTCCCGATCGAGCAGGGAATGGTGGACCTCGAGCGGGTCCTCCGGCGCCAGCACCACATCCGCCCGGGCGGCGACAACGACTTCACCATCCGCAACCAGCAGGACGTGCTGCAGACCCAGCAGCAGGCCACCCAGGTGTTCACCACCCTGCTGGCCAGTATCGCCGCGGTGAGTCTGGTGGTAGGCGGCATCGGGATCATGAACATCATGCTGGTCTCCGTGACCGAGCGGACCCGCGAGATCGGCGTCCGCAAGGCCCTGGGGGCCACCCGCGGCAACATTTTGCTCCAGTTCCTGATCGAGGCGCTGACGATGTGCATCCTCGGCGGCGCCATCGGTATTCTGCTCGGCATCGGCACGACCATCGTCCTCGCCCGCGTCATGCAATGGAACACGCTCATCTCCCCAGCGGCCGTGGTGGTGGCGTTCGGCTTCAGCGCGCTCGTCGGCCTCTTCTTCGGCATCTACCCCGCCCGCCGCGCAGCCAGTCTCGATCCGATCGTCGCTCTCCGGTACGAGTAGCTCCCGCATGGCCGACGCCGACGTGCTGGTCATGGGCGCCGGGATCGCCGGGCTGGCCGCGGCGGAGCGACTGGCCGCGGCGGGGCGTCGCGTGCTGGTGCTCGAGGCGCGCGACCGGATCGGAGGGCGGATTCACACTGCCCACGATCCCGAGCTCGACATACCGATCGAGCTCGGCGCCGAGTTCGTGCACGGCCACCCGGCCGAGCTGATCGAGCTCATCCAGCGGCTGGGACTCAGCCTGGTGCCCGGCCGTGAGCGCCACGAGCGCGGGCCCGGCAAGGCCGCACCCCCCCTGCCCGACCTGCGCACGACTCTCGAAACCCTGCTCGATGGAGCCGCCGAGGGGCCCGATCGGCCCGTGGCCGACCTCCTCCGGGAGCAGGCGAGCAGAGCATCTCCCGGCCAGCTCGAGCTGGCCGCTCGATACCTGGAGGGGTTCCACGCCGCCGATCTCTCGCTGCTGGGCACGCGGTCCCTGGCGCAGAACGAGGCGGCAGGAGAAGAAGACGGCGAGGAGTTGCACCGGATCGGCGAAGGATACGGCGCGCTGGTCCGCCGATTGGCGGACTCGATCGAGCCCGAGCGGTGCGAGATCCGCCTGGGCACGGCCGTCGGCTCGATCCGGTGGCGGCCGGACGAAGTGCGGGTCCGGGCGCAAGACGCGGCGGAGCTCGTCGCTCCCCGCACCGTGCTCACCGTTCCGCTGCCGGTGCTCCGCCGTCTGCTGGGCGATGGTGGCCTGGACCCCGCCCCGCCCGAGTGGCGCGCGGCGCTCGAGCACCTGCACATGGGGGCGGCGCATCGGGTCGTGCTCGGCTTCGACCGGCGCTGGTGGGTGCCGGATCGCGGCGCCGGGCCCAGTTTCATCCACGGCGGAGGCGAGCCCTTCCCGGTGTGGTGGACCGCGCTGCCCAGCCGGGCGCCGATCATCACCGGCTGGGTGGGTGGGCCTCGCGCCGAGGCGATGGCGGGCCAGGATGAGGTTGGCTTGATCCGGGCCGCGCTCGAGTCGCTGGCGTCGGTGTTCGATCGCGACGTGGGCGAGCTTCGCTCGCGGCTCCGCCTGGCCTACGTCCACGACTGGTCGGCGGATCCGCTGGCCGGAGGGGCGTACAGCTACGGCGGTGGCGGGGCTATCGAGGCGCGGGCGACGCTGGCTCGCCCGGCAGGTGGGACACTCTACCTGGCCGGCGAGGCCGTGGCGGAGAAGGGCCGGAACGCAACCGTGCACGGCGCGCTGATCAGCGGCTATCGCGCGGCCGAACGGGTGCTGGCTCAGCCGTAGCGCGCCTTCGCCTCCTCCCACCGCGCCCGTAGCCGCCGCAGAAAGTCCTGGGAGCCCGGATCCCGGCGGAACGGCGCCAGCAGGGTGTCGCGGACAAACCAGGGATAGCAGGGAAACCCGCCGCTCACCGAGCGCTCCAGCCACTGCCTGGCGTCGTCCAGGCGTCCCAGCTGCGCATACGCGGCGCCGAGGCTGTACGCGACGTGATGGTCCATGTAGCCGGCGGAGAGCACTCCGGCGATCAACTCGTTGGCCCGCCCCCGCTCTCCGCGGGACGCGACGACGCTCGCGAGGATGGCGCCCGCCCTGGCCGAGGCCGGCGCGGACGGTACATGCCACAGCGAGTCCAGCAGCTGGAGCGAACGGGTCGTGTCTCCGGCGTAGAAGTAGGCCTGGCTCAGGTACGAGTCGGCATAGGCCGCGCTGGTGGTGTGGCGGGCTTCCTCGAGGTTGTGGATCGCTTCGCGATCGCGCCCCTGGAGAAACGCGATCACACCCGCCGTGCGCAGCTCTTCGGCGCGGTTCTGGGGATCACCGTGGAGCGCTTGAGCCATCTCGCCGCTGGCGTCGTCGAACAATCCGAGGTGATAAAAGGCGGCCGCGCGGAAGTAGCGCGCGAGATCGAGATTGGGGTTGAGCTCCAATGCCTGCGCACTCTCTTCCAAGGTGACCGCCCAGTCGAAGTCGGTCTTCCGAGCCACGGCCGCCCGGGCCAGATGAGCCTCGGCCAGTCCGGGGTCGAGCTGCAGGGCCCGGGCCGCCTCCCGGGCCGCCCGCTGGCCCCAGCCCGCGACCTCCTCCCCGCGCGCGAACCGGAGGTGCATGTCGGCGCTCGCCATCGCAAGACCGGCCCGGGCGAGGGCGTAGCGCGGGTCCAGCACCAATGCGCGGCCGAAGTCCTCGACGGCTCCCCTGGTGCCGGCCTCCGACATGCGCGCGAGCTGCGCACGACCCCTCAGATACGACTCGTAGGCCGCCGGCTGCGCCGTGTAGCGACGGTACATCCGCGCCTGCTCGGCGGCGGTCATCCGCAGCGCGAGCGCGCCGCTCACCCGCTCCGCGACCGAGTCCTGCAGGGTGAGCAGATCTTGCCGCGCGAGATCGTAGTGGGCTCCCCACAGCGCGGCGCCGTCGGCTTCGCGCAGCAGCTGGACGCTCACGCGCAGGCGCTCGCCGGCCGACTGCACGGTGCCGGTGAGGATGTACGCCACGGCGAGCTCGCGGGCCGCGACCTGCGGGTCTACCGTAGGGCCGTCGTACTTGAGCACGGCGGTTGTGGGCCTCACCCGCAGCTGGTGCACGCCCGCGAGCCGGGTGATGATGGCGTCCGGCAGGCCGATCGTCAGCACGCCGGAGTCGCCGACGACGCCGAGTGCCCGGAACGGAAGCACCGCCAGGCCGATCGGCGCGCCGGCGAGTCCGGGTGGCGCCGACCAGTGCCGCCGGAGGCTGATGGCAGCCGCCAGAGCGAGGCCGGCGGCACCCGCGACCCACAGCGCGCTCCGCCGGCGCGGGGCCACCCGAGCCTCGCCGCCGGACAGGGGCGCCCGCTGCAGGGCCTCGGCGAAGCCCGCGGCGTCGGGAAACCGGTCGGCCGGCACCTTCGCGAGGGCGCGCCCGATCGCGGCCTCGACCGCAGGCGGGACGGTGTCGCGCAGCCGGCGCACCGAGGGCACCGGGTCCATCAGCCGATGCGCGGCGATGACCTGAGCGGTGGGACCGGTGTAGGGCGGCTCGCCCACGAGCATCTCGTACAGCACGCAGCCCAGGGCGTAGACGTCGGTCCGGCGGTCTACCGACGGATCGCCGGCCGCCTGCTCGGGGCTCATGTACGCCGGCGTTCCGAGCGCCAGGCCGGTGGATGTGAGCGCCGCGTCTTCATCGGCGAGCAGCTTGGCCACCCCGAAGTCGGCCAGCAGGGCATGGCCCCCGCCGAGCAGGATGTTCTCGGGCTTCACGTCGCGGTGCACGATGCCCTGCCGGCCGGCGCCATCGAGCGCGTCGGCGACCTCGCGGGCGATGGCCACCGCCTCGGGCACCGGCAGCTGGTGCTCCCGGGCGAGCCTCGCCCGCAGGGTCTCGCCGTCCACGCAGGGCATGGTGTACCACAGGACCTGGGTCCCGTCCCGGAGCGTCCCGGCTCCGCTGTCGAGCACAGGCAGGATGTTGGGGTGCTGCAGGCGGGCGGTGAGGCGGATCTCCCGGAGAAACCGCTCGGCACCGAGCGCCGCCGCCAGCTCGGGGCGGAGGATCTTGAGGGCCACCGGCCGGTCGTGGCGCAGGTCCCGGGCGAGCCAGACCTGCGCCATGCCGCCCCGTCCGAGCTCGCGCTCGAGACGGTACCGATCCCCGATAGCCGCTTCAACGCGCCGGGCGTCGAACACGCGTGGGACCTCGCTGGAGAGGGGGCGACGACCCATTGTAGGGCCGGGGCCCGGCAACGTCCACCCACGGCGATGGAACCGATCGCCGAGAGGCGACGTTGTACCCCGGTTACATTGCCTCTCCCATCTATCGGAGCGTCGGATGGACGCCGAGCGGCCCGACATCAAGCGACATCACGGGCTGGTGCGCGTGGCGCACTGGCTGAACGCCGTAGTCCTGTTCGGCATGATCGCGAGCGGGCTGCAGATCTATCTGGCGTTCGCCCATTTCGGGCCGCGCGGACGGCCCTACTATCCCAACCCCTTCGACGGCGGCCCCATCCCCGGCTGGGCTCGGCTGGGCGGCTGGCTGGCCGGCGGCCTCAACTGGCACTTCGCGCTGGCGTGGCCCTTCGTGATCACCGGTCTGGTCTACCTCGGCTTCCTGGCCGCGACGGGCGAGTGGCGTTCCTTGCTGTTTCGCCCCAGGGACGTCGGCCCCGCCGTGCAGATGCAGCTGTACTACCTGCGCCTCCGCAAGACCCACCCGCCGCAGGGCAAGCACAACGCGCTCCAGAAGAGTGCCTACACGTTCATCGTGCTGCTGGGCGCGCTCTCCGCGCTCACCGGGTTCGCGGTCTACAAGCCGGTGCAGCTCGGGTGGCTCACCTCGCTGTTCGGCGGGTACGAGCTGGCGCGGTACTGGCACTTCTGGGCGGTGTGGATCTTCGTGGGGTTCACCCTGCTCCACATCGCGCTGGTGTTCCTGGTGGATCCGGCGTCGCTGCGGGCGATGATTACCGGCTGGTACCGCGGAAGGTTCCCGAGTCATGACTGACCGACCCGGCCTCAACCGTCGCGACTTCCTGCGGCTCGGTATCGTGGCCCCCACCGCGCTGGTCGCCGCGTGCGGCTGGGACGGCGGCCCGCTGCTCGAGCCCCGCCTTCGCGCGTTCAGCCGGCTCAACGACTGGGTGGGCGAGCGGGTCTTCTTCTCCCGGACCCGCCTGGCGCGCGAGTACCCGGTGGCCCAGCGGACGCCCGTCATGGACTTCCCGGCCTACTCCATCACGCACAACCTCACCGGCGGCTTCCCGGCTGTGCCTGCCGGCTGGGCGTTCGAGGTGGGCGGGCTGGTGCGGACACCCGTCCGCCTCACGCCGGCGATGCTGCAGGCCATGCCGCGCGTGACCTATACCGTGAAGCACCACTGCGTCGAGGGCTGGACCGCGATTGCCACCTGGACCGGCGTGCCGGTGGCGGCGGTGACCCAGATGGTCCAGCCCACCGCGGCGGCGCGCTACCTGCGCTTCGACTCGTTCGACCACGGCTACTCCAACGGCTGGGACCTGGCAAGCGCCATGCACCCGCAGACGATCCTGGCGTACGCCTGGAACGACCGGCCGCTCACGATCGAGCACGGCGCTCCGCTCAGGCTGTATTCCCCGGTCAAGCTGGGGTACAAGCTCACCAAGTATCTCACCGGCATGACGTTCACCCGCGAGCGTCCGGGCGGCTACTGGGAGGACCAGGGCTACCCCTGGCTTGGTGGCATTTAGCCTGGCGCCCGCGTCAGTCCGGCTGCTCCGCCTCGACCACGACGTCGGCGCCGCCATCGGGCAGGTAGGTCACCCGCACCCGCCAGGGCCGGCAGCACACCTGGCAGTCCTCCACGTACTCCTGGTGGCGGCCGCCCGCGGGATCGAGGCTGATGTCGTTGAGCTCGCCGCAATAGGGACACAGCACCGTGGCCTCGGTGTCCACAGTGTCTTCAGTATTGTCGTCATCGTCATCGTCGCGCTCGCTCATCCAGCCGTATCTCCCCTATATTGCGCAACATTCCCAATCCGACC
>JBOHSB010000032.1:0-2864 GCA_050733015.1 Gemmatimonadales bacterium
GATCACGCCGATCGCGATGGACGAGGGGCTCCGGTTCGCGATCCGCGAGGGCGGGCGGACGGTGGGCGCGGGCGTGGTCACGAAGATCCTGAAGTAGGACGGAAGGACGGGAGGACGGAACGACGGAACGAGCATCGGCTCCGCGTTCGGCGTCCTCCCGTCCTCCCGTCCTTCCGACTTTCCGTCGAGGGACTGAAGCGTGCCGAGAGACAAGATCACGTTGGAATGCACCGAGTGTAAGAGCCGCAACTTCTTCACTGATAAGAACAAGCGGAAGCACCCGGAGCGGGTGGAGCGGCGGAAGTATTGCCCCCGCTGCGACACGCACCGCGCGCACAAAGAGTCCAAGTAACCATGGAGCGCGCGCAGGTGGCGCAGCCGTCCGGGCGGCTCACGGGCTGGGTGCAGGACACCCGCCGGTTCCTGGTCGGCGTGCGAGACGAAATGAAGAAGGTCACGTGGCCGACTCGAGACGAGCTGGTCAAGGCCACCCGCATGATCGTGATCCTGAGCATCGTGCTCGGCATCACGATCGGCCTCATGGATTTCGTGCTCCAGGCCATTCTCGTGAACGGAGTCGCGCACCTCGCGCGGTAAACCTATGGAATACCGCTGGTACGCGATTCAGACGACGGCCGGTCACGAGAACAAGGTGAGGAACCTGCTCCAGAGGCGGATCGAGGACGATCCCCGGCCGGCGGAGCAGAAGCTCATCCGCCAGGCCCTGGTGCCGGTGCAGGACGTGATCGAGATCAAGAACGGCAAGAAGGTGACGGTCGAGCGCAAGCTCTACCCCGGCTACGTGCTGGTCGAGATGGGGATGAGCCAGGAGGCGCTGCACGTCGTCAACAGCATTCAGGGCGTGATCAAGTTCGTCGGCACGGGCAAGCTCCCGCAGCCGCTGCGCCAGGACGAGGTCAACCGGCTGCTCGGCATCGCCGAGGCGGTGACCGAGGCGGAGCCGAAGGAAGAGATTCCCTTCATGATCGGCCAGGTGGTCGAGATCACGGAGGGACCGTTCTCCGACTTCAGCGGCACGGTCGAAGAGGTGCTCGCCGACAAGGGGAAGGTGAAGGTGTCGGTCAGCCTGTTCGGGCGGCCGACGGCGGTGGAGCTGGATTATCTGCAGCTCCGGGGGCACTAGGTGTTGCCTCATCCCGAGGGAGCGTAGGCGACCGAGGGACCTGGCTGGGCCGAGCTCGGAGCCGGGGAAGTAGGTCCCTCGCTGCGCTCGGGATGCAGCACCACCCGCGACCGCGCGGGTCATCGCGGCAGGTAGGGACGCGCCAGAGCGTCCACCGAAACGAGGAGTCCGATGGCAAAGAAGATCCAGGCATTGGTGAAGCTGCAGTGCCCGGCCGGCGCGGCCACGCCCGCGCCTCCGGTCGGCACGGCCCTGGGTCCGCACGGCGTGAACATCATGGAGTTCGTGAAGCAGTTCAACGCCCGGACGCAGAGCCAGAGCGGGATGGTGATCCCCGTGGTCGTGACGATCTTCGCCGATCGCACGTTCAATTTCATCACCAAGACCCCGCCGGCCCCGAACCTCCTGCTCAAGGAGGCGGGCGTCGAGAAGGGGAGCGGCCAGCCCAACCGGATCAAGGTGGGGAAGGTCACCCGCGCCCAGGTCAAGAAGATCGCGGAGATCAAGATGGCCGATCTCAACGCGTCCGACCTGGAGAGTGCGATGCGGATGATCGCCGGCACCGCCCGGTCCATGGGGCTGGAGGTGGTGGACTGATGGCGACCCAGGGGAAGAAGTTCCAGGCCGCTACGACCAAGGTGGACCGCGCGCGCCAGTACCAGATCCCCGAGGCCGTGGCCGTCGTGAAGGGCGCGGCGTTCGCCAAGTTCGATGAGACCGTGGACGTCGCCGTTCGATTGGGCGTCGACCCGCGCCACGCCGACCAGGTGGTGCGCGGCACGGTCGTGCTGCCCCACGGAACCGGCAAGCCGGTTCGCGTGTTGGTGATAACCCAGGGCGAGCGGGTGCGCGAGGCCGAGGCTGCGGGCGCCGATTTTGTGGGGATCGAATACATCCAGAAGCTCAAGGACGGCTGGCTCGAGTGCGACGTCATCGTCGCCACGCCGGACGTCATGGGCCAGCTCGGCCAGCTGGGCCGGGTCCTGGGCCCGCGCGGCCTGATGCCGAACCCCAAGGCGGGAACGGTGACGATGGACGTGGCCAAGGCCGTGCGCGAGATCAAGGCGGGCAAGATCGAGTTCCGCGTGGACAAGACCGGGAACGTGCATGCCCCGGTGGGAAAGGTGTCGTTCTCCCCGGCCCAGCTGGCGGACAACGTGAGCGCCTTCATGGACACGATTCTCCGGGCCAAGCCGTCGGCGGCCAAGGGTGTCTACATCCGCTCGGCGACCATCTCGAGCACCATGGGCCCGGGCGTGCGGCTCGATACGGCGGGGTACCGATGAACAAGACCGAACGCCAGGAGACGGTGGAGAGCCTGAGCGCGTTGCTCAAGGACGCGCCCCACGTCTACGTGACCGACTTCAGCGGCATGAACGTGCTGCGCATGACGGAGTTCCGCCGCCGGCTGCGGGCCGCGGGGGTCTCCTACGTCGTGGTCAAGAACACGCTGGCTCAGCGGGCCCTCGCCGCCAACGGCATCACCGGGCTCGACGAGCATCTGGCCGGCCCGACCGGCCTGGTACTGACCACGGATGCGCTCGCCGCCGCCAAGGTCATCGGCGACTTCGCCAAGGAGTTCGAGCGGCCGGCGGTGAAGGCTGGGATGGTGGACGGCAAGGCCGTTTCGCCGGCCCACGTCAAGCGCCTCGGCCAGATCCCGTCGCGCGACGTCCTGTTGGCGCAGCTCGCCGGCTCGCTCAACGGTCTTCTCTATTCC
>JBOHSB010000033.1:0-23423 GCA_050733015.1 Gemmatimonadales bacterium
ACGCCGACGTGACGATCGACAGCCGAGACCCCGACCTCGCGACCATGTTCTCCACTCCTCGGTACGTCTTCAAGGAAGGTGCCCTGATCGTCGAGGAGGGCCACCTCCGTCGCGCGCCGGCCGGCCGGCGGCTGCGGGTGGCACCTGGCTACGACGACGCGCTGCTGCCGGACCTGCGCCGCCATTTCGAGCGCTACTCCACGGTCGCGTTCGACAACTACCCCGTGGCCGATCTGCCCGGCGAGCCCGTGGCGACGGCCTGAGGCGGCGATGAACATCCGCGGCGTCTTCATCGAGGAGACCTTCGCCGAAGCGTTCACCATGCGGGTGGCCCGGATCATCCTCACGGCCCGGAGCCCGCGGTGGGCCCGGGAGTCGGCGCTCAAGCTGACGGGGTTCGCCACGTCGGTCATCGGCTGCAAGGTGGAGGCGGGCATCGAGCGCGACCTGTCCGAGGCCGAGACGCCCGACGCGCGCCCGGGCCTCAGCATCCTGATGATGACGGTGGGCAAGGACGATCTGCCCAAGCGGCTGATCGAGCGGATCGGCCAGACGGTGCTCACCTGCCCCACCACCGCCTGCTTCGACGGCCTGCCGGGGGCGCCGGAACGGGCCGGAGTAGGCTCGGCGCTCCGGTTCTTCGGCGACGGGTTCCAGTCGAGCAAGGTGATCGGCGGCGAGCGCTTCTGGCGCATCCCCGTGATGGAGGGCGAGTTCCTGGTGCAGGAGACGTTCGGGATGGTGAAGGGCGTGGGCGGCGGCAACTTCCTCATCCTGGCCCGCAGCGCCGACGCCGCGCTCGCCGCGGCCGAAGCGGCGGTGGACGCGATGGCGAGCCACCCGGGCGTGATTCTGCCGTTCCCCGGCGGCGTGGTGCGGAGCGGCAGCAAGGTCGGCTCCCGCCGGATCAAGAGCATGATCGCTTCGACCAACGACGCCTACTGCCCGACCCTGCGCGCCATCACGACCACCGCCCTGCCGGACACGGTCAACTCGGTGCTCGAGATCGTGATCAACGGCACCGACGCCGACGCCATCGCCAGCGCGATGCGGCTCGGCATCGGCGCCGCCTGCGTCGACGGCGTCGTGTCCATCTCCGCGGGCAACTACGGCGGCAAGCTCGGGCCGCATCACTTCCATCTTCGCAAGATCATGGACGGCGCGGCATGAGCGGCCTCGAGGCGAGGCTCCGCGCGTCGCTGGCGGCGGCCGACTGCTCGGCCGTGCTGGCCGGCGCGTGGAGCGGGCTCACGGCGGCCGACCTCGCGCGGCGGCCGGTCGGCCTTGCCGGACGAGGTCCGGTGCCGCTGGGCGAGCTGTGCGAGGTGTCCGGCGCTCCGGACGGCAGCGCGCGCTTCGTGGGCGACTGGGGCCGGGCCACCCGGCTCGGCGCGGGCCTGACCGAGGGCACCGTGCTGATCGAGAGCGACATCGGCGACGAGGCCGGCATGGGTATGGCGGGCGGCAGCATCGAGGTTCGCGGGAACGCCGGCCATCGCGCCGGGGCGGCGGCGCCCGAGGCGCGCCGGGGCATGACGGGCGGCGAGCTCGTGGTGCACGGTGCGGTGGGCCGTGAGGCCGGCGCGCTCATGCGCCGCGGGCTGCTCGTGGCCGGCGGCGGCGTGGGCGATCACGCGGCGGTGGGCATGATCGCGGGAACGATCGTCGCGTTCGGGGCCGTCGGCCCCACCCCGGGCCTCTGGTCCAAGCGCGGCTCGGTCGTGGCCCTGGGCGAGGTCCCCATCCCCAGCACCTACCGGTACGCCTGCACGTACCAGCCGGTCCACCTGCGCCTGATGCTTACCCGGCTCAAAGCGCGTTACGGCATGCCCATCGAGGGACGACACCTCGCGGGCTTCTACCGCCGCTACAGCGGCGACCTGGCCGAACTCGGCAAGGGAGAGATCCTCGCATGGACAGCATGACGATGACCGGGCTCCAGATGAACGAGCTCGCGACGGAGATCGCCGACCACCTGGAGGAGCACGCCGCGGCGCTCCGGGTCCGGTCCCGGACCCTCCCCACCGGCGCGCGCGTCATCGACGCGGGGGTCGAGATCGAAGGCGGCTACGACGCCGGCCTCGCGCTCGGCGAGATCTGCATGGGCGGGCTCGGCAACGTGGCCTATTCGCCGCTCCAGGTCGGCGGCGAGACTTGGCCGGGGGTCACGGTCTGGACCGACCACCCGGCCATCTCGTGCATGGCCTCGCAGTACGCGGGCTGGGCCATCTCGGTGGACAAGTTCTTCGCCATGGGCTCGGGCCCGCTCCGGGCGCACGCGCGGGTGGAGCGCGAGCTGTTCGAGAAGCTGGACTATGCGGAGGAGGCGGCCCGTGGGGTCCTCGTGCTCGAGGGCCGGACGCTGCCGACCGACGCGGTCGCCACCTGGGTGGCGGAGAAAGCCCGGCTGCACCCATCGCAGCTCACCTTCGTCATCGCTCCGACGGCGAGCCTGGCCGGCGGGGTGCAGATCTCCGCCCGCATCCTCGAGACCGGCCTGCACAAGATGGAGACGCTCGGCTTCGACGTCCGCCGGATCGTGAGCGGGATGGGCACGGCGCCCATTCCGCCGGTCGCCAAGAACGACCTCCGCGCCATCGGCCGGACCAACGACTGCATTCTCTACGGCGGCCAGGCCCGGTACACCGTCCGGGCGAGCGACGCCGAGCTGGCCGAGCTCGCGCCCAAGCTCCCCGCGTCGGCGTCGCGGGACTACGGGACGCCGTTCTACGAGATCTTCCAGCGGTACGAGGGCGACTTCTACAAGATCGATCCCCTGCTCTTCAGCCCCGCCGAGGTGTGGCTCACCAGCGCGGAGAGCGGCCGGACGTTCCATGCGGGGCGCCTCAATCCCGAGGTGCTGACCGCGTCGTGTTACCCGCAGTAGCGGTGAGCGGTAGGCGGTCGGCTGTTCTCAAACCCAAGGAGCGCGCAATGCGACGGTCCCCGATGTGGCTGGTTCCTTCCCTGGTACTCGCCGCGGCCTGCAGCAAGCCGGCGGATAAGGCGGCTGAGGCCCCGCCGGCAGACACTGCCGCTGCCGCGGCGCCGGCCGCCGCCGCACCGGCCGGGCCGCAAGCGATCGTCACCGTCATCTACAAGCAGCCCAAGAGCCCGGCCGCGTTCGAGAAGTACTATTCGGAGACGCATCTGCCCCTGGTGAGCTCCAAGCAACAAGAAATCGGCTTCACCAAGGCGGAACTCACCAAGTTCACCAGCACGCTCGACGGCAAGAAGCCCACGTTCTACCGCCAGGCCGAGCTGTACTTCGACGACATGGACGCGCTCAAGAAGGGCATTGCCACCCCGGGCTTCAAGGCGGTGGGCGACGACCTCGCCAAGTTCGCGACCGGCGGCCTCATCGGCATGATCGCGGTCGAGACCGGAGACAAGGGCACGGGTGCCTGCCCCGCGCTGGTGACGGTCATCTACAACACGCCCAAGGACACGGCCGCGTTCGAGTCATACTACTCGGCGACCCACCTGCCGCTGGTCAGCGGGGGTCAGCAGGAGATCGGGTTCACTCGGGCGGACCTGACCCGGTTCCAGTCCAACCTCGACGGCTCGGCCCCGGCCCAATACCGCCAGGCGGAGCTGTGCTTCAACTCGATGGACGAGCTCAAGAAGGGCACCGCCACCCCGGCGTTCAAGAAGGTGGGCGATGACCTGCCCAAGTTCGCAACCGGCGGACTCACCGGTCTCATCGGCGAGCAGCAGTAGCCTGCACCTCGTCATCCTCGCCGCCCGCGAGGGCTGGCACACCCGGGAGCTGACCCGCGCGCTCGAGGCGCGCGGGCATACCGGGGCGGTGGTTCCCTACGAAGGACTGGTGGCCACGATCGGCCGCCGGTCCGGCCTCAGGAGCCGCGCGGCCGACCTCGACCGCGCGGATGCCGTGCTCGCCCGCATTATCCCTTCCGGCTCGCTCGAGCAGATCATCTACCGGGTCGACGCGCTCCACCGGCTCGAGGATCGTGGAGTGCGCGTCATGAACTCCCCCCGCGCCATCGAGCGGACCGTGGACAAGTTCTGGACCTCCGCGCTGCTCGAGCAGTGCGGCCTGCCGACACCGGACACCGTGGTATGCGAGACGCCGGAGGAGGCTATCGCCGCCTTTCGCGCGATGGGCGACGTAATCGTGAAGCCGCTGTTCGGCTCGATGGGGTTGGGCATGGTTCGGGTCAGCGACGAGGAAATGGCGTTCCGTGTCTTCAAGACCATCGAGACCATCCGTGGGGTCTACTACCTGCAACAGGCGATCAACCACGAGGGCCGCGACGTCCGCGCGTTCGTGGTGGGCGGCCGAGTGCTGGCCGCGATCGAGCGGCGCTCGGACGGCTGGCGCACCAACCTTTCGCGCGGCGGAATGGCGCGGCCGGTGCAGCTGTCGGACACCTGGAGCGCCCTGGCGGTCCGCGCCGCGGCGGCGGTCGGCGCCGAGTACGCGGGGGTGGACCTGCTGCCAGCGCGCGACGGCTCGGTATACGTGCTCGAGGTGAACGGAATCCCCGGGTGGGAAGGGCTGCAGGCCGCCACCGGACTGGACGTGGCCGGGGCGGTGATCGACCAGCTGGTGGGGCCGCTGGCATGAGAACTCCCGGCGAGGTGGCCGCCGCGGGGCAACTGGCCTGCCTGATCGAGGCCGGCGCGCCCAAGCCCGGCAACGTCTCGCCGGGACGACACTTCCACGACACCCGCTACGAGGACTTCGTGGCCAGCGCCGTCGCGATCGGTCCGGCGCTGGCCGCTGCAGGCAGGCAGCCGCTCGGCAGCACCATCCTCCATGCCGTGACCGCGACCAATCAGTGGACGACCTCGAACACCAACCTCGGGATCATTCTCCTGCTGTCGCCGCTGGCTCGAGCCGCCCTGCACTCCGGGGGTGCGTTGCGGGAGGATGTGCGGGGCGTGCTCGCGGCCACCACCGTGGGCGACGCGGCCGAGGTCTACGAGGCCATTCGGCTGGCTCGCCCCGGCGGCCTGGGCTCCTCGGCTAGGGAGGACATCACAACCCCGCCGACAGTGACCCTCCGAGACGCGATGACCTTGGCCGCCGATCGGGACAGCGTCGCCCGGGAGTACGCCACCGACTTCGCCACCACGTTCGAGATCGGGGTGCCCGCCCTCCGAGCGGCCCGAAGCGCCGGCCTGGGGTGGAGCGAGGTCACGGTGGAGGCCTTTCTCCGCCTGCTCGCCACCCGGCCCGACACGCTCATCGCGCGGAAGCTCGGGGCCGCCGCGGCCGCGGCGGTGTCGCGCCGGGCCCGCGAGGTGGAGGACGCCGGTGGCGTGCGCACGGAAGCCGGGCGGGAGGCGCTCGAGGCGTTCGACGACGAGCTGCGCAGCCCGAACAATGCCTACAATCCGGGCACCACCGCCGACCTGACCTGCGCGGCGTTGTTCGTCGTTATACTAGAGGACGGGTGGCACCCCTGAGGAGAACGTCGTGCAGAGTCCCTTCCGCGTGCAGGTCAGCAAAGACTACCTGGTGTTCGCCTCGGCGCACTTCATCACGTTCCGCGGGCACCAGTGTGAAACCCTGCACGGGCACAACTATCGGGTCGGGGTGGCGGTCGAGGGCTCGGTGGACGCCGAGGCTTTCTTCGTGCTGGACTTCAGCGTGCTGAAGCAGATCACCCGCCGCTTCGTGGACGAGATCGACCACAAGGTGCTGCTCCCGACCCAGAACCCCAAGCTGGCCTTCCACGAGGACGGGGACCGCCTGCGGGTGGATTATTTCGGCCGGCCGACCTACGTGTTCCCGCGGCGGGACTGCGCCCTGCTCCCGATCCAGAACAGCACCGCTGAAATGCTGGCCCAGTACCTGGGCGCCCAGGTGCGCGATGAGCTCAACCGGGGCGGCTACACCCATCTGACGCTGCTCGAGCTGGAGGTCGAGGAGAACTACGGGCAGTCCGCCACCTACCGCGAGACGCTCGGCGACTGAGCGCCCACCGGCTCGGCGGACAGATCCGCCAGGTCGGCGGCCGTGATGGTGCCGGCGTGAATGGCGCTCGCCACCAGCGCCCCGTCGCAGCCGGCGTCCCGCATCCGGTCGAGGTCCCGACGCGCCAACACGCCGCCCCCCGCCATCAGCCGGATCTCCGGAAACCGCTTGCGCAGCGCCTCGATCAAGCCGAGGTCCGTGCCGCACCCCGTCCCGATCCTCGCCAGGTCCAGCACGACGAGGCTGCTCACGCCCGTGTCCATGGCCTGGCTCGCCAGGCTGAGCGCGTCCGGGAGGGCGCCTTCGGCGTCGTGCATGGCCGGGTGCATGAGGGGACTGCCCATGCGAAGGTCCAGACTGAAGACCACCCGGCCCCCGCCCACGGTCCGGACGATCGAGTGAAGGTCGGTGAACGCGCGGAGCGTCTCCAGCCCGATGACCACCTGGCTCGCGCCCGTGGCAAGCACTTCGAAGGTGCTCTCCGGCGTGTGGGCGCCGGCATCAACCATGATGGCGCCGGCGAACCCGGTTTCGAGCTGGGCCAGCTCGCGCAGCGTGACGCGCTGGACGGCCCCGCCCTGGATCGCGTCCAGGTCGGCGATATAGCAGGAAGTGGCGCCGAGCCGGGCGCGGAAGGCTCGCATGATCGGAACCGGCTCACCTACCGCGTCCGGCGCCAACACCGACGCCGCGGCCTCGTAGCGCGAGCGGTCGCCCGCCTGGGCCCGCACGGCTACGCCGCGCGCGAGGTCGAGCACCGGGATGACGTCCATGGTCCCAACATACCGGCGACCGAATGCCCGTGACCAGTCGGGCTCTCCCTGTGCTGGGCTGGGACATCGGCGGTGTCAACACCAAAGCCGTCCAGGTGAGCCCGCGGGACGGCGCGGTCCCCGAATTCAAGAGCGTATCCGCGGCGTTCGAGATCCAGCACGATCCGGCGGCACTCACCGGCATACTGGCCACCCTGGCGCGCCGACTGGGCCGCGCCGAGGGATGGGCTCACGCGATCACGATGACCGCCGAACTGTCCCAGGCATTCCGCACCAAGCGGGAGGGTGTAGGCGCCGTACTGGACGCTGTGGCGGCCGCGTTCCCGTCGGACCCCGTGCGGGTTTACACGGTGGATGGCCAGTTCCTGGCGCCCGCGGACGCGCGGGGCCGCCCACTCGAGGTCGGCGCCTCCAACTGGGTCGCGACCGCCACGCTGGTCGCCCGACTGGCGCCGGACGCCATCCTGGTGGACATCGGGACGACCTCGACCGACATCATCCCGATCGCAGGTGGCAGGGTGGCGGCGCGGGGACGCACCGACCCCGCACGACTGTTGAGCGGCGAGCTGGTCTACACCGGCGCGGTGCGCACCCCGGTGGAGGCACTGGTGCGCGAGGTGCCCCTCTGGGGCGGGCAGGCCGCCGTCTCCGCCGAGGGATTCGCCACGGCGGGAGACGCGCACGTGTGGCTGGGCGCCTTGCCTCCGGAGGGTTACACCCCGCCGACCAGCGATCGCCGGCCGGCGACTCGTGAGGCTGCGGGCGAGCGGCTGGCCCGGGTGGTCTGCGGAGACCGCGAGATGCTCGACGACGAGGCGATCGACCGCATCGCACGCGCGGTCGTCGAGGCGCAAGTCGATCAGGTGGTCCGCGGCCTGCGGCAGGTGCAGCAGGCATTCCCGGCGGCACGAACGGCCGTCGTCACCGGTCTCGGCGACTTCATCGCGACCGCCGCGGCCCGCCGCGCTGGCCTCGACGTCGTCTCGCTGTCCGAGCACTGGGGTGATGCGGCGCGTGTGGCGCCGGCGGCCGCGGTCGGATGGCTCCTGACCGAGCACCTTGGCGCCACCCGGTGAATCCGGGGCCGAAGGGACTCACCATCGTGAAGGTGGGCGGCGGCCTCAGCGCCATTCCCGGCGCGCTCGACACGGTGGGAGCGGCGCTCACCGCGGCGGCCCGCCGCCACCGGCGGATCCTGGTGGTTCCCGGCGGCGGGCGTTTCGCCGATGCCGTCCGGGCCTTCGCCCGGTCGGAGCCGCTGTCCGACGACGCCGCGCATTGGATGGCCATGCTGGGGATGGAGCAGTACGCCCACGTGCTGGCCGAGCGGATCCCCGCCCCGCTGGTGGAGGAGCCGGGCGCGATCCCGTCCGCCCTGGCCGGGTCGGGGGTGGCCGTGCTGGCACCCTACCGCTGGATGCGGGCAGCGGACGTGCTACCCCACACGTGGGACGCGACCAGCGACAGCGTCTCCGCCTTCGTCGCCGGCGCGCTGGATGCGGAGCGTCTGGTTCTGGTCAAGCCGGTGGACGGGAAGCCCGGGTCGGAGCTCACGGACCCCTGCTTCGATTCGGTGCGGCCCGTTGGGCTCAGGTGGGTGGCGGTAGGCTGGCAGCGGATCGGGGAGGTTCTGGCGGAGGAGTAGGCGGGCTGGACCCCGCTCGATCAGGCCGTCCTGAGCCTCCGCGTGCGCCGCGGCTGGGCCTTCGCCAGCGTCGGCGTCAGCTGCTCGGCCGTGACCGGGCGGCTGAACAGGTATCCCTGCATCTCGTCGCATCCCTGTTCCAGCAGCACGACCCGTTGCGCCTCGGTCTCGATGCCCTCGCCGACGACGTGGAGGCCGAGCGCGTGGGCCATCGCGATGATGGCGGTGGTGATCGCCGCGTCGTCCACCGAGGTGGTGATCTCGCGCACGAACGAGCGGTCGATCTTGAGCGCGTCCAGCGGCAGGTGCTTGAGGTAGCTGAACGACGAATATCCGGTTCCGAAGTCGTCCACGGCGAGATGGAGACCGGCGGCCCGCAGCGAGTGCAGCGTGTCCATGTCCCCGCGCTGATGATTCACCAGCAAGCTCTCGGTCAGCTCGAGCCCGAGGAACCGCGCGTCCAGCCCGGTCCGCTGCAGCACCCCGGCCACGGTGTCCGGGAGGGCCCGCCGCAGCTGTCGGCTGGAGAGGTTGACCACCACCCGAATGGGCGGGAGCCCGGCGATCTGCCAGGCGCGGTTCTGGGCGCAGGCCTGCTCGAGCACCCACTCGCCCAGAGGAACAATCAGGCCGTTCTCCTCGGCCAACGGAATGAACTCGGAGGGGAGCAGCAGGCCCAGCTCGGGATGGCGCCACCGCACCAGCGCCTCGGCGCCGACCGGGGCGCCGGTGCGGGCGTCCACGATGGGCTGGTAGTGGAGCACGAACTCTTCACGCTCGAGCGCGCGGCGCAGGGCGGTCTCGAGCGTGAGCCGGTGCAGGGCGCTTGCGTTCATCGCCCGCGAATAGGCCTGGTAGCTGCTGCCGCCGTGCTCCTTGGCCTGGTACATGGCGGTGTCGGCGTGCATCAGCAGGGTCTCGAGATCTTCGCCGTCGTCGGGATAGATCGCGATGCCGATGCTCGCGGTCACGAAGATCTCCTGGCCCGCGACCGGAATCGGGTGAGCCAGGCTGCTCAGGATGCGGCGCGCGAGCTTCCCGGCATCTTCCGCCTGGCTGAGGCCGGGCATGATGACGGTGAACTCGTCGCCGCCCAGGCGGGCCACGTCGGGTGACAGGGCCTCCTGGGCGGACCCGACTTCGTCCTCCCGGTCGCGGCAGGAGGCGCGCAGGCGGAGCGCAACCTGTTGGAGGAGCTGGTCGCCGGCCTCGTGGCCCAGGGTGTCGTTGATGCGGCTGAAGTGGTCCAGGTCGATGAAGAAGGCGGCGACCAGCTTGCCGTTCCGCCGGGCCTGGTCCAGGGCCTGCGCCAGCCTCTCCTTATAGGAAAGCCGGTTGGGCAGCCCGGTCAGGCTGTCGAAGTACGCCAGCGACTTGACCTGCTCCAGCATCCGCGCATTGGCCAGGGCGACCGCCACCTGATCCGCCAGGCGACGGACCTGCAGCTGCTGCTCCGCGCCGGCAGTTGCGCCGCCCCGGTCGCCCAGGACCAGGATGCCGACCAGCTGGCGGCGGAACCGGAGCGGCAGCACGATGAGGGAGCGGGGGCCGAGCCGTGCCACTGGGTCGAGGTAGCCGGGAAGCTGGTCGGTCCCGGCCTCCAGGAGCATCAGCTCCGGGCCGTCGAGCAGGTCCTGCACATCCTCCGAGCGGAGCTCGACACGGGATGAGCGCCGCTGCTCATCGCAGTAGTCGTACACCACGCCGTTGAGCGACTTTCCGGCCTCGTGCGCGACCAGCGTCACCGCGACCAGGTGGCAAGGAAAGACGTCGCGGGTCCGGGACAGCAGGATGTCGACGATGGAGGCGGCGTCGGTGGCCGACAACACCGCCCGATCGATCTCGGCGGCGGTGGAGAGCGCCTGGAACTGCCGGCCCAGCTCGACGGCCATCGCGTTGAAGGACGCGCCCAGCTCCTCGAACTCGTCCTGGCTGGAGACGGACACCCGGCTGCCGAAGTCGCGGTTCGCGATGCGACGAGTCCCCTCCCGTAGCTCCACCAGCGGCACCAGGCTCCGCTGAATCTGACTGCCGCTCAGCAGCAGCACGGCGATGCCCGCGCAGAGGATGGCCCAGCCGAACAGCCGGGTGAACCGCGCCAGCGGGCCCAGCACCTCGTCTTCCGACTCGCTCAAGACCAACGTCCAGGTGGGTGCGGCGAACACCTCATCGAGGATCACCGGCGAGGCGGACGAAACGAACGGCCGGCTGGCCACGGCCGTGTCCACGAGCGGGATGACCGTCACCTCGGGAGCGGCCTCGACGATCGGGTCCGCCCGGGAGACCAGCTCCGCCTGGGTGGACTCGAAGAGCACGTGGCCCGAGTCGTCCTGGACCCGGATGATGGTGCTCGGCGATGGCAGGCTCGAGGCAAGCGAACCCCACAGGAATTCGGGGCTGACCTCGCCGATGAACGTTCCTACCAGCTCGCCCAGGCGGTCCACACGCCGCAGCATGAAGGTCCGCTCGAGGCCTGGCTTCCCGTCCGCGGTAAGGATGAGGGGGAGGCCGGCACGCAGACTCTCGTTGTCCGCCGCGCTCAGCGTCGGCCCTTCGCCCAGCCGGCCGACCAGGGGAACGCGGCGGCCGTCGTCGCCGACGAACTCGAGGGCGTCGAAACGCCGGCCGGCCAAGAGGTCGACCCCGGTATTGAGCAGGCGACTCGCTTCGGGATGCTGGGCCGCTTCGCGAAGCTGGTGCACCACGCCCGGCGGAATGCTCTTGAGGGTGGCGTCCAGGAGGAGAAGGCGCTCGTAGAGGGCGAGGCCCATGGCCCGGTTGGCCTGTTGCAGCCGACGCTCGCTCTGACTCCGAAGCTCGCGCGTGATATGGCCGTAGGAGAATGCCGCAACGAAGGCGATCGGCAGCACCGCGCAGCCCACGAAAAGCAGCAGGAGCCGTCGCCCGAACCTGCTCTGCAGCGGTGCCGGAGCTAGCGTCACCTGGTTCGACTCGTCGAATGGATGAAAGGCGGCGGAGCGTGAAAGGCGCAAAATTCTGCGCGACCGGAACGGACCGGCCTAGTCGGCAAGGGCTGTGCCCCGGTCCCTGCGGGTAAAACGTGTTGTGGCTGTGGAAGTTGGAGGCAAAGCCGACCGCATGGGTTCGGCCCGCTCCGGCAATTCGCCTCAGGCTGCCAACCGGCGGCTCCGCAGCACCGAGACCAGCCGATGAAGGGCGGCGAGGACTCGCTCGTCCCCCTCGCGGAGCAGCGCGGCCAGGATGTGCTTGCACACCTGCTGCCGCCAGAGGTGATCCGCGCAGTCGCAGCGAGGCAGATCGCTGCTGTAGAGATCTACCCAGTGAGCGTGCGCTCCGCCGTCGATCCGGAATCGGCCGGGGCCCGACCGGGTGGCGCGAAGCTGGAGGCTCCGCTCCAGCCGGTCGAGATCGATCCCGATGGTTTTAATGTCAAATGGAAGCTGGGGCATGACGTTCCTCGCGGCCGTGTGACCTGCCCCAAATATAACCCGAAAATTGGTTGAGCGGAAGACACTTAAACGCAACTGTTCGTTACATTTACGCCACAGCATCTGCGGGGCTGCTACCCCCGGCGATCGCGGCCAATTGCCGAACCCGTGCCGGGCTCACCAGACCGGACCGCCCGCCCTCGCAGGCGGCGCCGCGGACGCCCACGACGTGCGGCCCGAGCAGCCCGGCCGCGCGCACACCGTCCGCCGAGAGCGATCCCGCCAGCGCCGTCAGGAGCCCAAGTCGCCGGGCGGTGTCGAGCCAGCGCTGGATGTCCGCCGGGGCCGCCCAGGCGAACAGATCGCGGCCGTCCTTGCCCCAGGTATCGAGCAACACGCCGTCGGCGCCGGCGTCCGCCGCCAGGTGAGCGACGACGTCACGCGAAAGGGCGCCGGCGCGCTCATGGTCGGCGTACGCCACAGCCACCACCGCAGGTCGCAGCGGCGCCAGCCCCGAGGCCTCGACTACCGCACCGACGACGGCCCGGGCGAGGGCGGGGTCGTGAACGCCGGCCAGGCCGACTTTCACATACAGCATCGCCGGGCGTCCGGCGGGGCGAAATGTGGCTTCGTCGAGCGGTGCCAAGGCGCCCCGAGCGGCCGCGGGATCATGCAGGTCGCCGAGCGCGACGCTGAGCGGCACCCCGCCGGGCAGCGCTTCCGCGATGGCGCGCAACACGGCCGGCTCCACCGGCCCCAGCGAGCCGAGCGTGGGCTCCTTGGCATCTACGATGTCGGCACCTCCCGTCACCGCAGCTACCGCTTCCGCCGCCGATCGCACGCTCACCAGCAACCGCATGCCTGCTCCCTTGTGAGTTGCTAGGGCCCTGATATGTTGGGATTCTTGAAGTTAGCGCCAGTGTCCGAGCCAGGGGAGGCGGCGTGAGGCTGGACGGAAAGATCGCGCTGGTCACCGGGGCGTCCAGCGGAATCGGACGCGCGATCGCCCTCGGCTGCGCCCGGGAAGGGGCGGACCTCGCGATCACCTATCGTTCGAACGCTGAGGGGGCCGAGGAGGTTGCGCGCGGCATCCGCGCGCTGGGCCGTCGCGCCGAGGTCATTCGGGTCGACATCAGCCGGGAGGACGACGTCGCCGCCCTGGCTCGGTCGCTCCACGACCGGCTCGGCCACGTGGACGCGTGGATCAACAACGCCGGGGCGGACATCCTGACGGGCGCGGGAAGAAAATTGTCCCGGCTGGAGAAGCTGGACCGGGTGCTCGCCGTGGATCTCCGCGGGACCATCCTCGCCTCGTGGGCCGCGGCCGATCTGATGCGGGCGCGTGGGGGTGTCATCATCAACATGTCCTGGGATCACATCACGCAGGGCATGGCGGGAGAGAACCCGGTTCTCTATAGTGCGGCCAAGGGCGGCATCGCCAGCTTCAGCAAGTCGCTGGCGCGACAGGTGGCCCCGGCTATCCGGGTCAACATCCTGGCGCCGGGCTTCATCGAGACGGCATTCGGCGAGCAGGCCGACGAGCAATGGCACCGGGAGGTTGCGCAGCGCACCCCGCTCGGACGGTGGGGCCGGCCGGACGACCTGGTCGGCGCGGCGGTGTTCCTGGCCTCCGACGAATCCCGGTTCGTGACCGGGCAGATGATCATGGTCAACGGTGGTGTCGTGATGTAACGCAGCACAGAACCGCAAGGAGCGAGAGATGCCCGCGACGAAGGAACGGACCTACAACGAGGCGGAGATCGCCGAGCAGTTGAAGGCGCTCCCCGGCTGGTACTACGAGGACGGCTGGATCCGGCGGGTCTTCAAGACCGACGGCTGGCCCACGACGCTGATGCTGGTCAACGCCGTCGGATACCTGGCGGAGGCGGCTTACCACCACCCCGACCTCACGGTGACCTGGGGAAGGCTGACGGTGAAACTCCAGAACCACGCCGCCGGGGGAATCACCGACAAGGACTTCGAGCTGGCGCGCAAGATCGAGGAGGTCGCTCTCTGGCGCCCGACCGGCGGCGCCCTGGAGGGCACGCCGAACAAGTGGGTCCGGCCGGGGGACCCACGGTAGCACCAGCCGCGACGCCCCGCAAAGTCCTGTTCGTCACCGGACGGCTCGCCGAGCCGGCGCTCCGGCGTGTGCTCGACGAGATGGCGCCGCCGTTCGAGGCGGTGGTCGCGGTCATGAAGATCACGGTCGCCGCGCTCATGACGACGCCGTGGATCGCCCGCTTCCTCGAGGTCCCGGCCGGCACCGACCTGGTGTTGCTGCCCGGCCTCGTCGAGGGCGAGACCGACGTCCTCAGCCACCGATACGGGGTGCCCGTCGAAAAAGGCCCCAAGGACCTGCGGGAGATTCCCCGGTACTTCGGTCGGGCCCAGGCCGTGATGGAGTACGGCGCCTACGACATCGAAATCCTCGCCGAGATCAACAACGCCCCCAAGCTGTCCCGGGAGGCCATCCGGGCGGCGGCCGAGTACTTCCGCGCCAGCGGCGCGGACCTGATCGACATCGGCTGCACGCCGGGGGTCCCCTTCCCCGGGCTGGGCGACGTGGTGCGCGAGCTCCGCGGCGCCGGCCTGCGGCTGAGCGTGGACAGCTTCGATACCGACGAGATCCGCACCGCCGTCGAGGCGGGCGCCGAGCTCGTGCTCAGCATCAACGGCACCAACCTCGAGGCCGCGCGCCACCTGGCCGGGACCGGCGCGCGCGTCGTGGCGATCCCCGACTTTGGCCAGGGCATCGACACGTTGCCGGCCACGATCGAGGCGCTTGAGCGGTGGAACGTGGGGTACCTGATCGATCCGGTCATCGAGCCCATCGGCTTCGGCTTCACGGCCTCGCTCGAACGCTATGCGGAGGTCCACCGCCGGTATCCCGACGCCGCGCAGCTGATGGGCGTTGGCAACATCACCGAGCTCACCAGCACCGACACCACAGGGGTCAACGCGCTGCTTCTGGCCGTCTGCCAGGAGACCGGCGTGCGCGCCGTGCTCACGACCGAGGTGATCCCCTGGGCCCGGGGCGCCGTCCGCGAGATCGACATCGCCCGCCGGCTCATGTATCACGCGGTCCGGCACCGCACCCTGCCCAAGAACGTGGACGACCGCCTGGTCACGGTGAAGGATCCGGAGATTCTCGAGTGGGATGAGGCCGAGCTTCGCCGGCTCCACGCCGCGGTGACCGATCCCAACTTCCGCATCTTCACCGACCGGAGCACGATCACCGTCTTCAACCACGAGATCTTCGTGCGCGGCACCGACATCCAGGAGATCTTCGGGCAGCTCGGCGTGGACGAGGCGACCCACGCGTTCTACCTCGGCCGGGAGCTGGCCCGCGCCCAGCTCGCCATCACGCTGGGCAAGACCTACCGGCAGGAAGGCGCGCTGCGCTGGGGTTACCTCACGCCGGAGGACGACGCCCGCGCCGAGCACGTCAAGCTGACTCAGCGTCGGAGTCGCCCCGGTCCGACTCGGCGGGGCAAGGCCCGATGAGCGAGGGCGCGACGCCGCTGGTGGACAACCTCGGCGAGACGGGCGACCCGATCGAGCTGGTGACCCGCTTTCTCGACCTCCCGGGGTTGGTGTTCCTGGACAGCGCCACCGGTCCGCTTCACACGGCCGATACCCATCAGCTCGGCCGGTACTCCTTTCTCACCGCCGATCCCGCGCGAATCATCCGCAGCAAGGACGGCCGGACCGAGATCGGCGGCCGCGGTCTCGAGTGGGCGCCGCTGGAGCGCGATCCGCTGCTCGCCGTGCGTGACCTGCTCGCACCCCACGCCGCGGCGCCGATCTCGGGGCTGCCCCCGTTCCAGGGCGGCGCGGCCGGGTACATCGGGTACGACTACGGCGCCGTACTGGAGCGCCTGCCTGCTCCCCGCTACGACGATCTGCGGATCCCCGACGTGATGCTCGGTCTGTACGACTGGGTGATTGCGTGGGACCACCGGCTGGGAACGGCGTGGGTCATCTCTACCGGGCTGCCCGAGACTGGCGCCGCGCGCGACATCCGGGCGCGCGAGCGGCTGGCCATGGTGAAGGAGCGGCTTCGCGGCCCCGCGACCCGTCGGCCTCAGCCCGTTCTCCCCACCCCGTCGCCGGCCGACGAGGCGCCGTCGTATCCCGTGCTCGGCGTCGAGGGGGCCGAGCCCATCGGGCTGCGGTCGACCTTCACCCACCGAGGCTACCTCGACGCGGTGACCCGCGTGCGGGACTACATCGTCGCGGGTGACATCTTCCAGGCCAACCTCTCCCAGCGGTTCCAGGCCCCGCTCACCGAGCCGGCCTTCGACCTCTACGCCCGCCTACGGCGGGCCAACCCCGCGGCGTTCGCCGCCTACCTCGATTGGGGAGACCTTCGGGTGATGAGCGCGTCGCCCGAGCGGTTCCTTTGGCTGGACGAGAACGGACGCCACGTGGAGACCCGCCCGATCAAGGGCACGCGGCCGCGGGGCGTGGGCCCGATGCATGACGCGGCGTTGGGCCGGGCGCTGGCCGAGAGCGACAAGGATCGGGCCGAGAACGTCATGATCGTGGACCTGCTCCGGAACGACCTGTCGCGGGTGTGCCGGCCGGGAACGGTCCGGGTGCCCGAGCTGTTCGCGCTGGAGCAGCACCCGACGGTGCATCACCTGGTCTCGACGGTGGTCGGTGAGCTCGACCCCACGGAGGGCGCCGTCGACCTGCTCCGCGCCGCGTTCCCCGGCGGCTCGATCACCGGCGCGCCCAAGGTTCGCGCGATGGAGATCATCGCCGAGCTGGAGCCGTCGCGCCGCGGCGTGTACTGCGGCTCGATCGGCTATCTGTCCACCACCGGCGCGATGGACACGAGCATCGTCATCCGTACCTATCTGGCGCTCCGGGGCCGGGTGTACTTTCAGGCGGGCGGCGGCATCGTCGCCGATTCCGATCCCGAGCTCGAATACCGGGAAACACTGGACAAGGCGCGGGCCCTGATCGCCGCGCTGGCCGGCCCATGATCCTCCTGCTCGACAACTACGATTCCTTCGTCTACAATCTGGCGCGCTACGTCCGGGAGCTCGGCGAAACGCCGATGGTCCACCGCCACGACGCGCTGAGCGTGGAGGACGTGGCCGAGCTGGCCCCCTCGCACATCATCATCTCCCCCGGCCCCTGCTCCCCCACCGAAGCCGGCATCTCGACCGACGTCGTCCGGCGGCTCGGCGCCACCATCCCCATCCTCGGGGTGTGCCTGGGTCACCAGTGCATCGGGGCGGCCTACGGCGGCGAGATCGTCCGGGCCGGCCGGCCCATGCATGGAAAGACCTCTCTGATCCACCACCAGGGCACCGGCATCTTCCACGGCCTGCCCACGCCGTTCCGCGCGACCCGCTACCACTCGCTGGTCATCGCGCCCGCCTCGGTGCCGGACGGTCTCGAGGTCACCGCGACCTCCGAGGACGGCGAGATCATGGCGGTTCAGCATGCCCGCGACCCGGTGTACGGGGTCCAGTTCCACCCCGAGTCGGTGCTGACCGAGCACGGGTATCGTCTGGTGGATCATTTCCTCCATGGCGTGCCCGTCACGCCCCGTCCGGTGCCCGTCGCCGCCGACTGCGTCCTGGTGGCCGCGGGACCCGAGCCGAACACGCTCGCCTCGGCGCCTCCGCCGGTGGACCTCGTGCGGTGATCATCGAGTCCATCCTGACCACGATGGCGGCGGACGGCAGCATCAACTTCGCGCCCATGGGGGTCGAGTGGGGCGACCCGGTCATCGTCATCAAGCCGTTTCTCGAGACCACCACCTTCCGCAATGTCCGGGACTCGCGGGTGGCCGTCGTCAATCTGACCGATGACGTCCTGCTGTTCGCGCAGGGCGCCATCTCCAGCCCGCGGTTTCCCTGGTCACCGGCCTCGGTGGTGCGCGGCGCGGTGCTGGAAGCCGCCTGCTCGTGGCGCGAGCTCGAGGTGGTGTCGATCGACGACACGCCGCCGCGGTCGCGAATCGAGACCCGGGTGGTCCACCATGGACGCCGGCGCGACTTTCTCGGGTTCAACCGAGCCCGACACGCCGTGCTCGAGGCCGCGATCCTGGCCACCCGGACCCACCTGATCCCGGCCGAGGAGATCCGCACGGAGTTTGCCCGCCTGCAGGTGATCGTGGACAAGACCGCGGGCCCGCGCGAGCACGAGGCGATGGCTCTGCTCACCGAGTATGTGCGGTCGCGGTAGCGTCTTCATCGAGGCGCCGGCCCGCCTCCATTTCGGGGTGCTGGACCTGCGCGGCGCGCTGGGACGGCGCTTCGGCGGGCTGGGCGCGGCGGTGCCGTCGCCCTCGCTCCTGCTCGAGGCGGTCCCGGACGATCGGCTGAGCGCCTACGGGCCGGACGCGGCGCGGGCCCAGGCCTTCGCCGAGCGATTCCTCGCCCATCACGGGCTGCGAGGCGGGGCCCGTCTCACCGTGCACCGCGCCATCCCGACCCACAGTGGCCTGGGCTCGGGAACCCAGCTCGGTCTGGCGGTGGCGCGCGCGCTGGCCGAGCTGCACGGGCTCCCGACGGACGCCGTCGGGCTGGCGCAGGCGGTGGGGCGAGGGCGCCGGTCCGCGATCGGCACCTGGACATTCGCTCTGGGCGGCTTCATCGTGGAGGGAGGCCGGCGGGCGGGAGCGGACGAGATCGCGCCGCTGCTGGCCCGCTTTGTCCTGCCGCCCTCGTGGCGCTGCGTGGTCGCGGTGCCGGCCGGGTCGCCGGGGTTGAGCGGCGACGCGGAGGCCGCGGCTTTCGAGCAGTTGCCACCGCCGGCGGAGCGGGAGGTGGAGCGGGTCGCCCACTTGGTGCTGATGCAGCTGCTGCCAGCGCTGGTGGAAGCCGAGCTGGGTGGGTTCGGCGCCGCCCTCACCGAAATCCAGCGCGTCACCGGCGCGTGGTTTGCGCCCTCGCAGGGCGGTGTGTTCGCCCCGGGTCCCTCCGAGACGCTGGTCCGAGGGATGGCGGAATGGGGAGCCGCGGGGGTGGGCCAGAGCTCCTGGGGACCGGCGGTGTACGGGCTCTCCGGCGACCAGGACGAGTCACGAAACATCGCGGCACGGGCAGCGGCGCTGGTCGGTCCGGCCGGCCGGGTTTTCGAAGGGGGATTCGCGGCGGCCGGGGCCCGGGTCTGGCGGTCCGAAACTGGCCCGAACCCGTGATTGACAGTTCATTTTGCACGATGTATACTGGCCCCTCTAAGCCTCCCGCAGTCGGCGACTTGACTGATGTTGACGGACCCGGTACCGCGCCCGACTGTTCCGGGAAAACTCCGTGTTCCCTGGACAGGGAACCAGTAGAATCTTCAGGCGGTAAGAGGGTAAGGCCGCCTCCCCAGGTGCAGTTCTTTAACGAGCACAACGTGGTTCAGCGGCGACGCTGAGGGGTGAGATGGGCTTGTTCCCGTTCGCTTCCACCGTTGGCACGATGTGGTATTCCTCCCTGGTCACCGCGCGGGCGTGCGGGGGCGATGGCGCCTGGCGCCCGGGGACGATGCGCGAGCGGTCGGCAGTGAACGCTCATCCTCGATCCCCGTTGTCGCTTCCCCTCGGTCAGTGCCGCTCCTCTTCCAGTCTTGCCTCGTGCCTGAGTACAGCCCGGTGCCCTGACACCGTGGCGCGCCCCGCAGCCATCCGCGGTGGTGTCTCGAGGCGTACTTCAGGGCGAACCCCTTCCCGCAGCGAGCGCGGGGATCACGCGATGGCCGAACGAGGTCCGCCGTCGCCACCCCGGCCGTCCTGCTAGCCTGTAGGTCGCGCCGGCCGGCAGTTACGAGCGGGACTCGAGCCCAGTCGCCGCCTCAGCCGCCCCGGCACTCGCAGATGCGTCAAGGCACCACAAGGTCAGCCAGCACGTGGCAACGAAATAACGAAAATGCAGTAGAGCAGTAGAACCACCCTTCATCCTGAGGTCAGTTATGAACCGCTTTACGCAGAAGGTGCTGTCCGGCGGAATCGCAGCGGGGCTGAGTTTGGCCGTCGCTGCGTCCGTCAGCGCCCAGGCGCGTTCAGGGGCTTGGACCCTGAATGGCAAAGAGGGCGAATGGACGATGACCGGCCGTGATTACAGCTTGCAGCGCTTCAGTCCGCTCAAGCAGATCACGACGGCCAACGTCGGCGAGCTGCGGCCGATCTGGTCGTTCTCGACCGGCACGCTGCGCGGTCACGAGGGCAACCCGCTCGTGGTCGGGTCGACCATGTACGTGAACACCTCGTTCCCGAACATCGTGTACGCCCTCGACCTGTCGAAGCCGGGCGCGCCGCAGATCTGGAAGTACGTGCCGAACCAGTCGCCCGACGCGATTCCAATCGCGTGCTGCGACCTGGTGAACCGCGGCACCGCCTACAGCCCGAGCGGGAAGATCTACATCCAGGCGCTGCAGGGTGAGCTGATCGCCCTCGACGCCAAGACGGGCAAGGAACTGTGGAAGGCCAAGCACCCGGATCATTCGAACGCCGGGCCCGAGGCCAACGGCTACAAGCAGGGCGCCACGATGACCAACGCCCCGATCTACATCAAGACCAAGTCGGGCAAGGAAATGGTCATCATGGGGATCTCCGGAGGTGAGTTCGGCGTGCGGGGCCGGGTCACGGCCGTCGACGCCAACACCGGCGAGCACCTGTGGACCGCGTACAGCACCGGCCCGGACGACGAAGTCCTGATCGACGGCGACGCGAACGCGAACTATCCGTCAATGAAGGGCAAGGACCTCGGCGTGTCGACCTGGCAGGGCGATGAGTGGAAGCGGGGCGGCGGCACCACCTGGGGCTGGTACTCCTACGACCCCGAGCTCGACCTCTTCTACTACAGCGTCGGCAACCCGGGCACCTGGAACCCCGACCAGCGGCCGGGCGACAACAAGTGGTCGATGACCATGTTCGCCCGCCACCCCGACAACGGGCATGCGGCGTGGGCCTACCAGATGACGCCGCACGATGAGTGGGACTACGACGGCGTGAACGAGAACGTGCTGTTCGAGAGCGGCGGCAAGAAGCTGCTCGCGCACTTCGACCGGAACGGCATCGCCTACACCGTCGACCGCACCAACGGTAAGGTCATCGTGGGCAACGCGTACGGCCCCATCAACTGGGCCAAGAACGGTGGCACCGGCACCCCGGTCGAGGGCATCGTGACCACCGGCGTTCCCGTCAAGGATCCGAAGTACGGCACCTCCTCGAAGAAGAATGGCGAGGGCATCTGCCCGGCGGCCATCGGCTTCAAGGATCAGCAGCCCTCGGCGTACTCACCGGTCACCGGCCTCTTCTACGTCCCGGCAAACCACATCTGCATGGACTATGAAGGCGTCGAGGTGAAGTACACCGCCGGTCAGCCGTACGTCGGCGCGATCGTGCGGATGTTCCCGGGCCCCGGCGGCCATCGCGGCCGGTTCATCGCCTGGGATCCGATGAAGGGCTCCGTGGTGTGGGAGATCAAGGAGAACCTGGCGGCGTATGGTGGCGCGCTCACCACGGCCGGCGGCCTGGTCTTCTATGGCACGATGGAAGGCTGGCTCAAGGCGGTCGACGCCAAGACCGGTAAGGTCCTCTGGCAGTTCAAGACCCCCTCGGGCATCATCGGCAACCCGATGACCTACACCGCACCTGACGGCTCGCAGAACGTAGCCGTGTACTCGGGCATCGGTGGTTGGGCCGGCATCGGCGTGGCCGCGGGCATCGGCGCAGAGGATCCGACCGCCGGTCTTGGCGCGCTCGGCGCCTTCGGCGACGCGGGCCAGTTCAGCACCCAGGGCGGCGTCATGACCGTCTTCGGGCTGAAGAACACCCCGATGGCCAAGTAATACCGCTGGACCCCCGGTCGGCCGGAGGGGATAGCCTCCGGTCGCCAAGGGGGTAGATTACGAAATGAGCACGGCGCCGGGGCGCGGTCAGCTCCGGCGCCGTGGTCTTTCGGTGAGACTCGCACAAAGGACGCAGCGATGTCCCGACGTATTCCCCATGTGCTCTGCCTGCTCCTCCTGACCGGCGCCGGTCTGACCGCCGCCAGGCCGGCGCAGGCGCAACGCCCCGCTCCACGCGACCCCGCGGTCATCCGGGTCTGCGCCGATCCCGACAACATGCCCTCGTCCAACAACAAGAACGAGGGCTACGAGAATAAGATCGCCGAGCTGATCGCCACCGAGCTCAAGGCCAAGCTGACCTACGTCTGGTACCCGACCCGCCGCGGCTATTTCCGGATCCTGAACGGGATGTACTGCGACATGGCCCTGGAGGCGCCGGCGGGCCTGGACATGGCCGGCGTCACCAAACCCTACTTCCGCTCGGGGTACGTGTTCGTGGCCCGCCAGGGCAGCGGGCTCGACAACCTCAACTCCCTCGCCGATCCGCGGCTCAAGAAGCTCAAGATCGGCGTCAACATGTACACCGCTGACGCCGAGAACTCGCCCCCGGCCATGGCGCTCAGCCGCTATGGCGTGGTCGGAAATCTCAAGGGCTACTTCACCTTCTACAGTGACCAGGACCGCCCCGAGGACATCATCAAGGGCGTGGCGAACAAGGACGTGGACATCGCCATCGCCTGGGGCCCGCTCGCCGGCTACTTCGCCAAGCAGTCCCCCGTGCCGCTGACGCTAACGCCGCTTCCCCCGAAGGACTCGCTGAGCGATATCCCGTTTCAGTACAACATGGGCATCGCGATCCGCCGTCGGGACAAGGAGTTCCGGGACAGCCTGCAGGCCGTGCTGGAGCGCCGGCGTCCGGAGATCGACGCCATCCTCAAGCAATACAATGTCCCGGTCATGCCGATCGTGACCGAGGCGCAGGAGAAGTCCGCAGCCGATACGGCCAAGAAGCCGGGGCCGGGCTGATTCGACCCGGCACGCCGGTTGCCGCTGGCGGTCCCGTCGCCAGCCGAAGCTCAAAAATCACCAGGTTTCCATCGCCGGTCGCGGAGTATGCGCGGCCGGCTGCAGTTAGGAGTCCTCCCTGCACACGAAAGGAACGTCTGCCAGCATGCGCACGCCCTTCACCGCCGTTCTCCGCCGGCTCGTGCTCGGTGCCGGCGTGCTTCTGGCCGCATCGGCCGTGACGACGCGCGCCGTTGCCCAGGAGCTTCGCGACGCCTACCACCAGGCGCCGCGGGACACTGTGACCCAGGAGGTGTACGACGGCTGGAAGCAGTTCAACCTGAACTGCGCCCGCTGTCACGGCGAGGACGCGCTGGGAACGTCCTTCGCCCCACACCTGATCCTGTCGCTCAAGCCGGCCGGCCCGATCAATACCAAGGAGCTGTTCATGCAGACGGTCTGCGCCGGCCGCCCGGAGAAGGGCATGCCGTCGTGGTGTGCGCTCGGGATGGAAATTCCAACGATTGACAAGATCTACAGCTATGTGAAGGCGAGGAGCGACGCCAAACTGTCCCCGGGACGGCCGGCGGTCAAACCGGCGAGCTGATCCAGCCGAGGCATGGCCGACGGGACCGCGGAGCGCCGCGGTCCCGTCGTCGTTTCCCCGCGTTGGCCAAGCGGCGGCGGGGCGCCTAAGTTCACGATGGACGGGTGCACCATCACCTTCACGCCAGGCGAGCGATGCCAACCCTCGAATCCATTCCTTCGTGGCTGCACGCGGGCCTCGCCGCCGCGCTGGTGGCGATGCCGGTGGCGCGGCCGGTGGCGCAGCCGACGAGGGC